>JAAFHU010000040.1 GCA_013297645.1 Actinomycetota bacterium
ACGGATGTCGCGATGCTCGCCGCCCAGATCGCCAGCAACACCGAGCTTGTCTACGGCCTCTGGGACGACGAGCCCGTGACGACCCCGCGCAACCACCCGGCGGAGACCCCATGAGCGCCGCAGCCCGAGACGGCCTGCGGCGCTGGCGTCGCGGTGGAGGTCAGAAATGACCTCCACTCCTAGCTCCAGCGCGCTCCTCGGCCCGGCCGAGATCCGGGACCTCGCCGAGCTGCTCGGCATCCAGCCGACCAAGAAGCTCGGCCAGAACTTCGTCATCGACGCCAACACGGTGCGGCGCATCGTCAAGGCGGCCGGTGTGACCGGCGGCACCGTCGTCGAGGTGGGGCCGGGGCTCGGCTCGCTCACCCTCGGGCTGCTCGAAACCGGCGCCGAGGTCATCGCGGTCGAGATCGACAAGCGGCTTGCCGCGCAGCTGCCGCTGACGGTGGGGGAGCTGGCTCCCGAGGCGCGATTGACGGTGGTGACCGCCGACGCGATGAGCGTGACCGAGCTGCCCGGGCATCCGACTGCTTTGGTTGCCAACCTGCCGTACAACATCTCGGTTCCCGTGCTGCTGCACTTTCTCGAGCACTTTCCGGCGATCGAGACCGGGCTCGTCATGGTGCAGGCCGAGGTGGGGGAGCGCATCGCGGCCGGCCCCGGGTCGAAGGTCTACGGCAGCCCGAGCGCCAAGGCGGCCTGGTACGGCGAGTGGCGCACGGCGGGCAAGGTCAGCCGCCAGGTCTTCTGGCCGGTGCCCAACGTCGACTCGATCCTCGTGGGCTTCGAGCGCCGCGAGCAGCCCGGCACCGAGGCCGAGAGGGTCGCGACCTTCCGGCTCATCGATGCGGCCTTCCAGCAGCGCCGCAAGATGCTGCGGCAGGCGCTGTCGGAGGTTCTCGGCGACTCGGCTGCGGCATCCGCCCGCATTGAGGCGGCGGGGCTCGCGCCGACCGCCCGTGGCGAAGAGCTGACCGTGCTCGACTTCCTGGCTATCGCCCGCAGCTAGTACGGGTGGTCGACTCCGGCCATGTGCCAGCCGTAGCCGTTGCAGCCGCCGAGCTCCCAGTGGTAGTCGGCGCCGACCCCGTTGCCGATCCAGGTACCGGGGTCGCCGAACCATGTCGTGGCCGAGCGTGCCTTCTCTGCGTCGCTCAACCCCTCCTGCCAGGCGATGGCGGGGTACTCGGGCAGACCCGGCTGCCAGAGCGCTCCGACCCGGAAGTTGGTGAAGCCTGCGTCGACCATGCACTGGGTCTCGTACTCGAGGTGGTCGATCCAGAGCAGTGCCGCCTCGCGCTCGGCGGGGGTGAAGCTCGAGGGCAGGGTCTCGGCGGTCGGCAGCGCGGGCCACGCGGGCACGGTCGGGTCGACCTCGGCCGTGTTCCAGACGTCGGGCAGGGGTCCCTGGTAGGCGGTGACCTCGGTCTGGAATCCAGTGCCCAGGATGACCGCCGCGGCGAGGCCGCAGGCGACCGCGATGCCAACAATGACGGCGACGATGCGAGCCCTCACGATGATGCCCTTCTGGAGGGTGCCCACAGCACGGCGGCCGAGATGAAGAGCAAGGCGAGGCAGGCCATGGCGCAGACGACCGCGACGCCCCAGCCCGGGGTGTTGCTGAGGGCGCCCGCGGTGACGCTCTTGTTGTCGAGGTCGTAGAGCCCGAAGTGCACGAGGGGAACGCTCGCGGCGAGGGCGATCGCACCGAAAGGCCGGGACCGGCGCTGCAGCAAGAGAAAAGCGCCCACGATCGCGAGTTCAGTCAGTCCGATGACCCAGACCGCGGTTTCCGACCACGGGCGCACGTAGTCCTGCGCCACGAAGAATGCAGTGCGCTGAATGGCGATCAGTCCGAAGACAATCAGACTGGATGCGGCAAGGGCCACCAGCCAGGCCACCACCCCGCCGACAACCCGGGTCTCCATCGGCACCAGCCGGCGCGCGGCGCGGCGCTGCTCGTTCCGCCAGGCCAGGTCGGCGGGCACCCCGCGGATCGCCCGCGAGAGCATCGCACCCGCTGGCCGCGGCTCGTACGCCGCGTGCTCCCACAGGTCGCTCGCCAGCTCGGCGCGGCGGTCGCCGGCTACCGCCGGGCTCAGTCCGCGCGTGTAGAGGTCGCACCACCGCAGGATCAGCTCGGCCGCCCTCATGCGAGGCTCACCTTCGTGCTGACGGCCAGCGGCGCTGCAGGGGCCGCAGCCAATGCCCGCGCGCCCGCGCCGGTGACGCGGTAGAGCCGCCGTCGCGGACGCCCCTCCGCCTCGGCGGGGGCGTGGTCCTCCCACTCGGCGCTGAGCAGTCCGGCGTCGGTCATGCGGGCCAGCGCCTTGTAGAGGGTGCCGTGGGCGGTGAGGGCGGTGTCGCCATCCGAGAGGGCTCGCGCGAGGGCGAAGCCGTAGAAGGTCGTGTTCGCGACACCGTGCTCGAGTATCGCGAGTTCGAGGGGAAGCACGCTTCCTGCTTTGCGTCGGGGCATGGGCCCACTATAGGAAGATAGGTTCCCATTAAACAAGGGGCGGAGGAGAACTGGGTGATGGGAGCGGGTAAGTTAGTCGAATGACCTCCTCGGCCACGCCTCGTATGGTGCATACGAAAGCCCCGGGCAAGATCAACGTCTTCCTGAAAGTCGGGCGGCTCGAGCCGGACGGCTACCACGACGTGGCCATCGCCTATCAGGCGGTGTCGCTCTACGAGGAGGTGCGCGCGGTCGAGGCCGACGATTTCAGCGTCTCCGTCACCGGCACGGTCGAGCTCAGCCGTGTGCCGACGGACGCGTCAAACATCGCCATCAAGGCCGCCCAGCTGCTCGCCCACCACACCGGCTACCGCGGCGGAGTGCGCCTCGCCATCGAGAAGCACGTGCCCGTGACCGGCGGCATGGGCGGGGGATCGGCGGATGCCGCGGCCACCCTCATCGCCTGCGACGCCCTGTGGGGAACGGCGCTGCCGCGCGACGAGATGCTCGGCCTCGCGGCGCAGCTCGGAGCCGACGTTCCCTTCGCGCTCACCGGTGGCACGGCGATCGGCACCGGCCGGGGCGACCAGCTCAGCCCGGCCCTCGCCAAGGGCACCTTCCAGTGGGTGCTCGCGCTCGCCGACTTCGGGCTGTCGACGCCTGGTGTCTACTCCGAGCTGGACCGCCACCGCGACCGCCACGCGCAAGACATCTTCCCGGCCGACGTCGCGCCCAGTGTCGACGCCGATGTTCTGCAGGCACTGCGGGCCGGCGACCCGCACATGCTTGCCGAGACCCTGTACAACGACCTGCAGGCTCCTGCCCTGCACCTCGAGCCCTCCCTCGCCGCGACTCTCGAGCTCGGCGAGGAGAACGGGGCGCTCGCCGGCATCGTCTCGGGCTCGGGCCCCACCGTCGCCTTCCTCGCCGCCGACCCCGATAGCGCGCTCGAACTGCAGCTCGCGCTGGAGTCGGCTCGGCTGACCGTGGTGCGCGCGACCGGCCCGGTGCACGGCGCTCGAATCGTCAGCGACTGATTTCGGCCTCGGCTACGAACTATGGGCATGCTTCGAGGTCTAGAGTGCGTGCATGACCACTAGGCGGCGGTACCTGCTCGCTGCGCTCGTCGGCGTCGTCGCCGCGATCGCCACCCTCGGCACGGCCGAGGTCGTCGCCCTCTTCGTCGCCCCCGCGGCAAGCCCGCTGGTCGCCGTCGGGTCCTTCGTCATCGACATCGTGCCGCCCTGGGTCAAGGAGACCGCGATCGCCCTCTTCGGCACGGGCGACAAGGCTGCCCTGCTCGTCGGTCTCGGCCTTCTCGTGCTCGTGCTCGCGGCTGTCGTCGGCGCCCTCGAGCTGCGCCGCCCGCCCTTCGGGGCCGTGGGGCTCACCGTTGTCGGCGTCGTCGCCACGATCTCGGCCGGCACCCGGGCCGAGGCCACCCTGCTCTGGGCGCTGCCCACTGTCGTCGGCACCGTCATCGGCGTGATCGTGCTGCGCATCGGCATCCGCCGCCTCAGCCAGTGGCTCGCCGTGACGAAGGCTGCCAGCGTCGAGGCCCGCCTCACCCGCCGCGGGTTCTTCGGCTTCGCGGGCGCGACCGCCGGTGCCGCGCTCGTCGCCGGGGTGGCCGCCCGCATGGTCAACTCGGCCACGTCGACGGTTAACGCCGTGCGCTCGACGGTGACGCTGCCGAAGCCGGCGGTCGCCGCGCCGCCGGTGCCCGCGGGGGCGTCCCTCGACATCGACGGTCTCTACCCGCTCGTCACCCCCAATGCCGATTTCTACCGCATCGACACCGCCATCATCGTGCCAACGGTCAATGCTGCCGACTGGACGCTGCGCATCGTCGGCGAGGTCGAGCAGGAGGTCGAGATCACTCTCGACGAGCTGCTCGCACTGCCACTCATCGAGACCTATGCGACCCTCACCTGCGTGTCGAACGAGGTCGGCGGCGGCCTCATCGGCAACGCCAAATGGATGGGCTACCCCATTCGCGACCTGCTGGCGCGCGCGAAGCCGAAGGCCGGCGCCGACATGGTGCTGTCACGCAGCGTCGACGGCTTCACGGCCGGAACGCCGCTCAGCGTGCTCATGGAGGAGGACCGCGACAGTATTCTCGCCGTGGCGATGAACGGCGAGCCGCTGCCGCTCGAGCACGGCTACCCGGTTCGGATGGTCGTGCCCGGCCTCTACGGCTACGTATCGGCCACCAAGTGGGTCACCGAGCTCAAGCTCACGCGTTTCGCGAACGAGACTGCCTACTGGACCGACCGGGGATGGTCGGCGAAGGGCCCGATCAAGCTCTCGTCGCGCATCGACGTGCCCAAGTACACGGCGATTGTGCCGCTCGAGCCCATGGTGATCGCGGGCGTTGCCTGGGCGCAGCACACCGGCGTCGAGAAGGTCGAGGTGCGCATCGACAAGGGTCAGTGGATGCCCGCGACCCTCGCCCCCGCCATCAGCGACGACACCTGGCTGCAGTGGTCGATGCCGTGGACCCCCGGCGAGGCCAAGGTCTACCTCATCGAGTCGCGCGTGACCGACAAGAACGGCACGGTGCAGAGCGGGGAGCGCGTGCAGCCCCCGCCGAACGGCTCCGAGGGCTGGCACGCGATCACGATCGAAGCGCGAGCGTAACCGGCCCGAGGCGCAGCGTGCCGTCGCTGAGCGGTTCGCAGCGCATCCCGCCGTGTTCGCGCAGGTGGCGGAAGGCCCCGGGGGCGAGCTCCTCGTCCATCCACGCGCAGGGGTTCGCCGGGCGGTGCGCGCGAAACCAGACGGGGCCGTCGCCCGAGTCGAGGCTGAATTCGCCCCGCAGCTCGTCGACGGCGATACCGCGGGTGAGCACGTTGCGGCGCGTCTTCGCCGGGTCGACGTCGCCGAGCCCGTCGAGGCTCTCGGCGGCCATGACCGTCACCGACTCGCGCACGTGGGCGCGGTGTCCGAAGAATCGGTCGCCCACGACGCCCAGCCCTGCGCGGATCGTGATCTCGTCGAAGGTCTCCGGGGCGTTGAAGGGCACAGCGCCGTCGCGCGGGCGCCCCTCGTAGCGGTGCAGCGGTGAGGCCAGCAGCAGGACTATCTCGGGCACCTACCCAGCCTACGGACGCGCCCGCTCATACTTGACGACGTTGACGTTGGTGAACGAGACCGTGTCGGCCACGCGCCATCCTGCCGCGAGCAGCGTGCTCGTGGTCTCGGGTCGCAGATCGCGGGAGGTGCTCGTGACGAGGTAGGTCACCTCGACGCCGGCGAGCCGGTCGAGGCGCGTCTCGAGCGGGGCGGTGTACTCCCACAGGCGGCCCGACTCGGCCGCGGGGGTGACGAGCGTGACGTCGACGGTGTCGGCGAATCCGTCGGGGTAGGCATAGGCCATCACGCGCGAGGTCGCGGTGGGGTGGCCGTATACGGTGCCGTAGATGATGGCCACCGCGGAATCCCCCCGGTCGGCGGCGAGATAGGCAGACACCTGCGGCCAGGCGGCGTCGTCGCGCGCCTCCGGCTGGCGCTGCTCGACTGCCTGGGGAATCGCGAGGGCCGCGAGCAGGGCTATAGCGATGCCCACCCGCTGGTTCGAGAGGATCCGGTCGAGCACTGCTGCCATGGCGATCGCGACGAAGGGCAGGCACATCGACAGGTAGCGGGGCGTGTAGAGCGGCATGGCGAAGCTCACCGCGACAAGCAGCAGGGTGGGCAGAACGACGAGCGGGAGGATGAGCTTGCCCAGGGAGAATCCGGGCACCCGCGAGAGAAAGGCGCTGCCGCCGATGATGAGGGCCCAGCCGACCACGGCGAATGGCAGGCTCGTGTAGAACCACTGGGCGAGCAGCACCTGCTCGAGAGTGGGGGTTCCGAGCCAGCTCACCTGCCCGCTCTCGCCGATAACGACGACGGCGAAGGGGATGAGCGCGATAGCCGCACCGCTCGCCGCGACCAGCCAGCGCAGCGCGCTCGGTCGCGCGGGGGCGCCCCGGGCCCGAAGCCACCACGCGATTCCGACCGCGTGGGCGACCACGATGAGGGCGAGGTAGATGAAGACCGTGCAGCCGAGTGCCACGAGCACCCCGTAGACGGCCCACGAGCGCCGGGTCTTGGCGTGCACCGCGTGGGCGAGCGCCATCGTGATGACGATGGCGAGCAGAGCGGAGATGGCATACGAGCGCCCCTCGGTGGCCATCCAGGTTGTTCGGGGGAGCGCGAGGAAGATGACAGCCGCGATGACGCCGAGGCGCGGCCGGCCGAACTGCCGAGCGAAGAGTACGATCGCGGCCGCCGTCAGGCCCACGGCGACTGCACTCGGCAGGCGCAGGGCGAAGGGCGAGTAGCCGACCAGGTCGACGATGACGTGCAGCAGCGCGTAGTAGGCGCCGTGCACCGCGTCGACCGTGCCGAGCATCTGCCAGAGCTGCGGCCAGCTGCGGGTGGCGGCCGTGATCGACGCCGCCTCGTCGTACCAGATGGACGCGCTGGTGAGTCCGGCGAGGGAGGTGACAAGGCCGCCGAGCCCCACGAGGATGGGGGAGAGCGCGAGACGTGTCTGGCGCTTCTCCGAGACAGGTGCAGCGGAGCGGCGAGGGAGGATTGCGGTCATCGTCTGCTCCGTTTCTCGTCGAGGGGGAAAGCTAAGGCCCGCCGAGTGCGCGAACACTCGGCGGGCCTTAGTGCTAGATGTTTAGGCCTTGGCCTTGGCCGTGATCTTGGCGATGCCGACGACGAGCTGGTCGGTCACCGCGGTGGTGCCGAAGGTGTCGTTGAGCAGGGCCGCCGCGTCGGTGCTGATCAGAACCGTGGTGCCCTCGAGAACGGCGTTGCCGTCAGCGTCCTCCGAGAGCGGGTTCAGCGTCGAGCCGTCGAGGTTGAAGATGAAGATGTCGTTGCCGACGAGCTCACCGTTCAGGGTGACGGTTCCGAAGAGCTGCGAGGTTCCCGGGTCGATGCGGAAGTCGGAGAGTCCGACGACCTTGTCGCCACCGGTGAGGGTGATGCCGGAGCCGTCGTGGCTGATCGTGCCCTGCACGTAGGGACGGTAGTCCTCGGCCGGGTCGTAGTAGTCCACGTTGCCACCGGTGATCGGGAAGGCGAGAACGCCATCGGTGAGGGTCGCGGTGCCGGTGACGCCGGGGGTCAGGCCCAGGGTGCCGAGGGCCTCAACGAAGCCGGCATCGAGGGTGACCTGCGTGTCGACGCCGTCAAGCGCGGGGATCGAGGCGATCGGCGTCGGGTCGGCGACCTCTTCGGTCGGGGCCGACGAGGTGTCCTCGTCCGTGGTGGTGCTGCTTGCCGTGCACGCGGCGAGACCGCTGATGAGAACGCCGGCGGTGGCCAGGCTGAGAGCTGCCTTGTAGAACTTGCGCATGTTTCAATCCTTTGGTTGGAGCGGAGGTGCGGTTGTGAACGTGATTCGCCCCGACGCGCCAACCGGATTGGAGGGGTTCTAGCCCGTTATCGTTCCGTTACCAAAAAAGGCCCCCGGAAGGGGTGTCTCAGCTCGTCGCGCAGACGCGGGAAAACTCCCGGTCCGGACCGCTTTATCGACACCACGACGATGATCACGATGGCCACCGCGAGGGCGATTCTGGCAATTTCCAGTGAGGGCACCAATAGCCGGGCCGTGAGGGCCAGCGGTACCGCGAACCACTCCCACCGCCCGGTCATGGCGATCATCGGGACGAGCAGCAGGGCGTACCAGGGATACCGCGGGCTCACCACGATGAGCGTCATGCCGATCATCACCAGCTGCCCGAGCCAGGGGTTGTCGGGGTCTGTCTTGCGCCAGACCAGCACCGCCGTCAGCAGCACGAGCACCGCGACGATCACGGTCGAGGCGAATCCCGGCGCGATGATCGAGGCGAGGACGAAGCGGTCTCCCGACTCGTAGCCCTCCTCGCTGAGGTAGCCGGGCAGGTATCCGACCACCCCGATCCCGTCGGAGATGACGTAGGGCACGTACAAGAGCACGAAGACCGCCACGGATGCCGCGATGACGACCAGCGGCCGCCGCCCCAGCAGGGCCGGGGCCGCGATCACGGGGATCAGCTTCGCGCCGATGGCGGCCCCGAGCGCCGCGCCTCCGCGCCACCGCGAGCCGGACGCCACGAGAGCGGTCGCGACCACCACGAGCAGCGTCGCCACGATGTCGATGTGCGAGTTGGTGATGCCCTCCGTCGCGACGAGCGGGCTCCACCCCCACAGCGCCGCCCACCACAGGGGCAGCTGCCGGCGCTGCAGCAGGCGCAGCAGCAGCACGGTCACCCCGAGGCTCGTGAGGAGTCCGAGCAGCTGCAGCGGCCAGAACCCGGCCTCCGGGCCGACCACGAAGCGCACGGCCGCGAAGACGATCTCGCTCGCCGGCGGGTAGATCGTCGGCACGGTCCCGCGGTTGATGGCGGTGCACACCACCGTGTCGCTGCCGGGCTCGCGCGACGTCATGATCGGCTTGCCCGGGCAGCTGCCATCGGCGTTGGCGGCGGGGAAGAGCCAGTCCTGCCGCAGATGGGCCAGGGCGGGATCGGTCGGCACGTAGGCATAGGGCGAGATTCCCGCGTTCTGCACGATGCCGTCCCAGGCGTAGCGCGCGGAGTCGGTGCTCGTGTTCGGCGGGCCGGTCATCGCGGCGACACCGATGGCCAGGGTGCCGGAGAGCACGAGCACGACGACGGTGCGGGCGGGCAGGCGGCGCACCACGACCACCGCGACGGCGAAGAGCAGCCACAGCGCGATCGTCAGGAAGACGAGCGGCTCGAGCCGCCCGGTCTTGTCGTTATAGACCCCCAGCACCGCAACCGCAACGGTGGTGGTTGCAGCGCTCAGTGCGAGCAGAATGGCGACGACCGCAGTTCTCATGGGTTCATCCTGTCGGATAGTCAACCGGTTACGAATGGCTTGCATGATGTGGCACCTGCAGCGCCTGCTGCACTCTCTCAACAGTGCCGTGTCGGCGCCCGCGCGCAATCCGCGCATGGCAGTCGTCATCGGCCGACTGCTCGGGGCCGCCTTCCTGGTCTGCTTCGCGACGGGCATCTACAGCCACTTCATCCAGGAGCCGCTGCCGTGGATGGTGTTCCCCACCCGGCCGATCTGGCTCTACCAGGTGAGCCAGGGCGTGCACATCACCGCCGGAATCCTGTGCTTCCCGCTGCTCTTCGCGAAGCTGTACACCGTCTTCCCCGAGCTGTTCTCAACTCCGCCGGTGCGGTCGTTCCGCCACTTTCTCGAGCGGGCATCCATTGCCCTCTTCGTCGCCGCCTCCCTCGTGCAGATCGCGATCGGGCTGCTGAACACCTACCAGTGGTACGCGCTCATTCCCTTTCCCTTCCGCCAGACCCACTACGCGCTCTCCTTCGTCATCATCGGCTCGCTCGCCATCCACATCGCCGTGAAGCTGCAGACCATTGCCCAGTACTGGTCGAAGAAGAACAGCTACGAGGCCGACGGGGTCACCCTGGTGCCAGCCGTCAACCCGCATGTCTCGACCAGCCCTGACAAGCCCCCGATCGACACCCAGCCCTATGCCGGCATTACCGGCCGCGTCGTCAACTGGATCGAGGCGACCCCGCAACCCGCACCCGCACCGAGCAGGCGCGGCTTCCTCGTCATCGTGGGCACCGTCAGCGCTGCCCTGGTCACCCTCACCGCCGGTCAGTCGTTCCGGCTGCTCGACGGCACCAACGTGTTCGCGCCCCGCAAGAATGACGTCGGTCCCAACTCCCTCCCCGTCAACCGCACGGCCAAGGCAGCCAAGGTGCTGCAGACTGCGACGGATGCCGGCTGGGTGCTCACCGTTGCCAACGGGGCCACCGAGAAGTCTTTCACTCGCGCCCAGCTGCTCGCGATGCCCCAGCACACCGTCGAGCTGCCGATCGCCTGCGTCGAGGGCTGGAGCCAGATGGCCACCTGGCGGGGCCCGCGCCTGCGCGACCTCGCTGACGCGGTCGGTGCCAAGCCGGGCGATTCGTTGCGCGCGGTCAGCCTCGAGCAGGACAGCAGCTACGCCCGCACGACGGTGTTCCCCGAGTACGTGCGCGATGAGCTCACCCTCGTGGCGCTCGAGGTCAACGGCGAAACCCTCGACCTCGACCACGGCTACCCGGCGCGGTTGATCGCGCCCGGCCGGCCCGGGGTGCTGCAGACCAAGTGGCTGAGCTCGATCGAGGTGCTGTGATGCGAAAAGTGCAGATCGGGCTGATCGTGCTCGGCGTCGCGTTGCTGGCCGTGGGCGGTGTGGTGCTGCTCGACGACGTCGCGCCCAAGAACTACGCGGCGATCCTGCTCTGGTTTGCCGGCGCCATCATCCTGCACGACGGCGTGGCCTCCTTCGCCGTCGTCGCCGTCGGCATCGCCATGCGCCGGCTCGGCCGGAGCTTCCGCGTTCCCCTCGGCGCGATCATCATCGTTCAGGGGGCCATTGTGCTCGGCGCCATCATGGCCCTTATCGTGTTTCCCGAGATCATCAAGAAGTCGATCGGCCGGGCCAATCCGACCCTGCTCCCGCTCGACTACGGCCTGAACCTGGCGGTCTTCTACGCCGTGCTCGTCGTGGCGACCGGGGCCGCGCTCGCGGTCTACTTCGCGGTGGCGAGGCGGCAGAAGGTGCGGCCGCTCGACTCCCACGCCTGACGAAAGCGCAAGCCCAGCTCGATAGCGAGGTCGACCATCGGGTTGATGCCGATCTGCGCCCAGGGGAAGCGCTCGCTCTGCCCGCCGTCGGTCCCCACCAGGTGGGCCGTGTAGACGTCGTGCAGGTCGCGGTCGTCGTGCAGCTCGACCACGATGTCGCCGTCCGCGGCGGTCAGCTCCATGCAGCGCCGCAGCAGCGCGGCCACGTCGCCGCCGATGCCGATGTTGCCGTCGACGAGGAGCACCGTCTGCCACGATCCCTCGCGCGGAACGGCGTCGAAGATCGAGCCGTGCATGACCGGCAGACCCGCCTCGCGGGCGATCGCGACGGCGGTCGGCGAGACGTCGATCCCGAGCACCTCGAGGCCGACCTGCTGCGCGGCCCGCAGCATGCGTCCGGGCCCGCAGCCCACATCGAGCAGCGGGCCGGTGGCCGCGCGCAGCAGGGTGTGGTCGGCGACGTCGGCGTGGGCGTTCCAGCGTGCGACGTCCATCGTGGTCGAGCGGGCGACATCCGTGCCGTCGGGAAGAAGCACGAGCTCGACACGATCGTTGCGCCGAAGGGCGCTCGCGTAGGGCTCGGCACCCCCCGCGCCGAAGGTCGTTCCCGTGAGGGTCACGAGCTCGTCCCGTTGATGGCCTCGGGCCGGAGGCAGACCGACAGAGCCATGGCGAACCGCGAGCCGGGTATGGCGCGCGCGACGGTGAGCGCGTCATCCACGGTGTCGATGTCGGTCAGTGTCGGAAGCATCTCGACGCGCAGGCCGGCGGCGCGCAGGCGCACCAGTTGCGCAGCGCCCGTTCTCTCGGTCGACATGGGAACGCCGCGGATGAGGTCGCCGCGGGGCTGCTCCATGCCGAGCGCCCACCAGCCGCCGTCGTTGGCCGGGCCCATCCAGGCGTCGGCCTCGGCGGAGGGCGAGAAGAAGGCACTGAGGTGCTGGGCGTGCAGCTGGGGCGTGTCCATGCCGACGAGCACCGTGCGCCCGGTGGCGGCGTCGAAGGCGGCGGCGATGCGCTCGTCGAGCCCGCCCGCCGTCTGGGGCACGATCTCGAAATGCTCTGACCACGGCGGGGGTGTCTCGCCGTCGAAGAGGAGGATGCGGCGACTGGCGGGCAGCGACTGCACGGTGAGCATCGTGTCGGCCAGGGCCGCAGCGGCGACGGCTGCCGCGTCCTCATAGCTGAGGTCGGGGTGCAGGCGCGTCTTGACCTTGCCCGGCAGGGTCTCCTTGGCGATGACGATGACTGTGCTCACATCAGGTCTTCGTAGCCCTTGGCTGTTCGGCAAGGAGCCTGGACATATCGCCTATCGCCGTCAGGGTGCCGCGCAGCGTGCCGGTGACCTTCGAGCGCCCGATGCGCGGCGAGTACGGGGTGTCGACCTCGAGCACGCGCCAGCCCGCCGCGTGGCCCCGCAGAAGGAGTTCGAGCGGGTAGCCGCTGCGGCGGTCCTGCAGGTCG
The DNA here is from genome assembly GCA_013297645.1 of Actinomycetota bacterium. Lineage (GTDB taxonomy): Bacteria > Actinomycetota > Actinomycetes > Actinomycetales > Microbacteriaceae > Conyzicola. The sequence goes on from JAAFHU010000040.1 coordinate 12,542, forward strand.
AGCGCGAGCATGGCCTCGCGGCGCACCGCCCGCATCGGGCCGAGGTCGTGCAGCGGCAGTCCGGTGGCGCGGCGCATGAGCAGGGCGAGCGAGCGGTTCGCGAGCCGGGCGTGCAGCGGCCACGCGCCCCGGGCGGTGGGCCTGCGCCGCCCCAGCACGAGGTCGGCACTGCCGCCCTCGACGGGATCGACCACCGAGGGCAGGTCGGCGGGGTCCATCGACGCGTCGGCGTCGCAGAAGGCGACGATGCCGGCGGTCGCCGCGAGCAGGCCCGCGTGGGCGGCCGAGCCGAAGCCGCGGCGCGGCTCGGTCACCACGAGGGCTCCGTGGGCGCGGGCGACCGCGGCGGAGTCGTCGGTCGAGCCGTTGTCGACGACGATGGCGCGGTATCCCTCCGGCAGCCGGTCCAGCACCCAGGGCAGCGCGCCCGCCTCATTGAGGCAGGGCAGCACGACGTCGACGCGGATCACTGCACGGCCGCCCGCAGCGGCGCGGTCGCGAACTCGCGCATCCCCTCCTCGAAGCCCACCGTGGGCTGCCAGCCGAGCTCGGTGCGCAGTCGCTCCGATGACGCGGTGATGTGCCGCACGTCGCCGAGGCGGTACTCCCCGGTGATCACCGGGGAGAGCCCCGGCGTGCTCAGGGCCAGCGCCAGGTCGCCGATGGTATGCACGGTGCCGCTGCCGACGTTGAAAGCGCGGTTGGATGCCGGAGCGGCCTGCGCCGCCCAGTCCAGCGCCGCGAGATTGGCGCTCGCGACATCGCGCACGTGCACGAAATCGCGCCGCTGCCTGCCGTCCTCGAAGACGCGCGGGGACTCGCCGCGGGCGATGGCCGAGCGAAAGAGCGAGGCGACTCCCGCGTAGGGGGTGTTCTGCGGCATCCCCGGGCCGTAGACGTTGTGGTAGCGCAGGGCCGCCACCCGTCCGCCCGTGCTGCGCGCCCACGCGCTCGCGAGGTGCTCCTGCGCGAGCTTCGTCGCCGCATAGACGTTGCGCGGGTCGAGGGGGTCGTCTTCGCTGATGAGGGTCGGAGTCAGCGGCTCGCCGCGGCCGTCGAGCGGATCGAAGCGGCCCGCCTCGAGGTCGTGAACCCGTCGCGGTGCCGGGCGCACGCCGCCCTCGTAGCTGCCCTCGCCGTAGACGACCATCGAGCTGGCGATGACCAGTCGGTCGATGCCGGCCGCGGCCATCGCGGCGAGTAGCACCGCTGTGCCGTGGTCGTTTGACGACACATAGTCGGGGGCGTCAGAGAAGTCGACCCCGAGGCCCACCTTGGCGGCCTGGTGGCAGACGGCGGTCACGCCCTCGAGCGCCCTCTCGACCGCGGCCGCGTCGCGCACGTCGCCGTGCACGAACTGCACGCGCGGGTCGATGGCCGGCGCCGCACCGTGCACGTCGGCCCGCAGCGAGTCGAGCACGCGCACGTCGTCGCCCCGCTCGAGGGCCGCGGCGACGACCGCCGACCCGATGAAGCCGGCGCCGCCGGTGACGAGCAGCGTCATGACGCCCGAGAGAGCACGGCGGCGACCTCGGCCGCGGGAATGAGCTGGCGCGGCTCGTAGTCCTGCGGCAGCGCGCGAACGATGGCCTCGATTGCGGCGACGATGCGGGGCTGTGCCTCGACCAGGCGCTGCAGCACGAGCTCGTGGCTGACTTCATCGCCGGTCTTCTCGCTCGCGTCGACGCCGGCGTCGGCATCGGTCACGTACGAGAGGTTGACCGTGCCGATGTTGAGCTCCGCGGCCAGGGCGACCTCCGGGTACATCGTCATGTTGACGGTGTGGGCGCCCGCCGCGCGAAACCACAGCGACTCGGCGCGCGTCGAGAACCGCGGACCCTGGATGACGACGACCGTACCCGTGCGCACAACCGAGTCATCGAGAACGCCGGCCGCGATCGCGCGCAGCGCTGGGCAGAACGGATCCGCCGCGCTGAGGTGCTGCACCGATCCCTGGTCGAAGAAGGTGTCGGCTCGGCCGTACGTCCGGTCGATGAACTGGTCGGTGAGCACCAGCGTTCCGGGCGGGTAGTCCGGCGAGACGCCGCCCACCGCGGAGCTCGAGATGATCGCCTTCACGCCGAGGCTCGCGAGGGCCCAGATGTTGGCTCGGTAGTTGATGAGGTGCGGCGCCACCGAGTGGTCGCTGCCGTGCCGGGTGAGAAAGGCCACGCGTCGCCCGGCGAGCTCGCCGATCGTTGCCGTGGCGACGCCGAAGGGGGTCTCGATGACACGCGTCTCGGCCTCGTCGAAGAGGGAGTAGAGCCCCGACCCGCCGATGACCCCGATGCTGATCTCTGCATTCATGTGTTCAGCTTGCCCCACTTCACTTCTCTGGATTCGGTCTTGCGGTGGCTCTCGTCGAGTGCCACAAACTCCTTCGTTTCCGGAGCCCGGGGCGGCGGGTACCCGTGCCGGCAATCTTTCGCGGTCACAGCCAGGCGGGCACCCGGGTACCGTTAGGGGGATATGGCACACCTCCTTGGCGCTGAAGCGCTGCATCTCGAGTACCCGACGCGGGTCATTTTCGACTCCCTGACCATCGGCCTCGACGAGGGCGACCGCATCGGCATCGTCGGCCGCAACGGCGACGGCAAGTCCACGCTGCTGAAGATGCTCAGTGGCCGCCTCGAGCCGAACAGCGGCCGGGTCACCCGCCGCAACGGCGTCACCCTCGCGGTGCTCGACCAGTCCGACGACCTGGACGACAGCAAGACGGTGCACCAGACGATCATCGGCGACATCGACGAGCACGTCTGGGCCGGCGACCCGAAGGTGCGCGACGTGATCGCGGGCCTCGCCGCCGATATTCCGTGGGAGGCATCCATCAAGGACCTCAGCGGCGGGCAGCGTCGCCGGGTCGCCCTCGCCGCCCTGCTCATCGGCGACCACGACATCATCTTCCTCGATGAGCCCACCAACCACCTCGACGTCGAGGGCATCACCTGGCTCGCCGGGCACCTCAAGCGCCGCTGGTCGGCCACCTCCGGGGCGCTCGTGGTGGTGACCCACGACCGGTGGTTCCTCGACGAGATCTGCACGGCGACGTGGGAGGTGCACGACCGCCTCATCGAGCCCTTCGAGGGCGGGTACGCGGCCTACATCCTGCAGCGCGTCGAGCGCGACCAGATGAATGCGACCATGGAGGCCAAGCGCCAGAACCTCATGAAGAAGGAACTGGCCTGGCTGCGCCGCGGCGCCCCCGCGCGCACGGCGAAGCCGAAGTTCCGCATCGACGCGGCGAACGCCCTCATCGCGAACGAGCCGCCGGTGCGTGATTCGGTGTCGCTGGCGAGCATGGCCATGCAGCGGCTCGGCAAGGATGTCGTCGACCTCGAAGACGTGTCCGTCTCCTTCGGCGAGAAGCACGTGCTCAAGAACGTGACCTGGCGCATCGCTCCGGGGGAGCGCACGGGAATCCTCGGCGTCAACGGGGCCGGAAAGTCGACGCTGCTCAGCCTGGTGGCGGGCAGCCTGCAGCCGACATCCGGTCGCATCAAACGCGGCAAGACGATCAAGGTGTCGACCCTCACGCAACAGCTCGCCGAGCTCGAGGACGTCTGGAACGACCGGGTGAGCGACGTCATCAGCCGCCACAAGAGCACCTACATCGCCGGCGGCAAGGAGATGACGCCCACGCAGATGCTCGAGCGCGTCGGCTTCCAGAGCGCCCAGCTCGCTACCCCGGTCAAAGACCTCTCCGGTGGGCAGAAGCGCCGCCTGCAGCTGCTGCTCATTCTGCTCAGCGAGCCGAACGTGCTCATTCTCGACGAGCCGACCAACGACCTCGACACCGACATGCTCGCCGCGATCGAAGACCTGCTCGACACCTACCCGGGCACCCTGCTCGTCGTGAGCCACGACCGCTACCTGCTCGAGCGGGTGACCGACAACCAGTACGCGGTGCTCGACGGCCACCTGCGGCACCTGCCGCGCGGCGTCGACCAGTACTTGGAGCTTCGCGGGGCTCAGACCACGTCGAAGCCCGCCGCCGCGGCCGCGAAGCCGAAGGGCCTCGGGGGAGCCGAGCTGCGCAACGCGCAGAAGGAGTTCGCCGCCGCTGGCCGCAAGATCGAGAAGCTCAGCGCCCAGATCGCCGAGCTGCACCTCTCGATGGCCGCGCACGACCAGTCGGACTACACCGGCCTCGGCACGATCTCGACCCAGCTGAGCGACGTGCAGAAGCAGCTCGACGAGGTCGAGACCCGCTGGCTCGAATTGGAAGAGCTGCTCGCCTAACCCTCGTCGAAGTCCAGGCTGAGTTTTCTCAGCAGGGCCGCGAGGCGCTCCTGGTCGGCAGGCGAGAGCGCGTCGAGAAGCGCCTGCTCTGCGTCGAGCAGCTCGCGGATCGCGCGGTCCACCCGCTCCTGCCCCAGTGACGACATAACCACGAGGATGCCGCGGCCGTCATTCGGATCGGTGCGGCGCTCGACGAGCTTGCGCTCCACCAGCCGGTCGATGCGGTTCGTCATCGTGCCGCTCGAGACGAGGGTCTGCTGCAGCAGCGCCTTGGGGCTCAGCTGGTAGGGGGTGCCCGCGCGCCGTAGGGCGCTGAGCACGTCGAACTCCCACGATTCGAGATCGGACGCCGAGAAGGCCGCGCGCCGCGCCCGCTCGAGGTGGCGCGACAGCCGCCCCACGCGCGAGAGCACCTGCAGCGGCGAGAAGTCGAGGTCGGGCCGCTCGCGCGCCCACGCGTCGACGATGCGGTCGACTTCGTCGCTGGCGGGGGGCATCCGTCCATTATCCCGCTCTGGCACAATTGAGACGCGGGCGACCGCGGTCCGCCTTGGTGTAATGGCAGCACGACAGCCTTTGGAGCTGTTAGGTCTAGGTTCGAATCCTGGAGGCGGAGCAGAGGTCAGTAGACCGACCGTGGTTCTTTTCCGCTCAGACACCCACTGTTCACCCACTAGCGTGTCGCTGTTTGCGACGGTGGCTCCCTCTGTTCCACGACCAGTCCGAGACTCTGCTCGCCCCACCACGCTGGTGGGCCTACAGAGAGCACGAGGAAGCCGCCATGACGGTCGGTTCGCGAATTGTGTTCACGCGCTTCGTCGATGGCGACAGCCCCAAACTTCAGCCGTGGATCTCACACCTTCGCCGCACACTGCGCCTCGACGCACGCACGCCCACGCCCATCACCGGCGACTTGGAGTCCGGTGCTGTGGTGTGGCAGCTCATCTCGGGGAACAACCGCCAGCTCGGTCGCAGCGCGCGCATCTACGGCACGTTTGAGAGCGCGAGCGAGGACGCCCGGCGCATCGTCGAGGGGGGAGCCTCGTTGCAGGTCTCGTTCATCAGCGAGCACCTGCGCGGCGTCTATGGCTGGTACGCCACCAGTGAGGGCGAGCCCGCTGTCACGTGCTCGCGGTGGTACGAGACGGAGAGGGACAGGGCGCGCTCGATCGCGCTCGCGCTACCGTCGCTGTCGGCTGCAGTACTCCTGCCGGGGACCCGGCTCGTAGACGTCACCCTCATGCGCGGCGGCTCCTGAGAGCAGCTGGCGGCCCTGAGCGGGCACGTCCTAGCGATCCACGGCCTCGACGGCGGGCCCGGTGCTGCAATCGCCGGGCGCGCTATTTGGTGCCCAGGTCGCGCCGCCCACGAGGGTTGCCCCGAGTGGCGTGAGCTCGATCGTGCACTCGG
>JAAFHU010000041.1 GCA_013297645.1 Actinomycetota bacterium
CCAGCGACCCCGCGATCACCACCCCCGAGACGCGCGCGCCCAGCCGGTGGGGGAGCCCCCGCACCCCGGTAGCCCGGTCTGCCTCAAGGTCGGGCAGCACGTTGGAGAAGTGGGCGGCGACGCCCAAGAGGGCGCCGGCGCCCAAGGCCCACCACGCCGCCCGCCCGGGCAGGCAGAGAGTCACGATCGCCGGCAGCAGCCCGAAGCTGACGACGAAGGGCAGCACGGAGAAGGCGGTCCGCTTCAGCCACGCGTTGTAATGCCACGCGCTGAGGAGGCACAGGGCATGGACGAGCAGCGGCTGCCATCCCAGAAGAGACGTTGCGACGAGTGCGAGGCCAGCGGTCGTCCACGCCGACGCCCGCACCACCGCGACCGGGATCGCGCCGGCGGCAGTCGGCTTGTCGGTGCGGCCGGTGGCGCGATCGCGGGCGGCATCGATCCAGTCGTTGGACAGCCCCACGGAGAACTGCCCGAGCAGTATCGCGAGGCCGAGCAGCGCGATCTGCCAGGGACCGAGACCGACGCCGATGCCCAGCACCACGGCGACAGCCGTCACCGCGAACGAGGGGCCGGGGTGGGTGGACCCGAGCCAGGCGCGCATGCTCACACCCTAGCTGTCGTCGGAGCCCTGGATCTCGAGGCGCACCCGGCGCAGGTCCTCGAGCAGCGACCCGATGAGCACCCAGTGCTCGGCGTTGGGCCGCAGGATCTGCAGGGGGGCGGTGAGCAACGGGATCTCCGCGGTCGAGGTCGACGGTTCGTCCCTGCCGAGCAGCCGAACATCGTGGGCGGCGCGGCGCAGCTCCTCGGCGATCTCGACGATCGCCGCGTCGCTGATCAGCGAGGGCCGGTAGTTGTCGTGCACGGCGCGGGTCATGCCCATCACGCGCGTGACGAGGATGCTGAGGCGGTCGAGCAACTCCGCGTCGCGCTCGAGCAGGGCGCGATTGCGGCCGCGCCGCGGGTTGAGCGTGAGGCTCTCGGCCCCGCGGGCCATCGCATCCGTCGCCGTGTCGCGCACCTTTCGCAGGTCGCGGGCCTTGGCGCGGATGGTGGCCAGCTCGTCGGGCGAGGTCGACGTGCTGAGCGCGCCGGCCAGCCGCTCCATCGCGGCGGCCACCTCGCGCCCCAGCCGAGCCACGGCGAGGTGCGCGGGCTGCAGCAGCACGGGCGGCACGATGAGCACGTTGACGGCAAGCCCGATCGCCGCGCCGATGATGGTCTCGAGAATACGGTCGACGGCGTAGTCGAGCTGCAGCGCGCCGAGCGAGAGCACGAGCATCGCGCTGATCGGAATCTGGTTGGCTGAGCCGGGTCCGAGCTTGAAAACCCACGAGAGCAGCAGCGCGAGCACGATCGCGACGAGAACGACCCAGCCGCTGCGGCCGAACACGAAGCCGATGCCGTAGGCGAGCACCACCCCGAGAATCACGCCGACGCTGCGCTCGAGTCCCTTGGCGATCGACTGGTTGACGCTCGGCTGCACGACGAGCAGGGCGGCGATCGCGGCGAAGATCGGGGCCGTCTGGGTGAAGAGCGCGGAGCAGAGCAGCCAGGCGGCAACGACCGCGACCGAGGTCTTGAGCACCTGCAGCAGCGGCGACCTCGCCGTGGAGCGCAGGCTGGGAAGGAGGAGCATTAGCTCTACGGTAGCCGCACGAAGTCTGCGTGGCGCTGCAACTGCCGGCCCAGTGCCGCGCGGTGCACGACAGAGAGGGCGGCGAACTCGTCGATTGCCCCCGTGCGCTTCCACGTGCCGACGACCTCGCCGTTGACCACGATCGTCGCCAGGAACATGCCGTTGCTGCCCGGCACGATGCGCTGAAACCACTCCGCCGAGAGCTGCGCCGTGCGGGTCTGGTAGCCGAGCACGTACTCGTCGAAGCCGGGCAGGGCTGCAACTCCGGGCGGCGCCGGCTCGAGGCCGGGACGGTGCCAGTACTGCACACCCTCGACGTCGAGCCTCTCTAGCTCGTCGGCGACCATCGCAAGCCCCCGTCGCGCCTGCGTGAGGGTGAGCGACGACCACCAGGCAAAATCCCGATCGGATGCGGGGCCGTGCCCCAGAAAATACCGCCGGGCGAACTCGGCGAGGGCCTCATCCCCGTCCAGCCCCCGCGGCGAACGCACCCACTCGCCCAGCAATGCGAAGGTCTGCTGCTTGCCCTCGGGCGGGCCGAAGACGAGCAGGCCGGTGACGCAGAGGTAGAGCAGCAAGTGCGCCCCGCGCTGTCCCTCGGTCGAGAGACCGCCGGCGTTGAGGGCCGCGAGCAGGTCGGCGCGGCTCAGCACCCCGGCATCCTCGACCGCCGTTTCGGCAAGCTGCGCCGCGAGGGTGAAGGCCGCATCGTCGAGGCCGAGCTGGCGGTGCCGGCCGGCCGCCGCCTGCACGGTGCGCGCCGCGGTCAGGCCGAGCATCCAGCCGAGGTCCTCGGCGGGCACGAAGTGCAGGGTGCCGCGCATCGGCCAGGAGCGCACGATCTCGCGCCGCTGCAGGGCGGCCTCGACATCCGCATCCGTCGCCGCGGCGGTGCGCAGGCCGATGGCCCACTTGGCGTTGTCGAAGCTCTGCGCCTGCATCGCCAGCAGGTGCCGAACCACGTCGACCGGCGTCTCGAAGCCCGTCGAGCCGATGCCCTGGGCCGCCAGCCGCAGCTGGGCGAGCTGGGCGCGGGTTGCGGTGAAGGCGCGGGTCATGGTGCCAGTATCCTCGCCGCCACCGGCACTGGTACCGTGCAGCATGACCCTCGAAGACATTGTGCTCACCTACGACGTCGACGGCATGTCGAAGAACCTCGAGGCGGTGCTCGGCGTTCCCGACGGCGAGGGTCCGTGGCCAGCGGTGGTCGTCATGCACGAGGCCTTCGGCGTCGACGACGAGATGCGCAAGCAGGTGGCCCACCTCGCCGCGATGGGCTACCTCGCCCTCATGCCCAACCTCTTCACCGAGGGCGGCTTTCGGCGGTGCATCTCGGCGACGACGCGGGCCCTCGCGAGCGGCACGGGGCGCGCCTACGCCGACATCGAGTCAGCGCGCCAGACGCTGCTCGCCGACCCGCGCTCGACCGGCCAGGTCGGAGCGATCGGATTCTGCATGGGCGGCGGCTTCGCGCTCATGACCGCCGGCAGCGGCTTCAATGCCGCGGCCGTCAACTACGGCATCCTGCCGAAGGATCTCGAGTCAGCGCTCGACGGCGCCTGCCCGCTCGTCACCAGCTATGGCGGCAAAGACAGCTCGCTCAAGAACGCGACCGCGAAGCTGGATGCGGTGCTCACCGCCAAGGAAATCCCGCACGACTCCAAGGAGTACCCCAATGCCGGCCACCAGTTCATGAATGACAAGCTCAACGGCCCGGCCCTTTTCCGCCCGCTTGTGCGCGTGATGAACTTTGGCCCCGAACCCGAGTCCGCCAGAGACGCGTGGGAGCGCATCGACGCGTTCTTCGGGGAGCACCTCGCAGCGCGCTAGCCCCCGTCGGTTGCGAGCGGCGCCTATGCCGCAGAGAGGCTCGTGTCGCGCGCCCAGCTGATCACGATGTCGCTGCTGCCGATCTCGCGAACGAGGGTGGCGCAGGCGCGGGCCGCCGCATCCTCGCTGTCGACGACGAGCTCGACGAGCAGCACACTGCGCAGCTCGGAGACGAGCGCCGTTCCGATGCGCGGCACGGTGACGAGCACCTGGCCCGGCGCGCAGTCCACGTGCGCGTGCACGCGCAGGCCCGCGACGACGCGGCGCAGCACGGTGGGCCCGAGCGAGGGGGCGGGGCGCACGCTGGCAACCAGGGAGAACATGCCATCAGCCTGACCGACCGCCCCAAACGGACGGCAAACCGAGGGTGAATTAGGCGCGACGCCCGATGACGAGCCGCATGCCCACGTCGAAGGACTCCAGCTCGCGGAACGAACCGTACTTCTCGTCCCAGGCGCCCGACTCGAGGTCGGCACTGAGATCGTGAACGAAGCGCTCGACGACCCCGGGCTCGAGAAAGCTCCACGCCGACATCGCGCGGCGCACCTCGGGGTCGAGCAGCCGCTCAGGGCGACCGAAGAAGGCCTGGCCGAAGCCGTCGGTGCAGTCGTTGGGCACCATCACCGTCTGCACGTCGATCACGTCGCCCACGGCGGCCGCGACGAGGTCGATCGCCGGCATGCGCTTCGACTCGACCTCGAGCAGCTCCGGAACGTAGTCGTCGTACCACCAGCGCACCGGATCGGGGTCGAAGGTGAGGATGACGACCGGCCCGGTCGTGACCCGCCGCATGCCCGCGAGCCCCGCCTCGGGGTTCGGCCACTGGTGGATCGTGACGCTCGCCATGGACGCATCGAAGCTGTCCGCCTCGAAGGGCAGCGTCTCGGCGGTCGCATCGACCGCCTCGGTGAGGTGGGACGGCCGCTGGGCTCGCATCGACGCCGAGGGCTCGACGGCCGTCACGTCGCGGTCGGTCGGCTCATACGATCCGGCGCCGGCGCCGACATTGAGCACAGTGCGCGCATCGCCGAGTGCTGCGTGAAACTGGGCCGCGATGCGGGGGTCGGGCTGGCGGATCCGCGCGTAGCCGGTGCCGATCATCCCGTAGTCGGCGTCGCCCGCCGAACCGTCTGAGAACCTACCCATGATGCGTCAAGGCTAGCGGCCCGTCGGGAACGTTACGGCGATCGCAGAGGCGTGCGCGGGGGTCAGGCCTGCCTGTGCGGCGAAGTCGTCGAAGGCGGAGACGGCGGCCTGCACGTCGGCGAGTGCACGCCGTGCCCGCGGCACCTGATGGCGGTCGGCGACGGCGAGGAGGTCATCCACGGTGATGTCCCGAAAGCGGCCGTTGACCGACATGAGGTGCTGATAGGTCCATTCACCTGCCGGGTTGTAGGCGAAGGTGACATCGTAGGCCGGCGAGAGCTGCCACGGCGCTGTCGGCCCGCCGAGGGTGAAGGAGTGGTTCTTCGTGTGGTCGTCGTTGTTGTTGGCGAGCACGTTGAGCGCCATGCGCCGGAAGATCTGCTCCCGGGCGTCGCCCCCGAGACCCAGCGCGCCGGCGGTCTGGAACAGCTGGGAATAGTCGTGGGTGCCGCGCTGGCGAAAGTCGAGCTGGGCGAGGCCGCAGAGCGTGAGACTGTGCATCTTGCTGCCGTCGTCGCCGCGGTCGAAGCGCTTGGTGGCGAAGTGGGCACGGCCGTTCTCCTCGAGCAGCTCGCAGTCCATCATCTGCACCCCGGCGGCACGAGCCATGAGGAAGTAGGCGTACTCGATGCGCCCGTAGAGGCCGCTCGCGCCGAGCTCGTGGTCGCGCCCGAGGCCGTCGAGCTTGATGAGCCAGTACTCGAAGCCGGGGTCGGCGGGCAGCTGGCCGCTGCGGATCTCGCCCGACGCGCGGTTCCACGCGATGACCGCCTTGGCGCGGGCGCCGCCGGCCGAGGTGCCCACCTGGATCAGGCCCTGGATCGCCGCCTGCGTCTCGCGGTCGCCCCCGAACTCGCCGTCGATCAGCGATCGCGCCCCCTCGACGAGGCTGCCCATCTCGACCGCGGAGGGCTTGCGGTGCCGCGGCCCGCGGGAGGGGGCGAACTCCAGCGCGCCCATGCCGCGCCCCACCATATAGGCGAGCCGGTCGAGCGCGGTCACCGCCGAGCGCGGAATTCCGTGGGTGGCCAGCCACGCGTCGATGAGCGCATTGCCGAAGTCATCGGGAAGGGCGTCAGCGAGCATGGCGGGCAGCCGGTGGAAGGTGTCGACCGCCAGCTGCGGGAATACGTAGGGCCCGCCGCCGGTGGGCATGAGGCCGGGCGCGAGGTCGCCTCGCCACGAGGGGAAGTACTCGAAGGCGTAGTAGCCGGTGCCGGGGTCGAGGGCGACGGCGCCCACGGGCTCGCCCCAGGCGCGCACCTCGACGGCGTCGACGGGCACGTAGGCCATCAGCTGCCCCGCGGTCGGTAGACGCGACGGCGCGGTTGGGCGCGCGACGAGCGCAGCACGTCGACGGGGCTGACCGCGGGACGGGGGGCGAGTCCGCGCAGCCAGTCCTCGCGTTCGAGGGCGCGGGCGAGCCGCACGATGGTCTTGAGGGTGCTGCCGCGGCCCTGCTCGAGCCCCTTGACGGCGCCGAGGCTCACGCCGGCGAGCTCGGCGAGCTGCGCCTGGTCGAGATGGCGGCTGAGGCGCAGCGTTCTGAACTGCTCCCCGATCGTCGCCTCCCAGTCATCCGTGGTGGAAAAATGACCGTGTGTAATAGTCATAAAAACAGTCTTACAAAGAGTTAGCGCCTTGTATAGACAGATTATTGACTTTTGTAACGAAGAGAGTAGTCCTGGGGCAGGATGCCGGCCTCGCTCAGCTGCTGCGAGATGCCAGCGCCATCGGGGGAGTAGTACCACTCCACTCCGGTGCTGTCGTCCGGTCCGTCCTTGCTGCGGCCACCGGCAAGCACCGCCTCGCTCGTCGACAGCTGCCGGATGGCGACCCCGGCCACATTGTCCGGGTGGTCGTGCACGAAGTCGCCGTAGAGCGCCTCGTCGTGCTGGCCGTCATCGCCGACCAGCAGCCACTTGAGTTCGGGAAACTCCTCGCCGAGCCGGATGAGCGAGGTGCGCTTGTGCTCCTTGCCGCTGCGGAACCAGCGGTCGTGGGTCGGCCCCCAGTCGGTGAGCAACAGGGCGCCCTGCGGGTAGAGGTTGCGCTCGAGGAATCGTGTGAGCGTCGGTGCGACGTTCCAGGCGCCCGTCGAGAGGTAGATGACCGGGGCGCCGGGGTGGGTGCGGGTGATGCGCTCGTAGAGCACCGCCATGCCGGGGACCGGCCTGCGGCCATGCTCGTTGAGCACGAAGGTGTTCCACGCCGCCAGGAAGGGGCGGGGCAGCGCTGTCACCATGACGGTGTCATCGATGTCACTGATGAGTCCGAAGCCGACGGAGGGGTCGACGATGAAGACGGGGGCCACCACCGGCTCCGACCCCTCAACCGAGATGGTGATGTCGTGCCAGCCGGGCGAGAGCTTGACGTCGATGCGCGTGTCGACGACGCCTCCGCGGTCGGCATTCACTTCGCGGGTCGCACGTCCGGCCGTGATCGTCACGGCAGCGTGAGCGACCTGGATGCCGGTGAAGCTGCGCCAGCCCCGCCGACCGACGAGCGGCTTGGTCGCCGACGCGCCCTTCTGGCCGAGCTGGATGCGGCAGAGCACCCGCACCCACCCGGTCGATCCATAGCCGGTGAACGGCACCACCGTCGGCACGAGTCCACGGCTGCGACCCCAGCGCTGGCGCAGCCCGTGGAACCAGTCCTCGATGCGGGCGGCGCGGTGGAGGCGTGCCGTCACCGCCTCCGAGAGAGTCGGTGGTTTGCGTGCCGTGGCCATCCGATCAGTCTTGCACGGAGACCCGGGCAGGCCCGGTGGCGGCACTCTCAGGAAAAACTGACTATTGCTATCGATAATTTACGCCAACCGGAGAATTATGGGACTCACCATTCGCCACAGCGCCCCCGCATTGGGGGCGCGATAGTATGCGCTCTGGATCATGAAGGAGTAACCCCAGTGTCGATTCCCAGTCTCGCAGAGCACAGCACGGTCGGTGCACTATCCCTGCGCAACGAGCCGGTACAGGCCCGCAGCACGGCCCGTCTGGCCGGTCTGCTCGACGCGGCAGCGGCCGTCATCGACGAGCTGGGATACGAGCGACTGACGACGGCAATGGTCGCGGAGCGCGCTGGCGCCTCGATCGGCACCGTCTACCGGTACTTTCCCGACCGCATCGCCGTTCTGCAGGCGCTCGCCGCACGCAACCTCGAGCGCACCCTCGCGCAGGTGACCCACGAGATCGCCGAGTCGACGCACGACAATTGGCTCGACGCGCTCAGCTCTGCCTTCGGCGTCTTCGTCGAGGCCTTCAAGAACGAGCCCGGCTTTCGCTCGCTGCGCGTCGGCGACGTCATCGACCTGCAGCCCAATCCCAATGAGCGCACATACAACTCGGTCGTGGCCGAGACGATGCTCCACGCCCTCGCCGAGCGCTTCGACCTGCCCGTGACCGACGAGACCCGTTTCGCCTTCGAGGTGTCGATCGAGATCTCTGACGCGCTGGCCTCCCGCGCCTTCACCTTCGACCCCGCCGGGGAGACCGCCTTCCTCGAGGCGGGTCGCGACACGGTCTACGCCCTGCTGGTACGCCACTTTGGAGAACCGCACAAGTCCTGATCCAGTGTCATACGCTCGTGGTCGACTATTAACTTCACGCAATCCGGAATGACCAAGGCACCGAATGGTGTTTTAGTGAGGGCCGCACGCCCGTCGACCAGAGGAAGAGCGAATGTCCATCGAGTTTCGCTCTGTCACCAAGCGGTTCGCCGATGAGACCGTCGCGGTTGACGATTTCAGCCTCCTGATTCCCTCGCGCAAGACGACTGTGCTCGTGGGGTCGTCTGGATGCGGCAAGACCACGCTGCTGCGCATGATCAACCGCATGGTCGATCCGTCGTCCGGCGTGATCACGATCGATGACGAAGACATCGCCACCGTCGAGCCGGTCGCCCTGCGGCGGCGCATCGGCTACGTCATGCAGAACTCCGGACTACTGCCGCACCGCAAAGTGGTGGACAACGTGGCCACCGTGCCCCTGCTCAACGGGGTTCCGAAAGCGGAGGCCCGCGAACGTGCGCTCGAGCTGCTCGATACCGTCGGGCTCGATCGCGCCCTCGCCGACCGGTATCCGAGCCAGCTCTCGGGCGGCCAGCAGCAGCGCGTGGGCGTCGCCCGCGGGCTCGCGGCCGATCCCAACATCCTGCTCATGGACGAGCCCTTCGGCGCCGTCGACCCGATCGTGCGCTCCGAGCTGCAGCACGAGCTGATCCGGCTGCAGCGCGAATTGGGCAAGACGGTCGTGTTCGTCACCCACGACATTGACGAGGCCTTCCTCCTCGGAGACCAGGTCGTCATCCTTGAGAAGGGTGCGAAGATCGCGCAACAGGGCCACCCCCGCGAGATCCTCGCCAACCCGGCCACCGAGTTCGTCGCCAGCTTCATCGGCGCCGACCGGGGCAAGCGACGGCTGGCCCCTGTCGCCGCAGCGGCGACGGGCGACGACGTGCTGCTCGTTGACGGCACCGGCTACGCGGCGGGCGTCATCAGCGCGCCGGGCGGCAAGCTCGCGTACAGCATCTCCGATAAGACCGACCAGGCGGGCGACGCCTGATGGTCTGGCTATGGCAGAACCTCGAACTGGTTCTCGGACTCGCGCTCGATCACGCGCGGCTGAGTGTTGCACCGGTTCTGGTGTCTTTCATAGCCAGCATCCCCCTCGGGTGGCTCGCCAACCAGAGCCGCGTTCTGCGCACCATCCTGCTCACCCTCGGCGGCGTGCTCTTCACGATCCCGTCGATCGCCCTCTTCGTCACGCTGCCGGTGATCCTCGGCACCCGCATCCTCGACGAGATCAACGTCGTCGTCGCGCTGAGCATCTACGCGGTGGCCGTGATGGTGCGCGGTTCGGCTGACGCCTTCGCATCGGTGTCGAAGGACGTCATCGGGTCGTCCACCGCGGTTGGCTACTCGCGCTGGGGCCGGTTCTGGGGCGTTGAGCTGCCGCTGGCCGGCCCGGTGCTTCTCGCCAGCCTCCGCGTCGTCTCGGTGACGACGGTCAGCCTGCTCAGCGTCGGCTCGCTCATCGGCGTCACCACGCTCGGCTACCTCTTCCTCGATGGATATCAGCGCAGCTTCCCGACCGAGGTCGTCATCGGTATCGCCTTCACCGTCATCATCGCGCTGATCTTCGACGCCGTGCTCGTGACGATCGGCCGCATCCTCATGCCCTACACGCGCGCGCTGCCGACGTCGTCCCGCGCGTCGGTGACGCGCGTCGCCGCGGAGGTCACCTCGTGAACTTCTTCCTCGACGCTCTCGCCTACATCGTCGACCCGGCCAACCTCACCGGCGCGAAGGGGATCCTGCCGCGACTCGGCGACCACCTCTACTACTCCGCGCTCGCCACCGGCATCGCGCTCGTCGTGGCCCTGCCGGTCGGACTGGCGATCGGCCACACGGGCCGCGGCCGCGCCTTCGTCATCGCAATCAGCGGGGCTGCGCGGGCGTTGCCCACCCTCGGCCTCCTCTTCTTCATCGTGCTCTTCACCGGGCTAGGGCTCTGGCCGCTCGTCGCGGTGCTCGCGATCCTCGCGGTGCCGCCGATCATCGCCGGCGCCTACGCGGGGCTCGAGTCGGTCAATCGGCAGACGATCGACGCGGCGCGCGCCATCGGCATGACCGAGTGGCAGCTGCTGTGGAAGGTCGAGGTGCCGCTCGCGCTCCCGCTGATCATCGGCGGAATCCGCTCGGCCGCCCTGCAGGTCATCGCCACCGCGACGATCGCCGGCTACGTCGGGCTCACCGGCCTCGGTCGGTTCCTCATCGAGGGGCTCGCGGTGCGCAACTACACGCTCGCCATCGCGGGGGCGATCCTCGTCGCCGTGCTTGCCCTGCTCGTTGACGGGCTGCTCGCGCTCATCCAACTGCTTGTCACGCCGCGCGGGGTGTCCCGCGGCGTGACCTCCACCGCACCACGCTCCAGAGCCCGGCTCCGGCGCGCCCGTGCGACCCCCTGACACCACACCACGAGAGAAGGAAACAGCATGTTCGCACACAAGAAGGGCCTCGGCCTTGCCGTGGCAGCGCTCGCGGTCACCGCGACGCTCGCCGGCTGCAGCTCGTCCAACCCGCTCGACACGGGCGACGGTGACACCGGTAACGGTGCCACCACCGCCATCACCATCGGTTCGCAGGGATTCGCCGAGAACGAGATCCTGGCCCAGATCTACGGCCAGGTGCTCGCCGCCAACGGCTACGAGGTGACCTACAACACCTCCATCGGCGAGCGTGAGGCCTTCCTCACCGGCCTTGCCGACGGATCGATCGACCTCATCCCCGAGTACGCCGGCAACCTGCTCTACGGCTCCGACCCCGAGGCGACCGCCTCGTCGGTTGAGGACGTCACTGCTGCGCTTCCCGACGTGCTCGAGCCGCTGGGCCTCGTGACCCTCGACTTCGCGCCGGGTGCCGACGCGGATGCCTTCGTCGTCACCAAGGAGTTCTCGGAAGAGAACAACGTGACGTCGATCGGCGACCTCGCTCCGATCGCCGACACGCTCACGCTCGCGGCCAACACGCCCTTCGAGGGCCGCTGGTTCGGCAAGCTTGCCGAGACCTACGGCGTCGAGGGCCTGACCTTCAAGGCAATCGACGACTTCGGCGGACCGGGCACGCTCAACGAGCTGCTCACCGACACCGTGCAGATCGCTGACATCTATACGACCACCCCCTCGATCAAGGCGAACGACCTCGTCGTTCTCGAGGACCCGAAGTCGCTGATCCCGGTGCAGAACGTCGTGCCGCTTCTCAGCGAGAGCGTCTACTCCGACAAGCTCGCCGAGCTGCTCAACGCCGTGTCTGCGAAGATCACGACCGACGAGCTCATCGACCTCAACACGACCTACGGTGGCGACGACAAGCCGTCTGCCGCGGTTGTTGCCGAGGCATGGCTGAAGGACAACGGCTTCCTCAAGTAGCCGGTAACCGAAGGCGGTCGCTCCCTAGGGGCGGCCGCCTTCGTCGTTCTCGGCGGCTATCGCATCCATGTGCCGTGCCTCGCGCTTCTCGAGCAGCTTTTTCGCGACGATGACGAGCACGATGAAGAGCACGATCACGCCGACGAAGATGTAGCCCGCGCCGTGCAGGCGGTCGGAGAGCCCGCGGTACCCGCCGGCCGTCACGGCTCCGAGGGTCACGTAGGCGAGGGACCAGATCACGCAGGCCGGGATCGTCCACGAGATGAAACGGCGGTAGCTCATGGCGCTCATGCCCACCGTGACGGGCACGAGGGAGTGCAGCACCGGCAGGAAGCGCGAGAGGAAGACAGCGATGCCGCCTCGGCGGGCGAGATAGTTCTCCGCCCGCACCCAGTTGTGCTCGCCGATGCGGCGACCGAGTCGCGAGGGCCGGATGCGGTGGCCGAGAAAGCGCCCCAGCGCGAACCCGATGCTCTCGCCCGCCAGCGCGCCGACGATGACCGTCACGACCAGGGCGCCCCACTCGACGGGCGACCCGACACCCGTGCTCGCGACGAGCACGATGGTGTCGCCGGGGATGACGAGGCCGATGAGGATGCTCGTCTCGAGAAGGATGCCGACGCCGGCCAGCAGCGTTCGCAGTACGGGATCGACCGACTGCACGGTCGTGAGGATCCAGTCGAGCGCGTCGTTCACAGCGCTCGCCTCAACCGAGTGAGCCGATCGCGCCAGAGCTGCAGCCGCCCGGGCAGCTCGGCGGGCTGCGGCCCCTCGTGCCACCCGGTCACGATGCGGGGGCCGTGCAGCGCGTTGAGCGCCCAGATCTCGGTGCCGTCGAGCTCGTTCGGCGTCACCGCTTCTTCAAGCAGGTCGACGCCGAGTGCGCCGGCGAGGCCGATGAGTGAGCGGGCGGTGACGCTGTCGCAGCGTGCGAACTCGGCGGGCGGCGTGCACAGGATGCTGCCGCGCCACCAGGCGATCGCGCTCTGCGAGCTCTCGACGACGTAGCCGTCGGGGCTGAGGATCACCGCCTCATCCGCCCCCTCCGCCTGGGCGGCGGTGCGCAGTCGCCGCATCGCGTCAAGGTCGGGCCCCTTGACCGCGGGCGCCCGGCGCGGGTCGGCAGCGCGGTGGGTGATGAGGGTGAGCGAGCGGCGCAGCTCGGGGGCGCTGCGCTGGCGGAAGAGGAAGCGGCCGTCGGAGTGCCGCTCGACCCGGGGAAACCAGTCGCCCGTTCGCGGGATCGCGGCGATGGCGGCATCCCAGAACTCCTCGCTGCCGGGGGCGGCCGCGAGGAAGCGGCTGCGGTGGAGGTCGAGGGCCAGGGCTGTGCCGTCGGTGACCAGCCAGGAGTCGGCAGCGGTGAGGGTCGTATCCGTCATCTCGCAGTAGTCCAGCTGGTGCAGAACGCCGTCACCCCACCGAAACACGTCTGCAACGACCGAACCCATACGCTAAGGCTATGCGGTTGCTGCGACGAGAGTGCGGGTTCGCAGTCACTCCGGAGCAGGCCTACAGCACACTCTTCGCCACGTCGACGAACACGGTCTGGCTCGACAGCGGCGAGGGTGCGACGTCGGGCCTGTCGTTCGTCGGCTCAGCCTCGCGCGCGATCTCGAGCGGGGTCTTCGACGAGCTGCGCCACATGCCCGTCGTCGAGAACAGTGCCCCCCTCGGGTGGATCGGCTGGCTCGGCTACGAGCTGCGCGGCGAGACGATGGGCGTGCACGTCGAGCACGAGTCGCGGTACCCCGAGGCGGGGCTGCTCTGGGTCGATCGGGGACTGCTCTTCGACCACGCGACGGGCGCGATCACCTTTGTCGCCCTCGGGGACGCGTGGACTCCGCCCCTCAAGCGGTGGCTCGCTCGGTCGCTCACGGCCCTGCGCGCGGCCGTGACGGTCGAGCCGGCAGCACCGGTCGCGGCGGAGGTGACCTGGCGCTACGACGACGACGAGTACCTGCGCATGATCCGCGACTGCCAGGCGGCCATTGTCGAGGGGGAGGCCTACCAGCTCTGCCTGACGACGGAGGCGAGTGTCGACGTGCGCCCCGATCCCCTCGCTGCGTACCTCGCGCTGCGGCACTCGAGCGCGAGCCACCACGGCGCGCTGCTGCGGGTCGGCGACGTGTCGGTGCTCAGCGCGTCGCCCGAGACCTTCCTGCGCATCGACTCCTCAGGCGTCATCGAGTCCAAGCCCATCAAGGGCACCCGCCCGCGCGGCGCGACCCCGTCGCAAGACGCGGTGCTGCGCGTGCAGCTGCTCGGCAGCGAGAAAGAGCGCGCCGAGAACCTCATGATCGTCGACCTGGTGCGCAACGACATCGCGCGGGTCAGCGAGATCGGCTCGGTCGCCGTGCCGAGCCTGCTCGCGGTCGAGACCTACCCGCACGTGCACCAGCTGGTCAGCACCGTGCGCGGGCAGCTCGCGGCAGGCCTGAGCCCGGTGGATGCCGTGGCCTCGTGCTTCCCGGCCGGCTCGATGACGGGCGCGCCCAAGCAGCGCGCCACCGAGATCCTCAACGATCTCGAGGCGCGGGCGCGCGGGATCTATTCGGGGGCCTTCGGCTACTTCGCCGCCGACGGCACCGTCGACCTGGCCATGGTGATCCGCTCGATCGTGCTCGACCCGGCAGGGGCGACCGTCGGCAGCGGCGGGGGCATCACCGCGATGTCGGTGCCCGAGGAGGAGCTCGCGGAGGTGCGGTTGAAGGCCGCCGCGCTGCTGGCAGTGCTCGTCGACTGAGGTTGCGCGCAAGAGTTCGCTACCCTAGATAGTCGGCCTCTCGGTCACCTCCACACGAATTGAGATTGCATGCAGCACGACGACGCCCCCGAGTACGACCCGCAGGCACTGCAAGAGAAGTGGATGCCGATCTGGGACGAGCTCAACCCCTTCGCGAGCAACGACCCCGCCGACAAGCGCCCGCGCAAGTACATCCTCGACATGTTCTCGTACCCGTCGGGCGACCTGCACATGGGCCACGGTGAGGCCTACGCCCTCGCCGACGTCGTCGCGCGCTACTGGCGCCAGCAGGGCTTCACGGTGCTGCACCCGATCGGCTGGGACTCGTTCGGCCTGCCCGCCGAGAACGCCGCCATCAAGCGCGGCGTGAACCCGCGCGACTGGACCTACAGCAACATCGCCGAGCAGAAGGCGTCGATGCGCCGCTACGCGACGAGCGTCGACTGGTCTCGCGAGCTCGCGACGAGCGACCCCGAGTACTACAAGTGGAACCAGTGGCTCTTTCTCAAGCTCTACGAGAAGGGTCTCGCCTACCGCAAAGAGAGCTGGGTCAACTGGGACCCGATCGACCAGACCGTGCTCGCCAACGAGCAGGTGCTGCCCGACGGCACGTCTGACCGGTCTGGCGCCATCGTCGTCAAGAAGAAGCTCACCCAGTGGTACTTCAAGATCACCGACTACGCCGACCGCCTGCTCGACGACCTCAACCAGCTCGAGGGCTCGTGGCCGTCGAAGGTGCTCGCGATGCAGCGCAACTGGATCGGCCGCTCCATCGGCGCCGACGTCGACTTCGAGATCGAAGGCCGTGAGGAGAAAGTCACCGTCTTCACGACCCGTCCCGACACCCTCTACGGCGTGACCTTCATGGTCGTCGCCCCCGACAGCGAGCTCGCCGCCGAGCTGGCCGCGGGGTCCACCGAAGAGGTGCAGCAGAACTTCAAGGAGTACCTCGCCGAGGCCCAGAAGAACACCGAGATCGAGCGCCAGGACGCCACGCGCGAGAAGACCGGAATCCCGCTCGGCCGCTTCGCCATCAACCCGGTGACGGGCGAGCGCATCCCGATCTTCACGGCCGACTACGTGCTCGCCGACTACGGCCACGGCGCCGTCATGGCCGTGCCCGCGCACGACCAGCGCGACCTCGACTTCGCCCGCACATTCGGACTGGACATCAAGGTCGTCGTCGACACGAACGCACCGGTGACCGGGGCGATCCCCAAGCTCGAACTCGACGCCGACGGCGTCGCGATCCTGCCCGACGACCTGCCCCCGCTCGACCCGGCCTCGACCGGCCAGGCGCTGCACGGCGAGGGCCGCATGATCAACTCCGGCCCACTCGACGGCCTGAGCAAGGTCAACGCGATCGCCCGCATCATCGAGCAGCTCGAGGCCGCGGGCACCGGCCGCGCGGCCAAGACCTACCGACTGCGCGACTGGCTGATCAGCCGCCAGCGGTTCTGGGGCACGCCGATCCCGATGATCCACGGTGCCGACGGCGAGCTGATTCCCGTGCCGGAGGACCAGCTGCCCGTCATGCTGCCGCCCACCGAGGGCCTCGACCTCAAGCCGAAGGGCCAGTCGCCCCTCGCCGCCGCGACGGACTGGGTGTCTGTGCCCGACCCCCGCGATGGCAGTGATGCGCTGCGCGACCCCGACACGATGGACACCTTCGTTGACTCGTCGTGGTACTTCCTGCGGTTCCTCAACCCGCATGACCACGCCCAAGCCTTCGACCCGGCCGACGCCGAGAAGTGGGCGCCCGTCGACCAGTACGTCGGCGGCGTCGAGCACGCGATTCTGCACCTGCTCTATGCGCGGTTCATCACCAAGGTGCTCTTCGACCTCGGATACGTCTCCTTCACCGAACCCTTCAGCGCCCTGCTCAACCAGGGCATGGTGCTCTCGGGGGGCTCGAAGATGTCGAAGAGCAAGGGCGGAGTCAACCTCGGCGACGTCATCGACGAGTTCGGCGTCGACGCCATTCGCCTCACCATGGTGTTCGCCGGCCCGCCCGAAGACGACATCAACTGGGAAGACGTCTCGCCTGCCGGCTCGGTGAAGTTCCTCGCCCGCGCCTGGCGCCTCGCCGGTGACGTGACGAGCCAGAAAGAGATCGAGTGGAAGACGGGGGATGCGGCCCTGCGCCGCCAGACCCACCGCCTGCTGCACGACGGCCCGGGCCTCGTCGAGGCCTTCAAGTTCAACGTGCTCGTCGCGCGCATCATGGAGCTCGTCAACGCCACCCGCAAGGTCATCGACTCGGGCGCGGGCGGCGGCGACCCCGCGGTGCGCGAGGCGACCGAGGTCATCGCGATCGCCCTCTCGCTCGTCGCGCCGTACACGGCCGAAGAGATGTGGCAGATCCTGGGCTACGAGCCCACGGTCGCCCTCGCCGGGTGGCGCAAGGCCGACCCCACCCTGCTCGTCGACGAGTCGGTGACCGCCATCTTCCAGGTGGATGGCAAGGTGCGCGACAAGGCCGAGGTCAGCCCGAAGATCGCGCCCGCCGACCTCGAGGCCCTGGCCCGCGCGTCGGCCGGCGTCGTGCGTACCCTCGGCGAGACGGCGATCACCAATGTCGTGGTGCGTGCGCCGCGACTGGTGAACATCATCACCAAGTAGCAGTCCTCAACAGAGCGCCGCGGCCCACGCATTCGCCGGTCCGCGGCGCTCCGCTGTGTGTGCTTCGTAGCGTGGCCGGGTGAATCGACTCTCGGTGAAACCTGCGGCCGTGGTCGTGTTGCTGCTCGTCGGGCTCGGGGTCGCGGTTCTCGTGTCGGCCCTGGTGCCGCGTGGCGGCAGCGACCAGGTCGTCGCGTCAGCGACGCCGGCCCCGAGCGGCGAGATCTATGTCCATGTGCTCGGGGCCGTGCTCGCGCCCGGGCTCTACGAGCTGCGCGAGGGCGACCGGGTGGTCGACGCGATCGCGGTGGCCGGCGGCTTCGCCGAGGGGGCCGACGAGACGCAGCTCAATCTCGCCCGGCCACTCGCCGACGGGGAGCAGCTCGTGGTGCCGCTGATGGGGGAGGCGGCAGCAGCCCCCGGGGAGCAGTCGGGCAAAGTCAACCTCAACACCGCGACCCTCGACCAGCTCGAGACGCTGCCGCGGGTGGGGCCGGCGCTCGCCCAGCGCATCCTCGACTGGCGCGAGGCCAACGGCCGGTTCAGCGCCGTCGAAGACCTCATGAGCGTCACCGGCATCGGCGCGAAGACCTTCGAAGGCATGCGCGACCTGGTCACGGTGTGAGGGTCGATCTGCGCCTAGCCGTGCCCGCCGCGGCCGGGTGGATCGCGGCCGTCGTGCTCGTCGGATTACCCCAGTTCGCGCTCGGGGTTGGTGTCGGCTGCTGGGTTCTCGCCGCCTTGCTCTGGCGCACGCGCGTGGCTCTCGCCCTCGTGGTCATCGGACTGCTGGGCAGCGTCATCGCCGCACACGGGCTGGCGCGCGCACCGGAGGCGCTGGTGGAGGCGGCGGAGTCGGGGCGCTACGTCGAGGGGGAGTTCACGGCGACCGAGGCGCCCGTGGGGGATCGGGTGACCGGCACG
>JAAFHU010000042.1:0-15076 GCA_013297645.1 Actinomycetota bacterium
CGCAGGCGCCGCGCGGCCAGAGCCCGGGCAGTGACGACGGCCGCGACCGCCGGCTGGGCTGCCGCGATCCGCTCATCGCGCCTCTGGGCCGCGGCCGCGCGCGCGCGGTGGGCGGCCTCGACGGCCCGCGCCTCGCGGGCGGCCTGCTGTTGCGCCTGACGCAGGGTGCGCTGCTGCTGGGCGACGCTGCGGGCGGTCGCCTCGGCACGAACAGCCACGGGCACCTCGGCCGTCTCGGCGAGCACACGCAGGGTCTGCTGCAGCCGCACCGCGTTGCGCTCGGTCGCCAAGTACTCGCGGCGGCGCAGCCAGGAGGGAATGAGGTAAACCAGCCAGAGGCCCGCGGCGAGCGCGAGCATGACCCCGCCGCCAGCGCTGCCTACCAAGTCCATGCCTGACAGGCTACGAGCGGGTCGGCGTTGAGCGGCTGCTATCCGAGGGCGAGTTTGCGATCCCGTGCCGGAACGACGCCCTCGCCCGCCGGAACCTGCCCGTTCTGCCAGCGGCGCAGCACGCCCTGGGGCACGTCGTCAACGGTGAGTGCGAAGCAGAAGTGGTCGCGCCAGTCACCGTTGATGTGGATGTAGCGGCGGCGCAGCCCCTCGTAGCGAAAGCCGAGCTTCTCGACGACGCGCAGACTGGGGTCGTTCTCGGGGCGGATGCAGATCTCCATGCGGTGCAGGCCCATGCTGAAGAAGCAGTGGTCGGTGGCGAGGGCGACCGCGGTCGGCGTGACGCCCTTGCCCGCGAAGCGCTCGCTCACCCAGTAGCCGATGGTCGCCGACGACAGCGACCCGTAGGCGATGGACGAGACGTTGAGCTGCCCGGCGAGCTGGCCCTCGTACTCGATGATGAACGGCAGGCCATAGCCCTCGCGTGCGTGGGAGAGAAGATTGCGGATGCTGCCCCGCACGTCGAAGTTCATCGGCCCCACCGGGTTGGTGGCCTCCCACCGCCGCAGCCACGCGCGGTTGTCGAGCAGCTCGCGCTCGAGCGGGCGGGCGTCGCGCAGCTTGATGCCGCGAATCGTCACGTCGCCGTCGTGCAGGGAGGGGGTGAATCCGGCCATGTCTAGTCCAAGGTCGACGCGAAGTTTTTCAACCATGGACGTAGTTCGGAGCCGAGGTCCTCTCGCTCGACCGCAAGCTGCACGATGGCCTTGATGTAGTCGAGGCGGTCGCCCGTGTCATAGCGGCGGCCACGGAAGACGACACCGTACATGCCGCCGGCGATGTTCTCTTTGGCGAGGGTGAGCATGGCATCCGTCAGCTGGATCTCGCCGCCCTTGCCCGGCTCGGTGTTCTGCAGCACGTCGAAGATCTCGGGCTGCAGCACGTAGCGGCCGATGATGGCGTAGTTCGAGGGGGCCGTGCCCTGGGCCGGCTTCTCGACGAGGTCGACGACGCGCACGACATCCGCCTCGTCGGTCGCCTCGATCGTCGCCACGCCGTAGAGGTGGGTCGTCGACGGATCGACCTCGAGCAGGGCGACGACGCTCGCGCCCGTCTCGCCCGCGACCTCGATCATGCGAGTGAGCAGCGGATCGCGCGGATCGATGAGGTCGTCGCCGAGCAGCACGGCGAAGGGCTCGTGACCGACGTGCATCTGCGCCCGCAGCACGGCGTGGCCCAGCCCGAGCGGGGCGCCCTGGCGCACGTAGTGCACATCGGCGAGGTCGGTCGAGTACGACACCTTGTCGAGGCGGTCGGTGTCGCCCTTCTCCTCGAGCGTCGCCTCGAGCTCCGGCATGCTGTCGAAGTGGTTCTCGAGGGCGCCCTTGTTGCGCCCGGTGATCATGAGCACGTCGGTGAGGCCGGCGGCCACCGCTTCCTCGACCACGTACTGGATAGCGGGCTTGTCGACGACGGGCAGCATCTCTTTGGGCATCGCCTTGGTGGCGGGCAGAAACCGGGTACCGAGTCCAGCCGCGGGAATGACCGCTTTTGTGATTGTGAACGCCATGGCCCAAGGCTATCGGCCCGGCATCCGTAGTATTGCTGCATGGCGGCAGGGATTGACAACGAAAAGCGGGCCTTGCGAGCCGAGATCCGCGAGCGGCGGCGCATCACGCCCTCCCACGAGCGCGAAGCCGCCACCGTCGCGGTGACCGGCCACCTGCAGCAGTTGGCGGGCGGCATCCGCTCGATGGCCGCATATCTCAGCACGCCCGATGAGCCGAACACGCGCGAGTTTCTCGGCTGGGCCTGCGACCAGGGCATTCGCGTGCTGATCCCCTACTCCCGCGAGGACGGCCTTCTCGACTGGGCCCCCTACGACGGCAAGGAGGAGGCGGAGGACCTGCTCGGCATGCCCGTGCCGACCACCGAGCTGCTCGGACCGATCGCCATCAACGACGTCGACCTCATCGTCGTGCCCGCCGCCGCGGTCGACCAGAGCGGCATGCGCATGGGATGGGGCCGCGGCTACTTCGACAAGACCCTCGGTTCGATGGAGAAGTGCCCCCCGGTTTATGCTGTCATCTTCGATAGCGAGTTGGTCGAGTCGGTGCCCAGTGAGGTGCACGACCAGCGTGTCGACGGTGTCGTGACGCCGTCTGGCATCCACAAGCTTCCCCGCGCAAACTAAGGACACCGTGCCTACCTACAGCTACCGTTGCACCGAGTGCGACACGGCCTTCGATATTCAGCAGGCCTTCACCGAGGACTCCCTCACCGTCTGCCCCACCTGCGGTGGAGCACTGCGCAAGCTCTTCAGCGCCGTCGGGGTCTCGTTCAGCGGCTCGGGCTTCTACCGCAATGACAGCCGCGCGACCACGTCGTCGTCGACCCCATCCACCCCCGCGCCCGCCGCCGCGCCCGCTGCCGCCGCGCCTGCCGCGCCCTCCACCCCCGCAGCCAGCTAGGAGAAGTCATGAAGGGTTTCAAGGAATTTCTGCTCCGCGGCAATGTGATCGACCTCGCGGTCGCGGTTGTCGTCGGTGCCGCCTTCACGGGCGTCGTCAACGCCCTCGTCAACTCGGTGCTCAACCCGGCCATCGGAGCGCTGTTCCAGGCCGAGAGCCTCAGCTCGCTATGGATCGTGACGGTGCCCTCGCTCAGCGGCAAGCCCGCCGAGATTGCCTTCGGCGCCGTGGTCGCGGCCGTGATCCAGTTCTTGCTCGTCGCCATCGTCGTCTACTTCGCCCTGATCCTGCCGATCAACTTCCTCAAGAAGCGCGCCTTCAAGGCCAAGGAGGAGGGCACGGCCGAGCAGCCCGCCGTGCCGAGCGAGGTCGACCTGCTCGTCGAGATCCGCGACCTGTTGAAGGCGCAGAATACCCCCACGCCCTAGTAGCGAGCGCGGCTCAGTAAATGGATACTGGATGCATGAAGCGCATGCCCGCCTACGTCGCCGTCGCCGCGACCGCCCTCGTTCTCTCCGCCTGCTCCGCCGCGCCCGCCCCGAGTGACTCGGGCGCCGCCGATTCGCCCGACGAGTCGAGCGCATCGACCGAGCAGTACGGCTGCACCCCCGCGATCTTCGACTACATCGCCGACCTCTCGTATGCCGAGGCAGAGCCGATCGACCCGGCGGGCCTGGCGTTCTACGACGGCATCACGATCGAGCGGGTGCCCGAGTGCCTCGTCGTCGACAAGTCGGGCGGCTACGAGCGGTACGGCGCATTCTTCTCCGGAGACGGCCTCGACGCGATCGACCAGATCGACGCCGCGCTCGACGGTGCCGGCTACGTTCAGTCCGAGGACTACGGCCCCTATGTGTGGTGGACGGACGGGGATGACCCGACGACCGCGGAGCACTCGGTCGGCGCTGGCCCGCAGGTCATCGACGGTGACGACTGGCTCTGGGTGACCTACTAGCCCCGGCCCGACGACGCTCTGCACTGTCGCCTGCTACCCCCAGTGGGGAGGTTTGTCGGCCTTCAACCGCGCGTCGTTCTCGGTGCCCGAGTTGCGCGAGGGCTCCGGTGCAGGCGTCGGGTCGCTACCGGCCGGCGCCGGGGTGGTGACGCGCACGTGCTTGCGCCGCTTGCGCCCCTTCGCCTTGGCGAGGGCCTTCTCCTCGTCCTCGGAGAGCGGCTCCCCGGCGTGCATGCCGCTCACTAGCGGGCTCCGGCGACCACCGCGATGGGCTCGGTCACGGGTTGGGCATCGGCACCCAGCAGGGTGACGATCCGGCGGGCCACGGCGTCGGGGTCGCTGAACAGCTCGAAGATGTGCACGCGCAGGTAGTGCCAGCCGAGGCGGCGCAGCAACTCGGGGCGCATGCGCAGCGACTCGCGCAGCGAGCCGCGGGCGAGCATCGCATCCGTCTCGATGGCGGCGCAGCGTCCGCCGTGCGAGGCGACCAGGCCGAGCTTGCCGCGGTGCCCGAGGGCGACCGCGATGCCCTTCGCCTCGAGGCGGCGGGCGAGGTCGACGAGCATGGGGTCGCTGTCGTCCGGCACCGGCTCGTCTTCGAGGCGGGCGGTGACCTCCGCGAGGATCTCGGCGAGGGCGACGGCCCCGTGGCTCATGCGCGTCTCATCGATGTCGGAGGGCTGGAAGCACGACACGATCGCCATCGAACGGCGGGCGCGGGTCATGGCGACCGCCAGCAGGCGCTCGCCGCCCGGCTCGCCGAGAATGCCGAAGTTGGTGAGCACGCGGCCGTGGGGAGTGCGGCCGAAGCCGATGGAGAAGATGACCCGGTCACGGCTCTCGGCGACGGCTTGGTCGATGGTGGCGACGGTGAAGGGCTCGGAGCGGTCGCCGATGATGAAGTCGGTCAGCTCGGGGCGGCTGGCGAGGCCGGATAGCACCGCCTGCTGCACCCGCACCGCGTGCAGCTGTGAGGCGGTGATGACCATGAGCGACTCCCGCGCGCGGGTGGCAGCGTGCTCGAACACGAGCTCGACTACGCGGGCGACCTCGGCGTCGACGCTCTCGACGGCGCCGGTGAAGGTGTCGGGCATCCCGGTGCCGTTCTCGACGTACTCGAGGGCGAGGCTGCCGTGACCGAGGTAGCTGCCGGCCCAGGGCAGCGATTCGATGCGCCCGCCGTAGAAGCGGCGGTTGACGAGCTCGGCGAGCTCCTCGCCGCCGGGACGGTAGCTGCGCGTGAGGGAGTAGCTGGGCAGCAGAGTGGCGAGGCGGGCCAGCGCGGAGTCCTCGTGCAGGGCCTCGAGGGCCGCGTCGTCATCCTCGCTGCGCAGCAGCTTGTCGGTGCCGGCCTCGCCGGGGATCGCGATGACGAAGTCGGAGGGGGTCTGGGTGACCGGGTCGCCGAAGGCGACGAGCTGGCGCCCGCGGCGGATCGCGCCGACGTTCTCGGCGATCGTGGTCGCGCCCGCATCGATGAGGATCACGGAGTCGAAGGGCAGCGAGTCGGCGACCTCGGCGACCTCGTAGGGCGAGGCGAGCCAGACCGGTGCGATCGCACGGCTGAGGTGCGGGGCGCTGGTCTGCAGGTCGTAGGCATCGAGCCGGTCACCGCGCAACAGCCGCTTGAGCATCTCGGCCTCGTCGGGCCAGTCCATGATGCCGATCTTCCAGTTCTCGGCGAGCTGCCAGGCGAGAAGCTGGGCGGATCCTGCGGCGTGCGCCTCGTCGACGAGGCGGAAGTCCGCCTCGAGCCGGTCGAGCACGCCGGTGTTGGCCCCGAGGAGGGCGCGGTCGGCCTCGAGCAGTGACTCGAGCGCTGAGCGCCACCAGGCCAGTTCGAGCTCGGCGGCGACCTGCGCCTCCGGTACGTGGCGGTTCGCGAGGTCCGTGGTCAGCGGCGACAGCTCGAGTGCGCGCAGCTCGGTCATGACGGCCGCGCGCTCCTGCAGGTTGTTGAGCACATCCGAGTCGGCGGCGAGCCCCTGCAGGGTCGCGACGAGCTGCGACAGCGGCAGGTTCGCCAGCGCGGTATCGGGGGTGAACGATCCCAGCGGCTCGTCGAGCGACGCGAGGCCGCGCTCGACATACTCGTAGGCGTGCAGAACGTCAGCGATACCGACGGGAACCTGGGGCGGCACCCCCTCGGCAACGAAGCGCTGCCAGAGCACGCGCTGGTCGCGGATGCGCTCGAGCGCCGTCTTCATGTCGCCGACGTGCACGCCGGGGCGCAGGTACTCCTTGGCGAGCTTCTTGAGCCGCTTGCGGTTGCCGCCCGACATTCCGGGGGTGTCGCGCTTGGGCGACACCGCGACGATGAGCTCGCTGATCGAGCGGTCGAAGACCACCGGCTGGAACTTGTCGAGCGAGTCGCGAAGGTCGACGAGCAGGTGCAGGTAGACGCCGAGCTCGTGGATCGTGGTGAAGGGCCGCATGTGCGTGGTCGCGATGAGGCTGGATGCCCGGTCGATCAGGGTGGGAACCTCATTGGCCCACAGGCTCCGCGCCAGCGCGTGGGCCCGCGCGGCCTCCTCGCTGCCCATGAACTGCGCGCCGTACCAGGGCGAGTCGTTGGGGCCGTACTTGAACTCGCCGAGCGCCGCCGCGGCGTGGATCAGCTCGCGTGCGCGCTCGCGGCTGACGGCCAGGGCCTCGACGGTCGAGCGGCTGAGCCGCGCGGTCGTCGCGGGCGGCGTCGGCAGCAGTGCGAGGCGCGAGAGCTCGGTGACGCAGTCGAGCACCGAGATGCCGAGCACGGGGTCGGGCTTGGCGAGCGCGCCACGGTAGTCCATCAGCACCGTGCGCAGGCGCACGAGTGCGTCGTCCACCTCTCCGACGTGGGGAGCCTTGGCCTTCTCGCTGCGCGCGATGGAGCGGATGATGTCCTTGCGCAACGTGGCCGGGGTGACGGCGAGGCCGGGCAGGCCGATGTCGCCGAGCCGCTGGGCGATCCCCTGCAGCGCTGCGCGGCGTGCGCCGACGACGAGCACGCGCTTGTTCTGGCCGACGAGCGCGCCGATCGCGTTGACGATGGTCTGGGTGCTGCCGGTGCCCGGCAGGGTGCGCACGACGATCGAGTTGCCTGCCGCCACCTGGGCGATGACGTTCTCCTGCTCCGAGTCGGCGTCGAGCAGCAGGGTGTCAGTCTGCGGCGGCCGGAGGTCGGCGGGCAGGGCCTGCACCGGTGAGAAGCTCTCTTCGACGGTCCACTTGGCGGTCGGGTTGCCGGCGAGCGCATCGAGAACCGGGTGGTCGAGCTCGCGGGCGTCGTGCACGAGCCCGGGCGCGACATCGGCGAAGCTCGACACCACGAGACGCGGCGACACCGTGAACCACTCGAGGTGCGAGGTGAGGCCGCGCAGCCGGTCGATGACCGGATTGGGCTTGAAGGTGCCGTCGTCATCCGTCAGCGCGACGAAGCTCTCCGCGTCGAGGCGCAGCGAGAACTGCTCGTCGAGGGCGCGCGCGAACTGCGGGTTGAGGAAGGCGCGCCCGCGCAGGCGCACCTCGAAGTCGCGGCCGTGGCGGCGGATCGCGAGGGGGCGCAGCAGAACCGGTGCGGTGAAATCCTCGCCGTTGAAGGTCCATTCGGCGATGCCGATGCCGAGGTGGATCGAGTCGATGCCGCGGGTCGAGGCAAGCTCGAGCCCCTTCGCGGCAATGAGGCCGGCGGCGACCTTGGCGCTGCGCAGGGCGACGTCATCGCGGATGAGGTTCGACAGCAGCGTGGTCTTGCCGGTGATGAACTGGGCGAGACCGCCCGGGTGGGTGGTACCCAGCTCGATGCGGGTGCGGGGCGTGTCGACGAAGTGCAGCAGGGGCGAGCGGCCCCCGATGGCGGCCAGTTCGTCGTTCCAGCGCTGCCAGGTCGGGCTCGCTATGTTGGCCGGCTGCATGTCGGCTCCGAAGCTGATGGCCTGCGGCGAGGTGTACTGCGGAGGCGCGTCCATGTGCTCCGCGCCGTCACCCTGCGCGAAGTCGTCCGTTTGATTGGCACGCCACACAGGGCAACGTTAAGGGTAGGAGGCAGGAAAACCCGGGAGGATACGCCGCAATCCCTCATGATCGCCGCCGTAGAATTGCCGCGATGCTCACAGGACTCACTGCCGCACTCGCCATCATCGGCGTCATTGTCGCCGGCGCGCTCATCGTGGGAATCGCCATGCTGTTCCGCAACCGGGAGGGCGCGAAGCCCTCGGGGGCCGCCGGACTGCCGGCGCTGCGCACCCGAGCCAACGTTCTGCTCGTCGCCCTCGACGAGGCGCTCGCCGCCGCCGACAACGAGCTCGGCTTCGCCGTTGCCCAATTCGGCGAGGCGAAGACCGCGGACTACGCGGCCGCCGTCGCGAAGGCCCGGTCGATGGCGACGGCCGCCTTCCGCCTCCGCCGCGAGCTCGACGACGCCTACGTCGAACCCGTGACCAAACAGCGCGAGATGGCACTGCAGATCATCGCCTACAGCGAGGCCGCCCAGGAGCAGCTCGACAGCCAGGACCGCAACTTCAGCAGCCTGCGCGTCGAAGAACTCGAGGCCCCCGCCTCGGTGAAGGCGCTGAGCGAGCGGATCACCGAGGCCGCCGCCCGCGTCGGCCCGGCCCGCGCGACGCTCACCCGTCTGGCCGCCGCCTACCGCCCCGACATCGCCGCCGAGCACGAGCGGGCGATCACCGAGGCCGGTGAGCGCCTCGCCGCCGCCCAGACGTCGGTGGCCGGCGCCGAGAAGCAGCTGTCGCCCGCCGGGGTGAACGCCGTGGTCGGCGACCTGCGCGCCGCCGAGCAGAGCGTGGCCGCGGCGACCACACTGCTCGACTCGATCGACTCCGTCGCCGCGCAGCTCGACGACGCGGCGGCAACCGTGAAGACGCTCGTGGCGGCGCAGAAGGCCGACCTAGCCGAGGCCCGGAGCGAGCGCGACGCCGCACCCGACGCCGACAGCGGCGCGGCCATCGTCGATGCCATTGACGCAGTCGAGAAGGCCGTGGCTGCGTGCTCTGACAAGAAGCGGCCGTCCGACCCCATTGAGAAGCTCGACCTTCTCAACGGCGCGATCGCCGAGCTGGACACCGAGCTGGACACCGCCCTCGCCACTGCCCGCAACCAGGCCCAGCGTCTCGAGCACGCCCGTGCGGCGCTGGCCGGAACGCTCGTCTCAGCTCGCAGCCAGGTCGCCGCCGTGCGCGGCTTCATCACCGCCGGGGGCCGCGGGGTCGGTGCAGACGCACGCACGCGGCTGCGCGAGGCAGAGCGCGAGCTGGCCGTCGCCGAGGCCGAGGCCGACCCGGTCGAGGCGCTCGACGCCGCGCGACGCGCGGTCACCCACGCGCGCGACGCCGACGCTCTCGCCCGCTACGACGCGCAGCACTAGCCGATCGGCACCACCGCGTTCGCCGCGGTGATGTAGGCAGCCACCACGACCGCGGGCGCGAGCACGAACCCGATCAGCGGAACGAAGAACGCCAGGCGCTTGCGCACCAGACGCACGATCGTCGCGATGACGATGATGACACCGACCACCAACGGCCCGCCGATGCCGATATAGAGGGCGGTGCCGATCTGATCGGTGTTGCACACCGCCGACGCGCCGCAGCTGTCCCCCGCGAATGCCACGGCCACGCCGGCGAAGGCGCAGACGATGGCCCAGCCAGCGAAGAGGATGACGAGAACGATAGTGAGGATGGTGTCCCAGGAACGACGGGTACGCGGCTGCTGCGAGGAGGTCATGCTGCCATCCTCGCGCACTTCCCCTCCCCTACTCGACAGTGATCGTGGCGGTGTTGCCGCTGATGTCTTCCTTGAGGTAGTAGGTGCCGGCATCGTTGAACTGGTAGTACTCGGGAATGCTCGTGGCGACGGTGACGCTGTCGAGGTTGTTGACGATGAGGCCGTAGATACCCTCCTCGGTCGAGAAGGTCACGACATCCCCCGCGCTGATGGTGAGCTCGGCGGGGTCGAAGCCCGACGCGCTGAGCGTTACCTGCGGGCCGCCCGCGGCCGGCTCGTTGGTCAGCACGGGAGCGAGGTCGCTGCTGCCGCTCTCGGCCTCGTCGCTCGACGAGGGCACGTCGCTGTCGTCCGTGTCGTCAGAGGAGCTCTGCGACGAATCGCCGCCCGACGAGGCGTCGTCGGCGGCGGCGCATCCACCGATCGTGAGCAGGAGGGCGGCGGCAAGGGCGAGCGGGGCGAGGGCGGAGGTTCTCATACACGCAGGCTAGGTCGGCGGCCGGACGACCGGTAGGCGGGTTCCGGCTTATTCAGTGCTTCGGGGGCGTGCCGGGGCAGACGAGCGCGATCGTCGAGATCTCCTCGCTGCTGAGCAGCGCCGAGAAGACCGAGTCATAGGGCGACCAGTTGCCTCCCGAGGCGATGAAGTCATGGCGGGTCGGCGGCGCGAGCACGCGGAATCCCAGATTGTCGAGGCAGGGCGCGAGGCTCTGCCGGTAGTAGTCGTAGGTGAAGGCCAGATCGTCCTCGGCGACCGCCGACCGGGCGGCGGCCACGGGTGGGCGGCTGAAGACGCATGCGCCATTGGCGAAGCCGAGGAGGGCGGTCGTGCCATTGGGCCACTCGACGTGCATTCCGCCGTCGGGTGCGGGCACGAGCCGGGCCTCGGCCGGAAGGTCGCAGTCGATCACGCCGCCGGCATCCGTCGCGCAGCCGGCCGTGAGCGCGCAGAACACAACGAACACCGCACACGCCCGCCGTTGGCCGCCCATGGGGCGAGGGTAGTCCGGCTTCAGCCCTGCCGCATAGCCACAATCGCCGCCGTGATATCGCTGATCAGCGCGTAGTCGACGGGCGCAGACAGCGGTAGGTTCACCGAGTCGACTCCCGATCGCAGCGGCGCGACCCGCTCTTCGAGGTCGGGGGCGAGGAGAGGAACGGGGTAGAGCCCGATGTGCTTCTTCCAGCCGGCGAAGTGCAGGGCATATCGACCGCCGAGCATCACCGCGGGCATGCCGTACCGGATCTTCTCCTCCGCGTCGGGAACGCTCGCGAGAATAGCGGCGCGCACCCCCTCGAGCTTCTCGCGCACGGAGGGCTCGAACCCCGCAAGGTACTCGTCGACGTCGCTCATGCCAGCCCGTGCTGCAACCCGCGGATGTAGCCGATCGCGAACAGCCGACCCAGGTTCTCGTAGCCCGGCCGCGCGTTCGACTCGCCGTAGAGCGTCGGCACGTGGTCGGGTCGCAGCGGTCCATCGAACCCGATGTCGTTGTAGGCGCGCAGGCACTCGGCCATGTCGAGCACCCCATCGTCGTGGAATGTCTCGATGAAGTTCTCGGCCGTGCCCTCGACGTTCCGGAAGTGCACGAAGGGAATGCGGCCGGCGAACTCGCGGATGAGAGCGGGCACATCGCCGCCCATGAGGGCGAAGTTGCCCTGGCAGAAGGTCACGCCGTTGCTCTGCGAGTCGCTGATCGACAGCAGCCGTCGGTAGTTGTCGAAGCTGTTCATGATGCGCGGCATATTGCGCACCACGGGCAGCGGCGGGTCGTCGGGGTGCATGCCCATGCGCACGCCCGCCTTCTCGGCGACGGGAAGCACGGCGGCGAGGAAGTACTCGAGTGCCTCCCAGAGCTGGTCAGCGGTGACCGAGCCGGCCGGCACGAGGTCGGGCAGCGCCGACGCCTCGGCGAGCGAGAAGCCGGTGACGAGGGCGCCGCCGCGGTTGGGGATCGCCACCGATGTGCGCGCCCAGCTCGATACGGCCATCCAGTTGTAGCAGAGCACGCTCACACCGAGATTGCCCATCGCCTCGAGCTGCGTGATGACCTGCTCGATCTGCTCGTCGCGGCCGTCGAGGCCCAGTCTGATCTTGTCCATCGGCGCGGTGTCCTCGATGGCGACGACGTCGAAGCCGCCCTCGCTGAAGATCGCGAGGTCGCGGGCGATCGACGCCTCGCTCCAGGGCGCGCCATCCCCCGGCGCAACCGCAGCGCCGCCCTCGAGCGACGCGAACATGCGCTGCTCCTGCTCCGCCCCCTGCAGAACCGCCACGACATTGGTCACACCGGCCTGCCGCACGAGCTGCCAGAGCGGCTCTGGCCGCGGGGAGAGAAATTCACTCAGCTGGAACACGGGGTCACCTGTTCGACGGAAGGGCGGCGGCCAGGCGGGCCAACAGGCCGCCATCC
Organism: Actinomycetota bacterium; assembly: GCA_013297645.1. Lineage (GTDB taxonomy): Bacteria > Actinomycetota > Actinomycetes > Actinomycetales > Microbacteriaceae > Conyzicola. The sequence continues at coordinate 11,954 of JAAFHU010000042.1, forward strand.
ACGCGGATGTCCGCGCCGGTCACGAACGACGCCCGCGGGCTGGCCAGGAACGAGACCACGCTCGCGATCTCCTCGGGGCGGGCGACGCGCCCGAGCGCGTGCGCGGTCCCCCACTCGGCGAGCAGCGCCTCGACGGCGTCATGACTGCCGTCGCTCAGGCCCGAGGCGGTCGCCCGCAGCATCGGGGTGTCAACCGACCCGGGGCTCACCGAGTTGACGCGCACCCCGTGGGGTCCCTCGTCGACGGCGGTGGCACGCGCGAAGGTGTGCAGGGCCCCCTTGCTCGCAGCGTAGGCGGCGACATCCGACTGGCTGGCGGTGCCCTGCACCGACGAGACGATGACCACGCTTCCGGCGGCCGAGGCGCGCAGGTGCGGCAGGGCGAAGTGGCAGGCGAGGTAGACGCCCTTGAGATTGACGTTCATCACCTCGTCCCAGACGGCGACGGGGGTGGATGCGGCGGTTCCGTAGCGCTGGATTCCGGCGGAGGTGACCAGGGTGTCCAGCTGCCCGAAGGCGGCAACCGCCGCCTCGATCGCCGCGCCCATGGCGTCGGCGTCATCGACAGCCCCGGCGAGTGCGAGGGCGCGCCCGCCGCTCTGCTCGATGACCGCTGCCGCCGCGGTGGAATCCCGCAGGTCGAGCCCGTGCAGCACGACCGCGCTGCCCTGCGCCGCGAGCTCGAGCGCGCAGGCGAGTCCGATTCCGCTGGTGGCCCCGGTGATGAAGGCGACTCTGCCCTCGTGTTCCGCCATGTGGAATTCCCTTCGAACCAACGGAAACCAGACTAGCGGGAGACGGGGAGCGCCACTCGAACTGTCGTTCCCACGTCGACCGTCGAGGCGATCGAGACGTCGCCGCGGTTCGCCCGCACGAGGCTGTGCACGATTGCCAGGCCGAGCCCCGTGCCGGGCACCGCGCCCTTCTGCGCGTTGGAGGCCCGGTAGAAGCGTCCGAAGAGAAACGGCAGGTCGTTCTCGGGAATCCCCATGCCGGTGTCGATCACGCGCACCACGAGCATCTCGTTGTCGAGTTGCATCTCGATACCGACCGAGCCGCCGGCCGGGGTGAACTTGAGAGCGTTCTGGGTCAGATTGGTGAAGGCCCGCTCGAGCTGCGCTTCGTCGCCCAGCACGGTCGCATCGACGTCGTCCTCGTCGATGTCGAGGCTCACACTGCGTGACGTGGCAAAGGGCTGCAGCGACGCGACGACCCGGTAGAGCACCCGCCGAAGGTCGACGGGCTGCCGGTCGGGTTTGACGATGCCCGCGTCGAGGCGCGACATGGTGAGCATGTCGTCGACGAGCACGGCGAGGCGCTCGGCGTTGTGGTCGGCGATCCGCAGCATCTCGGCTGCCCGCTCCGGAATCTGCCCGCCTTCGCCCTGGATCACCAGCTCGAGGTAGCCGCGCACCGACGTCAGCGGGGTTCGGATCTCGTGGTTGACGGTCGCGAGCATCTCGCCCTTCGCGCGGTCGAGATCCTCGAGCTGCCGCACGAGCTCTGCCTGGGCGGCGATCAGCCGCCGGGACTCGATCTGCCGCAGCAGCACCGGCGCAGCGGCGAGACCGAGAGCGGCCGCGGCCAGCACGACGGGGACTGTCGAGATCGTGACCTGCGTGGCGAACACCAGCACCGCGAGGGCCGACAGCACGGCGGCGGTGAGGATCGGGATCGCGGTCGCGCTGGAGCGCGGACCGGCGTCACTGACATCCGCCTGACCGGCCGCCCACCAGGCGAAGAGCGCCAGGCCGATCGTCCACAGCGCGTCAATCGGGTGGCCCGACTCGTAGGCATTGATCTGGCCGAGAAGGGTGTAAACGACATCGGCCGCGCCGAATGAGAGCAGCGCGAAGGTGAACACGTAAGTGCGCCGGCCGAGATTGATTACCGGCGATGCCGCCACAGCACCGATCAAGGCGAGCAGCAGCAAGTCCAACGCGGGGTATGACGCCGTGATGAGCGCGTCTGCCGGGTTCGTGTCAGAGAGCCCCGTCAACACGGGGTTGAGCACGAGCGCGAGCAATGCGCCCGCGCCAAGCGCGGCGACCGCCGCATCGAGGGCGACCATCCACCCGACCCGCAGGGACGGCAGCGGATGCCGCCGCACGATCACAATGAAGGCGCCGACCAGAAGCACGTAGTAGAGGAAGTAGCCCACATCGGCCGGAGACGGCGAGGCGAGGTAGCCCTCGCTGTCGGAAGCCGCGGAGTAGTAGAAGTCGCCGAAGACGACGCTCGCCACGGCGAGGCCGGTGAGCACCACATCCACCCGTCGAAAACGAGTGTGGATGGCGACCACGACGAAGACGGCGACGCAGGCGCAGCCTGCCGCAAGGCACAGCACGGTGTCGATGAAGAAGTTCGGGCCGGAGCGCGGGATCAGCAGGGCGACGACATAGACGGCGACGAGAACCACCATCACCCAGAGCGCTGCGGTCAGCGCGGGGTAGCCTGCCCGGATCGCGCGCATCGAGGCACCTCTCGTCTCTGGGAGCTTGTGTGTGTCAGAAGCGTATCCCCCAGGCCCCTCAGACGGCTGAAATAATCCATCCTGTGTCATAGGCGGCACCGGGCTCGAGGCGGATGAGGTCGGTACCCGAGTTGAAGGCATCGGGCGGGCAGGTCATGGGCTCGACCGCGAGGCCGCGGCGGCTGAGCGACGCGTCGGGCAGGTCGGCGGTGTGCAGCTGAACCCAGCGGCACTCCGGCCCCCAGGTCATCTCGACGCCGCTGCCAGAATCATCGGTGACGCGCACCCGCGCAGCGCTGAACCCGGTGAACGCGTGGTCGATGAAGATGTCGCCGACCACGTGCGGCTCGCGCCAGTCGAGGCCGGCCGAGTCGACCGGCACGACCTCGGTTGGCGCGAGGGTCTCGGTGGTGAGCAACACGGATGCGGCGGGGAGGTCGAGCGTCCACTCGTCGACGCGGCCGGGGCCCGCAACCAGGTAGGGGTGCGGGCCGGTGCCCCACGGGGCCGCGGTCGTCGCCGTGTTGGTGGCGGTGACCGTGGTGGCAAGCCCGGCATCCGACAGCGTGTTGGTGACGGTGACGACGACCCGCCAGGGGTATCCGGCCTGCGCCTGGATGACGCCCTCGAGCGTGACTTCGGCGTCGCTC
>JAAFHU010000042.1:15086-17670 GCA_013297645.1 Actinomycetota bacterium
GCGAAGTCGAGCCAGGCCGCGAGGCCGTGCAGGGCGTGGCCGCGCTCCGGCTCGGTGAGGGCTACTTTGTAGAGCTCACCGTCGAAGTGGTACTCGCCGCCGACGATGCGGTTCGGCCACGGCGCGAGGGTGGCACCGCGGAACTTGGGGCGCACCTCGTCGGCATCGAAGGGCAGCACGAGGGCGCGGCCCTCGAAGGTTAGCTCGCGCAGACTGGCCCCTACCGAGGCGATGGTGGCCTCGTAGCCGCCGTGGCGAATCGTGTACTGGGTGCCTGACGCCGGGGTCGTTGAATTGGTCACCCCGACAGGGTACTGGTTAGTTGAGAACCGGCGTGAAGAACAGCGCGCAGATGAGCGCGAGGTAGATCGCGACGAAGATCGCCGGGGTCACGAACTTCACGATGAGCGCCCAGTGGGCGGTCGCCACGATTCGCCGGGTGACCGCGGAGGGCGACTCGAGCGCACGCAGGTCGGCGGCGACGGCGATGGCCTCGTTCGCGGCAGAGTACTGCGCGAGGAATCCGAGAATTCCCGAGGCGAGCAGGATGCCTGCCGCCGCGAGCTTGACGGCACCCGAGTCGCCGAAGCCGTCGCCCAGGGCCAGCCCGGTGATGGTCACCGTCAGCAGGAAGGTGGGGGCGGCCTGGGACACGATCACGTGCAGGCGCGCCTGAGACCAGAGGCCCAGCAGATCCTTCTCGTTCATGGGTCGATTGTAGTGAACGGGGCGGCGACAACCGAGGACGAGAATGGTCGTATGACCGATCCCCTCCAGCGCCACACCGACTACGGCCAGCAGCCCCTCCTGGAGTCTGAGATCCTCGGCGACCCCATCGCCCAGTTTCAGCTCTGGCTGCAGCAGGCCGACGAGTCGGGAGTCTACGAGCCCAACGCGATGGTGCTCTCGACGATCGACCCGGACGGGCTTCCCAGCAGTCGCACCGTGCTGCTGCGCGGCCTCGACGAGAGCGGCCTCGAGTTCTTCACCAACTACAGCTCGGAGAAGGGACGAGCCCTGCTCGCCCATCCCGAGGTGAGCGTGGTGTTTCCCTGGTACACCATTCACCGGCAGGTCATCGTGCGCGGTGTCGCGCAGCCGACAGACCCTGCGGTGTCGGACGCGTACTTCGCGTCGCGACCGCGTGGCAGCCAGATCGCCGCGGTCGCCAGCGAGCAGTCCCGGCCGATCGCCTCGCGCGACCTGCTCGAGCAGAGAGTGCGCGACCTCGAGGCCCAGTTCGGCGACGGCACGGTGCCGCGCCCTGAGACCTGGGGCGGCTACCGCATTCGGCCGAGCCGCATCGAGTTCTGGCAGGGCCGCAGTTCGCGCATGCACGACCGCCTGCGGTTCACGCGCACCGACGGAGACGACTGGCAGCGCGAGCGCCTGCAGCCCTAGGCGAGGCCGTGGGGCTCCTGGTGGCCGTCCGAGTCGCTCACCGGGGCACTCACGGGACGACGGCTGAGGCCGACTGACCCGGACTCGGGGCCTTTCGCGGTGGCGGCGTGCACGGCATCCGTCGGGTCCTCCTTCGTGTACGCGTGACGGAGGGCCACGGGCTCGACGGCCGCGCCGGCCTTCTTCGCCTGACGCGCCTTGTAGACGAGGTTGAGCGCCTCGACGACGACGGCGAAGGCCACCGGCCCGTAGATGAGCGCCTTGTCGATGTGCACGTCGAAGCCCTCGGCGACGAGGAAGGCGCCGATGAGCACGAGGAAGGCGAGCGCGAGCATCTTCACCGTGGGGTGCTTGTTGACGAAGGCGAAGATGAAGCGGGCTGAGAAGAGCATGACGCCGAACGAGAGCAGAACCGCCGCGATGATGACGAGCAGGTTGTCGACCATGCCGACCGCGGTGATGACGGAGTCGAAGGAGAATACGATGTCGAGCAGCAGGATCTGCACGATCACCGCGCCGAAGGTCACGGCCTTGCCGGTGCCCTGGCCGTGCGACTCGGCGCCCTCGAGCTTCTCGTGAATCTCTTTCACTGCCTTGTAGATGAGGAAGCCGCCGCCGAGGATGAGGATGAGGTCGCGAATCGAGAAGCCCATGCCGAACAGCGCGAACAGGTCGTCAGTCGCGCTGATCAGCCAGGTCGCCGCGAAGAGCAAGGCGATGCGCGTGACCAACGCCAGCGAGAGCCCGAGGTTGCGCGCCTTGGCCTGCTGCGCGACCGGCAGCTTGCTCGCGAGGATCGAGATGAAGATCACGTTGTCGACGCCGAGAACGATCTCGAGCACGAAGAGCGTGAGAAAGGCGACGAGCAGGTCGGGCGTGAACTCGAGAGCAAATTCCATGACTGAAGATTATGGGTCGCGCGGGCGCACAAACTGAGGGATTGCCTAGACCTCTCTTGCGAAGCGCGGCACGGCCACCCCGTCAACCTCGACCATCTCGCTGAACATCGCCAGCGGGCGCACCCAGAGCCCGCGTTCGCCGTAGAGCGCGCGGTAGACCACGAGCTGCTCCTCGGTCTCGGAGTGCGTCGCCACGTCGACGACCTCGTAGAGGTTGCCCTTGTAGTGGCGGTAGGTGCCGGGGGTGATGCCGAGTGCCCCGGTCACAGCCCGGGCACCCCGGC
>JAAFHU010000043.1 GCA_013297645.1 Actinomycetota bacterium
CCGAATCGTCCTGCACGAGCGACTGGTCGATCTTGAGCTCTGTCGCCGGAAGTGATTGCAACTGCGCGATAGACGAGTAGCCGGTTCCGAAATCGTCGATGGACACGCCGAGTCCGAGGTCGCGCAGGCTGGCCAGACGGTTGACCACCATCGGCAGGTTGGCGATCGGCAGCGACTCGGTGATCTCGATGGTCAGCGTCTGCGGCGGCAGTCCGAGGTGCTCGAGGTTGTCGAGCAGGATGTCGAAGAAGTCCGGCTGGGCGAGCTGGATGGGCGACACGTTCACCGACACTTCGAGCGGCAGTCCGGCCCGGTGCCATTCGGCTGCCGCGCGGCACGTCTCTTCGAGCATGTACTTGCCGATCTCGAGGATCGCGCCGTTGGCCTCGGCCACGGGGATGAACTCGGCGGGGCTCACCAGTCCGTGCTCGGGGTGGAACCAGCGGCACAGAACTTCTACCGCCACCGTCTCCCGCGTCTTCACGTCGAGCTGGGGCTGGAAGTAGGGGACGATCTCGCCACGACTGACCGCACCATGCAGGTCGGACTCGGGAGGGAACATCACTGAGCTAGTCCACTCCCTCAATAAATTTGAGTCAACACGAGACAGATTGCGGGTTACCCCCCTATACTCCTCGCACGCACTCGACCACCACCCCCCTGAGGGAATGTTTTGTGACGGCGTGTCGCACGCATAATGGTAGGAATGAGCGGCCCGTCTGTGTTGTTCTCGCGATTCTCCGAGGAGCCGGTATGAGCGGTGCACTGGAAGCGACCGATGTTCTGCGGCGCAACAACGTCGTCGAGCTCGGAAACCCCGCCGGTCGCCCCCTGGTCTTCGCCCACGGCTTCGGCTGCAGCCAGGAGGCCTGGCACCGCGTCGCGCCGCAGTTCACCGATGACTACCGCGTCATCCTCTTCGACCACGTGGGGTCGGGCGGGTCGGATATCGCCGCCTACGACCGCGGCAAGTACGACTCCCTGCACGGCTACGCAGGCGACATCCTCGAGATTGTCGAGAACCTCGATCTTCACGACGTCGTGTTCATCGGCCACTCGGTCAGCGGCATGATGGGCGTGCTCGCGGCCAACCGCGATCCCTCCCGCTTCGGCGCTCTCGTTCTTCTTGGGCCGTCGCCGCGCTACATCAACACCGGCGACTACATCGGCGGGTTCGAGCAGGCCGATATCGACGGTCTGCTCGACGCCCTCGACGCGAACTACCTCGGCTGGTCTGCGGCGATGGCGCCCCTCATCATGGGCGTTCCTGAGGTGCCCGACCTCGGCGACGAGCTCACCGCGAGCTTCTGCAGCACCGACCCGTCGATCGCCCGCCACTTCGCGCACGTCACCTTTCTCAGCGACAACCGCGCCGACCTCGCCGAGGTCTCGGTGCCGACCCTGATCCTGCAGGCGAAGGACGACATCATCGCCCCGGAGGTCGTCGGCCAGTACGTGCACGACCAGGTCGCCGGCAGCAGCTACGCCCTCATCGACGCCTACGGGCACTGCGCCAACCTCTCTGGCCCCGACGAGGTCACCCGGCAGATCAAGGCATTCCTGACATGACCGTCATCGATGCCCAGAGCTACGAGGACCTCTACGAGAACGCCCCCTGCGGCTATCTCTCGACCGACATGGACGGCACCATCGTGCGCGTCAACGAGACCCTGCTGCGCTGGCTCGATCAGTCGCGGGATGCCGTGCTCGGCACGTCGTTCACGCAGCTTCTCGAGGCCGGCGGCCGCATGTTCTACGAGACCCGCCAGCGGCCGGTGCTGCTGCTGCAGGGCGAGGTGCGCGAGATCGCGCTGAGATTGCAGCGCGCGGACGGCACGGCGCTGCCCGTGCTCGCGAACTCGGTCGTCGTCACCGACGACGCGGGTGAGCAGACGGAGATTCGCTCGGCTCTGTTTGACTCCACCGAGCGCCAGCAGTACGAGCGCGAGCTCATCGACGCCCGCCGGGTCGCCGAGATGTCGTCGGAGCGCGTGCGCGCCCTGCAGGACGCCACCACGGCCTTCACGGCGAGCGAGACCGAGTCGGAGGTCGTCGAGGCACTGACCGAGGCCGTGCGGGCGTCTGTGGCCGCTACCGCCGTCGCCGCGGTGACCGAGCAGCCCGACGGGTCCCTGCTCATTGTCGGCGGGCGCCACATGCTCGACGAGGTCGCACCGGGCACCCGCTGGCCGATCTATGACGAGGCCTTCGCCACGATGGAGCACGTCGCGATCGGCGGCGTCGCTGAGGCCGACGAGACGACCGCCGCCGCGATGCGCGCAGCGCACGTCGAGTCGTTCACGGTGCTGCCCGTGCGCAATGACGCGGGAACGCGCGGCTTCATCGTCTCCTTCTTCGGCCGGGAACGGGAGCTGACCGAGTCTGCGGTCGACCTCAAACTCTCGATCACCAAGCAGGCCATGCAGGCGCTCAAGTCGATGCGCCTGCAGCGGCAGCTCGAGCAGCTCGCCCTCTATGACGAGCTCACCGGCCTCGCCAACCGCAAGCTGCTGCAGGAGCAGCTGACGACGGCGATCGCCTCGGCCCTGCGTGACGGGGGATCGCTCGGGCTCATGTTCATCGACCTTGACGGCTTCAAGGCCGTCAACGACCGACTGGGCCACGACGTCGGCGATAGCGTGCTGCGCGAGGTCGCCGAACGGCTCACCTCTGTCGTGCGCCAGAACGACCTCGTGGGTCGCCTCGGCGGCGACGAGTTCGTCGTCATCTGTGAGACTCTGGACGAGAGCTCGGCACTCATTGTGGCGGAGCGCATCACTGAGGCGATCCGCGCCCCCTACGAGGGCGTGCCCACCCCGCTGGGGATCTCGGCCAGCGTCGGCGTCGTTCTCACGCATCCCACCGCCGGGGCCGTGCCGAGCGGTGACACCCTGCTGGTGCACGCGGATGCCGCAATGTACCGCTCCAAGAACGGCGGACGTGACCGCGTCACGGTCGAGCTGGTTTAGGGTCTCACTGTGGGAACGCTAACTTACGACTCCAAGCTGACGGCGACTTTCGACGACCGCGTGCTCGCGCACCTGCAGGTCGTGGTCTGGGGCAAGCTGCGCCGAGGCGAGCAGTTCGCCTTCACCTGGGTCGACCCGATGCGCAACGGCCTCGGCCGCACCTCCATCTGGGTCAGCCCCCACGTGTCGCTGACGTTCCAGTACTTCGGCGGCAAGATGCCGATGATCAACAGCGCCTGGATCGAGGCGCTGACCAAGTCGGCGAATACCCCGGGCGGCCTGCAGGTCGTGCCCGAGCCGAGCCAGCCCGGGTCTTAGCCGGCGGAGGCGAGCTGCCAGCCGCGCATGCCCGCGCGCACCGATAGCCGGGTCGCCTGGCCGGTGGCGGTCTGTGCCGCGATCGTCCAGCCCGAGGCGTCGGTCCACTGCTGTGCGCTGATCACGCGGTAGCGCGTCTCGCCATAGACCAGGCGAACGGGCGCGCCGTTGACGAACCAGAGGTTGACGGCCTCGCCGGCGCTTGCCGGGTGCAGCAGGTTCACTGCCACCGGAGCACGACGCTCAGCGCGAGCGACAGCGCCGTCACACCGGTCATGGCGATGATCGCCTTCATCATGAGAATGTCGCGGGCGCTGGTCTCGGCGGGCTCGGCCACTCCGTCGAGGCGCTGCTGGGCGTCGGCGAGCTCGAGGTACGAGCCGAGGTCGCGGCCGGTGGAGTCGGTCACGACATATCGGCCGTCGATGCGCTCGACCATGCCGAGGTAGGTGCCTGCGTCGCTTGCCACCCAGAGGCCGGACGCGGGGCTCTTCCAGGTGGAGGCGATCAGCTCGTCGGTATAGCTCAGTTCCATCGTCACGGTCATCTCCTCCTGGTTCTCCGGCCCGATTGCTTCTCTGGCAAACCTACGTCGGGTGTGAATTTCGTGAAGGCGCTTGACAGTTCGTGCGAACTAGACGATAAGCAAAACCGACGGCGAGCACGGCCACCCCGCCGGCGATCGACAGGGGCGGCACCGTCACGACCAGCGCGACGCAGCCCACGGCGCCGAGCACGAAGAGCGCGCGGGGGTATCGGCGCTGCGCCTGGTGCAGCGCCGAGAGGTTGGCCACCAGGTAGTACAGCAGCACACCGAACGACGAGAACCCGATGGCGCTGCGCAGGTCGATCGTCAGCACGAGAACGACCACGACTGCCGCAAGAGCGAGCTCTGCGCGGTGCGGCACCCCGAAGCGCGGGTGCACGGCGCCGAGCCAGCGGGGAAGGTCCGACTCGCGTGCCATGGCAAGCGTCGTGCGGCCCACGCCGGCGATGAGGGCGAGGAGGGCGCCCAGCGAGGCGAGCGCGGCGCCCGCGGTCACTATGGGCACCAGCCAGGGCGATCCGCTCGCCGCATCGACGAACGGCTGGGATGACTCGGCCAGCCCCGCAGGCCCGAGCGCGCTGAGCAGCCCCACGCCGACGATCGCGTACACGACCACGGTGATCGCGAGGGCGATCACGATCGCCCGGGGGATCGTGCGCGCGGGGTCGCGCACCTCCTCGCCCATGGTCGCGATGCGCGCGTAGCCGGCGAAGGCGAAGAACAGCAGGCCGGCCGATTGCAGCACGCCGTAGGGACCATGGGGGAGTGCGGCATCGAGTGCGTTGGTGTGCGGCATGCTCGCCGTCGCGGTCGCTAGCGCGGCTAGTACGAGCACGACGATCACGCGGGCGACCAGGGCAGTGCGGGTGACCCCGAGCACGTTGACGGTCGCCAGGGCAGCAACCGCGAGGGCAGCGACCGGCCGCTCCCAGCCGTGGGGGGCGACGTAGAACGCGAAAGTCAGCGCCATCGCCGCGCAGCTCGCCGTCTTGCCGATGACGAAACTCCAGCCGGCGAAGAATCCCCACCACGGTCCGAGCTCTTCGCGGCCGTAGACGTAGGTGCCGCCCGAGGTCGGGTACTGGGCGGCGAGCTGCGCCGAGGCGAGCGCGTTGCAGGCGGCGACCACGGCTGCGATCGCCAGGCCGACGAGCAGCCAGCTGCCCGCTGCCTCGGCGGCGGGCGCGAAAGCCGCGAACACGCCGGCGCCGAGCATCGAGCCGAGGCCGATGAACACCGCGTCAGCAGTGCCGAGGCGTCGCTGCAGTTGCTGCATGCGGGCAGCGTAGCCCACTGGCGTTAACGGCTGAGTCGGCGGCCAGCGCGCAGGCTGTTGAGGATCGTGATCACATCGACGAGCTCCTGCAAGGCAGCACCGAGGATGGCCGGCAGAACGCCGACAGTGGCGACGAGCATGAGGGCAACGCTGAGCCCGATGCCGATCCCGATGCTCTGGTAGGCAATGCGCACGGTGCGGCGGGCGATGGTGATGACCTCGGGTATGCGGCCGAGATCATCCACGAGCACGACGACGTCGGCCGACTCGCTCGCTGCGCTGGCACCGCGCGCACCCATGGCCACTCCGACGTCGGCGACAGCCAGCACGGGTGCGTCGTTGACGCCGTCACCCACCATCATCACCGGGCGCGGGCCGAGAGCGCGCACCGCCGCGACCTTGTCAGCGGGCAGGAGGCCCGCGCGCACTTCGCCAATACCCACAACGTCGGCGATCCGCCCGGCTGTCTCGGCCGCATCGCCGGTGAGCATCACGATGTGCCGCACGCCGAGCGCGGTAAGCGCGGCAATGCTGGCCGCCGATTCGGGGCGCGGCGCGTCGGTGAGCGAGACCCGACCGACGAGCACGCCGTTGCGGCCGACGTGAACGGCGGTCTCGCCGGGCGCGAGAGCGGGCCAGGGAGCCGTCGAGCCCGGGGCCGCGAATGACAGCTTGCCGACGAGCACGGACGCTCCCTCGATGGTGGCGCTGAGACCCTGGGCGACGGTCTCCGTGACGTCTTCGGCCGGGGGCAGCGCAAGCCGTCGATCGTCCGCCTCGGCGACGATCGCGTGGGCGAGCACGTGCGCGGAGCTGGCCTCCGCGCCGGCGGCGAGCCTCAGTACAGAAGCCTCATCCATGCCAGCAGCGTCGATCCGGCCCACCCGCGGCGCGCCCTGCGTAATGGTGCCGGTCTTGTCGAACGCCGCAGTGCGCACGCGGGAGAGCTGCTCGAGAGCGCCGCCATCCTTGATGATCACGCCGCGCGCCGCCGCACGGCTCATTCCGGCGATGAATGCGACCGGGGTTGCGATCAGCAGCGGACAGGGCGTGGCGACCACGAGCACTTCGGCGAGGCGGGCCGGCTCACCCGAGATCAGCCAGGCGAGAATTCCAATCGCGAAGGCGGCGATGGTGAAGGGCACGGCGACACGGTCCGCGAGCCGCACGAACGGGGCCTTGCTACCAGCGGCAGCCCGCACGAGCGCGATGATCGCCTGGTACTGACTGTCGCGCGCTACTGCTGTCGCCCGCACCGTGACCGGCTCGTCGGTACTGACCGCACCGCTGAACACGGCGTCGCCGCTGGGACGCCACACGGGCAGGCTCTCACCGCTGATCGACGACTCGTCAAAGAACGCACCGTCGCCGGTGACGACAGCGTCGACGGGCACGGCCTCGCCGGGCTTGACGAGCAGCAGGTCGTCGATGACGACATCGTCCACGGCGATGTCAGCGATCTCGCCGTCGCTGCGCCGGTGGGCGAGACGGGGAGCTCGGCTCATCAGCGCCTCCAGCTCGTTGCGGGCGCGACGCGAGGCGAAGTCCTCGAGCGCCTCGCCGCTCATGAGCATGAGAACGACGACGAGCGCTGCCCAGTAGTCGCCGAGCACCACCGTGGCTGCGATCGCCGCGACGGCGAGGATGTCGATGCCCCAGGCTCCCGTGCGGATCGACTTGACCATCGCCCAGCCGCTACGCGCAGCCACCAGCGCCGCAAAGCCACTAGCCACCCACTGTGCGGCTGAGGGCAACGACACGAGCGTGAGCACCCCCGCGACCGCCGCGACGGCGAGTGTTGCCCAGATGTAGCGGTAGCGCCAGACCGCGCGCCCTCGCTGTGAGGTGTCACCGCTCATCGTCGCGCCGGCCTAGAAGTCTTCGACGAGGAGCTCGGGAAACCGGTCTGCGCGAGCATGCGTGCGCGGTACGACCGCGACGGGCACGGGGAGGTTGAGCAGCACATCCTGGCTCACCGAGCCGAGAAACAGCGCGCTCACCGCACCCCGCCCGCGAGTGCCGACCACCACGAGCGACGCCCCCGGCGCGGCCCGCACGATGGCTATCGCGGCGGATCCGCCGTGGAGCAGGTGCGTCATCGACAGGGCGGGGTGGGCGACTCGGATGCGCTGGGCGGCCCCCTCGAGCAGCCTCCGGTGCTCGGCGGCGATGGCTGCCTCCATCGAGGGCGGCGCAGAGGACTCCAGCGGGGCCGCCGCAATCGCACCCCAGGTGTGCACGATGGTGAGGCCCGCGCCGCGTCGCGAGGCTTCCACCGCGGCGACATCGAGGGCGGCATCCGCGGTCTCGTCGTCTGTCCAGCCGGCGACGACCGATCCCGACGATGGCTGCCACGAGGCGGGAACGACCACCGTCGTGCACCACGCCTGCCCGGCCAGCTTGAGGGGCAGAGTGCCGCGCAGGGCCCCGGCGACCGGCGGCGTGGGGTTGGCGCCGATCACCATCAGGTCAGCGTGCCGCGAAGCGCTGACCAGCTCGTCGACGGGAACGCCTCGGCGCACACGCATAGTCACCGTGGCCTGGGGGCGCGCAGCCAGCACTCGCGACCTCGCGGCATCGAGAATCGGCTGATAGGGGTCGAGCACGGCGCCGTCCGCGGTGTCGGGAAGGGGGAAGCGCGGCGCGATCACCGTGGTGAGTTCGACGACCGCATCGACGGACCCTATCCGGTCGATCACCCAGGCGATCGCGGCGCTACTCGCCGGTCCGCCATCGACTGCCACCACAATGTGCTCAGACATGAGGGCCTCCTCAGACTCGTAGCGCCAGCCTCGCAGCGCGACTCATCGTTCGACAGTGCCGAAGGTCCCCGAGTGACTTAGTCGCGCCCCTGCCAGGTCGCGATGTCGACGACGTTGCCTTCCGGGTCAATGAGAGACCAGAAGGCGGGGGCGTGCCGGTCGCCAAGCATGCGTCCACCAGCAGCAAGCACCGCGTCAACGCGCGCCTGCGCCTGGTCGTGCGGCAGCGAGACGTCTACATGGATGCGGTTGCGCGGGCTTACGGGCGCCTTCTCCTGAAACCAGACGGTCGGTCCGATGAGGTTGGGCTCGACCATGTCGTGCTCGCTGACCCGCACGTACCCGAGTGCGGCCTGCCAGAAGGCGATCACCGCTTCCTGGTCGACGACGTCGAAGGCCAGCTGCACATGCTGCACCGAAGAGGGGTCGGCCTCGATGCCCAAGGCCGCGGCCGCAGCAGAGATGCGGCGTGCGAGCTCGAGGTCCAGACCGCTGAGCCCCACGCCGACAGTGATCACCTGCACCGTCACGGTGTCGTCGCGCAGGTCGACGAGTGGATCGTGCCCGAGCGCCGCCGCCTCGGCAGCGATCGCGGTCACCAGCTCCGCGCCGCGGGCGAAGCTGCCGGTGCGAAACAGCGTCTTCGCTCCCCAGTAGAGGACGCGCCAGTCGCCGACGCCCTCGGCCTCGAAGAACTGTTGGTCGGAGATCGGGGTTGCCATGGCGGCACCGTACTCCCGGCCTCGGGAACTTTCCAGCCTCATCCACTGTTCTATGACTATGAGGACCGCAGCCAGCGGTTCACCAAGGAGCATCGCCCCATGAGCACCACCACTTACCGCAAGGATCCCGCCGTCGTTTCGCAGTTGAGCAAGCGCCAGTACGAGGTCACGCAGAACGACGCGACCGAGCCCCCTTTTCGCAACGAGTTCTGGGACAACCACGACGACGGCATCTACGTCGACGTCGTCTCGGGCGAGCCGCTGTTCTCGTCGACCGACAAGTTCGACAGCGGGTCGGGCTGGCCGAGCTTCACCCGGCCGATCGAGCCCGCCAACATCGTCAAGAACAGTGACAGAACACTGTGGATGGTGCGCACCGAGGTGAGGTCGGCCAACGGCGACAGCCACCTGGGCCACCTCTTCGACGACGGACCGCGCGATCAGGGCGGCATGCGCTACTGCATCAACTCGGCGGCGCTGCGCTTCGTGCCGGTCGACCAGCTGGAAACCGAGGGCTACGGTGACTACCGCGCCCTGTTCACTTCGAAGGAGTCCTAATGTCTGAGATCGCCATCCTCGCCGGCGGATGTTTCTGGGGCGCGCAGGAGTTGCTGCGCCGTCGACCGGGCATCGTGTCGACCCGCGTCGGGTACTCCGGCGACGACAGCACGCCGAACGCGACCTACCGCAACCACGGCGACCACGCAGAGGCCGTCGAGATCGAGTTCGAGCCGTCAGAGATCTCGTACCGCGAGATCCTCGAGTTCTTCTTCCAGATCCACGACCCGTCGACGCGCAACCGCCAGGGCAACGACGTCGGCCGCAGCTACCGCTCCGCGATCTTCTATGAGAACGAGGAGCAGAAGCGGGTCGCCCTCGACACGATCGCCGACGTCGACGCGTCGGGCCTCTGGCCGGGCAAGGTCGTCACCGAGGTCGAGCCGGCTGGCGAGTTCTGGATGGCCGAGGAGGAGCACCAGGACTACCTGGAGAAGCACCCCAACGGCTACACCTGCCACTACGTGCGGCCGGGATGGGTGCTGCCGGCCCGTTCTGAGCAGCCCGCCTAGGTGATTGCGGCCCATCACCCTCGGGTGGTGGGCCGCTCTAGCGCTCGCTCGCCAGCAGCGCCCACGTCTCTACCGACGTCCACTCGCCTTTGTACCAGTCGGCCGCGCGGGCCGTGCCCTCGTGGCGCAGGCCGAGGCGGGCGAGGAGGCGCTTCACCGCGTCGTTGCGCTCGTCGCACTCGGCGAGCACGCGGTGGGCGCGGCGCGCGTCGAAGAGGTGGTCGATGGCCGCGGTGAGGGCGCGGGTGGCGATGCCGGCTCCGTGGTGAGCTGGGTCGAGCGTGACGCCGAACTCGTAGCTGTCGGGCTGGTCGGCCAGCGGGTGGATCGCGAGGTCGCCGGCGAGGCGGCCGTTCGTGTGGATGCCGAACTGCATCCACTCGTCCTTCTCCGGAAAGTCACGACCGGCTTGGGCATCGACGAGGCGCTGCCCGTCGGCCAGCGAGTAGTCGGGCGACCAGCTCTGGTAGCGCGCCACATCGGGCAGACGGCGGTAGGCGACGAACGGCTGGATGTCGGCTGCCGCCAGGGGAGCGATGTGCAGGTCGCCGAGGTCGAGGCGCACGGGCTACAGCTCCCGCGCCCGCAGCGCCTCGGTGAGGTCGTGCAGCGCCTTGGCCACCTCGGCTTCGGTCGTGTCGGTGAGGGTGCTCGCCGCCGCCGAGATGGCGTTCTGGAAGCTCTGGTAGTTGTGCTGCATGAGCTCGTGGCCGCTCTCGGTCAGCGACAGCACGAGGCTGCGCCGGTCAGTAGGGTGCTCGTGGCGCTCCACCAGGTCTCGGGATACCAGGGCCGACGTCACTGCGCTGATCGCGCCGTTCGTGACTTCGAGCGCCCGGGCCAGCTGCTTGGGAGTCACTCCGTCAGCCTCAGCAATCTGCGCCATTGCCCGCAATTCGGTGCCGGAGAGCCCGGCATTGTCGGCGAGAGACTTGCGCACCGAGTCCAGAGCGCGAAGAAACTCGGCGGTCGCTCCGGGCAGACCGCTGAGCGAGTGGGTCGATCCGATGAGTCTGTACATGCGTGTGTCTCCGGCTGTTCGTACCCATAGAGGTAGCGCTGGCTGGCGGCTTAATTCACGAATTAAATAGTTCACGAATTAAGCTAATATTCCGACCATCACCATAATTATGAGCGGGTGCGGGGGCGGAATGGCGGTACAGGCACGATGAGATTCCCATCGGAATCCCTCGCATTCACGCCTACCCGGAGCGCCGCTACGGCGCCTGCACGCTGACCGCCAGCACGTGGGGACCCTTCATTACGGCCGCTCCGGGGTGGAGCTGCAGGTCAGCGACCGGCTCCTGGCGCATCTGCAACTGGCCATCAACTCCAAGCTGCGGCGCGGCCAAGGCTTCTCGCTCAGCTGGACCATTCCCGTAGAGCAGGGGAGCGGCCGCATGACGGTGTGGATCGACGCCAGCATCTCGCTGCGCTACCACTACGACCAGACGACTGTGCCCGTGATCAACCGCCAGTGGGTCGAGCACTTCATCACGCGGGCCAACTCGCCGCAGGGCTTGGAGCTCAGCGACGAGCTGGCGCAGTGACGGTGCGGGCGGCCTACCGCTGTCGCCCGCCCGCACCGTCGACCGCTAGCGCACCGACTTGCGCTCGTAGATGGCCATCGACCAGGCGTAGCCGGCGAGGGTGAGCACGATCGCCCACACCACCGCTACCGGGATCGAGCTCGCCGAGCCGCCGCCCAGCAGCAGCCCGCGGATCGACTCGATGAAGGGCGTGAAGGGCTGCAGCTGGGCGAAGCCCTGCAGCCACTCCGGCATCGAGGCGGTTGGCACGAAGCCGCTGCCGAGCAGGGGCAGCACCGTGAGGATGAGCGGCAGGTTGCTGGCCGTCTCGACGGTCTTCGACTGCATCCCCATGGCGACGCCGATCCAGCTGAGCGCGAAAGAGAAGAGCACGACGAGACCGGCGATGCCGAGCCACTCGATCGGCGTCGCCGTCGGGCGGAAGCCGGCGAGCACGCCGACGCCGAGCACGAGGGCGACCGCGATGACCGCCTGGATGGTGTTGCCGACCACGTGCCCGGTGAGCACCGCGGCCCGCGAGATCGCCATCGTGCGGAACCGGGCGGTGATGCCCTCGGTCATGTCCATCGCGACGGTGATCGCGACGCCGCTGACTGTGCCGGCGATCGTGATGAGCAGAATGCCGGGCATTACGTAGGCAAGGTAGGCGTCGCGCCCGCTCGAGGCGTCGACGCCCGGTAGGCCCGCACCGAGGGTGCCGCCGAACACGAAGACCGTGAGCAGCAGGATCACCACCGGCCCGAGGATCGTGAAGATCGACAGCCCGGGATAGCGCACGATGTGCAGCAGGTTGCGCCGCAGCATCGTGGCGGAGTCGGTGATTACGTAGGTCATTTCTGTGCTCCCGTCAGTGCGAAAAAGACGTCATCAAGGTCAGGCGTGTGGATGCTGAGGTCGTCGGCGACGACCCCCGCCGCGTCGAGGCGGTCGAGCACCGATCGCAGCCCGCTCACTCCGACGCTCGGAACCGTCAGCGCGAGGTCGTCGAGCGTGCTGCCTGCGAGCAGCCCCCGGGCCGTCTCCGCTGACAGCACGTCGCCGAAGCGCAGCTCGAGGTGCCCGCCGGGCACGAGCCGCTTGAGCTCGGCCGGGGTCCCCTCGGCGACGATGCGGCCGTCGTCGAGCACGGCGATGCGGTCGGCCAGCTGGTCGGCCTCATCCAGGTATTGCGTCGTCAGCAGCACGGTCGTGCCGTCGGCGACGAGGCCGCGCACGATGTCCCACATGGTGTGGCGGCTGCGCGGGTCGAGTCCGGTGGTGGGCTCGTCGAGGAAGATGACGCTCGGACTGGTGACGAGGGTCATCGCCAGGTCGAGGCGCCGCCTCATGCCGCCGGAGTAGGTCGCGAGCGGCTTGCGCGCGGCCTCGGTCAGCTCGAACTGCTCGAGCAGCTCGGCCGTCCGCACACGGGAGCGCTTGCCGCCGAGGTGGCGCAGGCGTGCCATGAGCAGCAGGTTCTCCTCGCCGGTGAGCAGGGCGTCGACCGCCGAGAACTGGCCGGTGAGGCCGATCGCGGCACGCACGGCGTTGGGATTCTTCACGACATCCGCGCCGTTCACGCTGGCGCTGCCGCCGTCGGGGCGAACGAGGGTGCTGAGAATGTGCACGGTCGTCGTCTTGCCGGCGCCGTTGGGGCCGAGCAGGGCGGTGACCGATCCGGCGGCGACGCTGAGGTCGATTCCGTCGAGCACGAGTTTCTTGCCATAGGACTTGGTGAGTCCCTTCACTTCGATCATGCGTTGCTTCCTCTCTGGATGGTGATCTCGCCGAACTGGGTGCGCGCGCGAATGGCGACACTCTGCTCGGACTGGGTGGCGGCTCGGTCGCCGTCGAGGTCGTTGCGCACGCGGCCGTTCTTCGACACGAGGTCGAGCCACGCCGGCACGCCCGCCTTGACCCCGACGGCCAGCTGGCCGTAGGCGGTCTCGATGTCGATGGAGCCGTCGCTGACCTCCCGGACTCGGATGCTGCCGTAGGCCGTCTTCGCGGCGACCGATGCGAGCGCAGTGCCGATCTCGAGATCGCCGTACGAGAGCTTCGCCTCGACCTCGCCTCCGGCCTCGCCGATGCTGATGCCGCCGTGCGACGCCTTGAGGGTCGCGTCGCCGCTGACCGTGCCGATGCGGATCTGCCCGTGGTCGGCGGTGATCTCGACGTCGCCGTCGGCGCTGCGAATCTCGGCGTTGCCGTGGTTGGCGCGCAGCCAGAGGTCGCCCGTGCCGTCGAGGTCGACGTGCGAGGCCTTGATGCGGGTGGCGCCGAGGCGCCCCGCGGAGCGCACGAAGCCGACAGCGGTCTCGGCGGTGAGGCGCGAGCCGACGGGCAGCTCGACCTTGATCTCGACCGACTCGGTCGGACCGACGACGGTGAAGCGCGGCTTCGGCCCCTTGATGGTCAGGCGCGTGCCATCGAAGTCGACGGTGGTCTCGTCGGCCCCGCGCACGTCGACCGCCTTGGCGGGGTTCGTCGGCGACACGGTCACGACGGTGTCGATGCGGTCGCTGGCGATGACCTCGATGCCACCGACCGGCAGGTTGATGGCGAGGTCTATGGGGGTGGGTGTGGCGAATGTGGGCATGGCGAAGCATCCCTTTCTCTGGGTGTGGTTCTAAAAAGCGGAGTGGATGTGGTGGCTGGCTCTTACCGAGCCCAGCCGGCGAAGTTGTCGCCGGTCTTCACGGCGCGCTGGGCGGCGCGGCGCTGCTTCGGCTGCAGCGCGGCCGCAACGGCCCGCACCAGCCAGGTGTTGACGCTCAGGCCCTCGGCGGCCGCGGCCTCGTCGACGCGCGTCTTGAGCGCGTCGGGCAGGCGCAGCGTCGTGCGGCTCGAGCTCGTGTCGTCGATCTCGACGGGCACCTCGTGCTCGTCGTCGATGGATGCACCCGAGACGACGAACTCGACCTCGCGCCCGCGCAGCCGCAGGTCGACCGCGCCGGGAGCGAGCTCCCGGGTGATCTCGCCAACGGCGGCGCTCAGCGCGTCGAGAAGCACGAGTCGGGTGGCGGCATCGAGCCCCGCGGCGAGGCGGTCGGCGACGGCGCGGGTGTCATCCCCGCCGTTCTCTGCCGCGTTCGCCAGCTGGCGCTGGAGGTCGCTGACGTACTGGTCAAGTTCCATGTGCACCATAGTGACACCACGATGGTGTCATGTCAAGCGAAAGTGGTGTCATAGCGCGACAACAGCCTTTGCTACCGTGCGATATGGCTAATCTCACCCAGCCGACCGACGGTGACGTCGGCGAATACCTGCGCAGCGTTGCCAACGAGAAGCGCCGTGCCGATGCGATCGAGTTCTGCGCGCTGGTGACGGCGGTCACCGGCGAGCAGCCCGTCATGTGGGGCACCGGCATCGTCGGCTTCGGCCAGCAGCACCTCGTCTACGACTCGGGCCGCGAACTCGACTTTCTCGTGCTCGGCTTCTCGGCGCGCGCTGCCGCGCTGACCATCTACGGCATCGCGCCCGAGACCCCCGGCGTCGACCAGATCGGCCCGATCACCACCGGCAAGGGCTGCCTCTACGTCAAAGACCTGTCGAAGCTCGACCGGGCGGCGGTCGAGCGGCTCGTCGGCGATGTGTGGGGCTCGGCCCGCTGAACCGCTGGATAGTCTTGCCCGATGGATCAGCGCATCAGTCGTGCGAAACTGCGCCCGGGCGACCGGGTCGCCGTGCTCTCGCCAGCCTGGGCAGCGCCCGGCTACGCGCCCGCGGTGCACGAGCAGGCAATCCGCCGCATCGTCGATGAGCTGGGGCTGGAGCCGGTCGAGTACCCGACCACACGCGTGCTCGGCGCTTCCGCCGAAGCGCGCGCGGCCGACGTCAACGCGGCCTTCGCTGATCCGACCATTCGGGCGATCTTTGCGACCATCGGAGGCGACGATCAGATCACCGTCGTGCCGCACCTGACGACGCCCGTCGAAGCCAAGCCGTTCTTTGGCTACAGCGACAACACCAACCTGCTCAACTGGCTGCACTCGCACAGCGTGCCCGGCTACTACGGCGGATCGACCCAGGTGCACCTCGGCCCCGGCCCGTTGATCGACCCCGTGCACCTCGCATCGCTGCGCGCCGCGCTGTTCGACGGCGGCGAGCTCGAGGTCACCGAGCCGGGGGAGTCGGAAGACATGGGCGTCGAGTGGCTCGACCCCGCGGCCCTCACCTCCTTCGGCGTGCGGGAGCCGACCGAACCCTGGACCTGGCGCGGCCCCGCTTCATCGGTGAGCGGTCGCACCTGGGGTGGCTGCCTCGAGGTCATCGACCAGATCGCCGTGGCCGGCCGCCTGCCGTCGGTCGCGTCGCTGCGCGGCGGCATCCTGCTCGTCGAGACGAGTGAAGAGACCCCCAGCGCCGACCAGGTGATGCGCTGGATGCGGGCGCTCGGTGAGCGCGGAGTGCTCGCGGCCAGCGCGGGCGTGCTTGTCGCACGTCCCCCGGGCGGCACCGCATACCGCGACGAGCAGCGGGATGCGGTGCTCGCAGTCATGGAGACCTACAACCCGCAGGCCGTTGTCTGCATCGGCGTGCCCTTCGGCCACACGCGGCCGCAGTGGATTCTGCCCTATGGGGGGAGGATGCGGCTCGATGGTCGCGCGCGGCGGGTGTTCGCGGACTACTCGTAGCTCGCGCTGACCGCAGCGGCTACCGCCCGACCACGGTGCTAGCGGGGCTCGAGACCCGAGAGCAGCGGCTCGATGGCGGCAACCAGCCGGTCGGCGGGGCCCGGATCGAGGTCCGCGCCGGTCTCGAGCTCGCCCACTTCGATGCCGACGATCTGCGACTCCGCGAGAACGGCGCAGCAGTCGGTCAGCTGGCCGAGGCTCATGCCCTCCGGCACGAGGTAATCGGTGGGCACGACCCCGGGGTCGAGCACATCGCAGTCGATGTGGATGTAGACGGGGCGCCCGGCGATCACTCCCCGCAGCTCGTCATGCATGCCCGCACTCACCGGCACATGCGCCACCGAGCCGCTGTCGACCAGCTGCTGCTCTGGATCGTCGAAGTCGCGCGTGCCGACGAGGACGACGTTCCCCAGAGCCAGGCCGTCGCCGAGCCCCGACTGCCAGAGGCCGAGGGGAGCCGAGAGCGCGAGGCCACCGAGGTAGCCCGAGGTCGTGTTCTCTGGGGTGTTGAGATCGGCGTGCGCATCGAACCAGACCACGACAGCATCCGGCCGATGGCGGGCGAGCACCGGCATGGTGGCAATGGCGACCGCGCAGCGGCTGATCGCAGCGACCGGAGTGTCTGCGGCATCGAAGATCTGGTCGTATCGCCGCGCCATGGCGCTCAGGGCGGGCGTGGCGGCATCCAGCTCCTCGTGCCAGCCGCTCGCGAGAGCGGGCTCGGGGTGTCCGACGACGACCGGCGGAACGCCGAGTCGCCGGCCTAGCGCAGCGGCGAGAAGCGGCGATGCTGCCATGGCACGGTCGTTGTGGTCACCGGCGCGAGCGGCGAAGTGGGTCAGGGCAATGGGCATGGCACGAGGGTACGGGAACCCGCCAATAGTCGACGATTGACCGCCGACTTCGCCAGGGGGTCGGTGGGCAGGAGCAGGATAGGCAGGTGACTCGCCGCGGCCTCATCCTCTTCCTCGCTCTGGGAGTGGCCTGGGGCATCCCCTACCTCTTCATCAAGATCGCGGTCGCCGAGCTCGACCCGGCGATGGTGGTTCTGGCGCGGTCGGGCCTCGCCGCGATCCTGCTGGTGCCGCTCGCGGTGTACCGCAAAGAGGTCGCGCCCGTGCTGCGGCGCTGGAAGCCGATGCTCGCGTACACGATCATCGAGATCATCGTGCCGTGGTTCTTCCTCAGCTCGGCCGAGCAGCACCTGCCGTCGTCGACCGCCGGGCTGCTGCTTGCGGCCGTGCCCCTCGCCGGCGTTGCGGTCGCGTTCTTCATGGGGCGACCGGCGAAGCTGTCGCCGCTCAACTGGACAGGAATACTGCTGGGGATGCTGGGCGTCGCCGCCCTCGTCGGCTTCGATATCGGGGGATCCGACCTCTTCGCCGTCGCCCAGGTCGCGGTCGTGGTCGTCGGCTACGCCGTCGGCCCCGCGATCCTCTCGCGGTGGATTCCGGAGCTGCCGGGCGTCGGCGTGGTGGCCGTCTCGCTGGCCGGCGCAGCGCTGTTCTACCTGCCGGTCGTGCTCCTTACCGGCGGCTTACCGACCACGGTGCCGTCGGCCCCGGTGATCGTCGCGATCATCGTGCTCGCCGTCGTCTGCAGTGCGCTCGCCTTCCTGCTCATGGTCGCCCTCATCACCGAGATCGGCCCGATGCGCGCGACGACGATCACCTATGTGAACACGGCCGTGGCAA
>JAAFHU010000044.1 GCA_013297645.1 Actinomycetota bacterium
CTGACCATCGAGATCACCGAGTCGCTGCCGATCGCCAACCTGCCGATGGTGGTCAACCGTCTGGCCAGCCTGCGCGACCTCGGACTCGGCGTGTCCATCGACGATTTCGGAACCGGCTACTCGTCGATCGCGCAGTTGCAATCACTTCCGGCGACAGAGCTCAAGATCGACCAGTCGCTCGTGCAGGACGATTCGGCAGACACCCAGGATCTGGTCTCCGCCGTGGTCGGAGTCGTGCGCACCCGGGGCATCCGTATCGTCGCCGAGGGCGTCGAGACCCAAGAGCAGCTCGACCGCGTCGTCGAACTCGGGTGTGACCGGGCCCAGGGCTACTTCTTCAGCGCGCCTGTATCGCGCAGCGACATCGACGAGCTTCTGGCCCACGCGAGCTAGAGCTCGTCGTACCCTTCCGACGGCACTGTGCCGGCCGCTGCCACGGAGTCTGTGACAGACTCGGCGGCTTCAGCTTCCGCGCCCTCCGCGCCGGTTCCGACGTCGATCTGGGTCCACACCACCGGCATCCCGGGAGAGAACAGGATGTCGATGCCGGGGCCCGAGCGCAGGGGCGGGATGTTGACGTAGCCGCCTCCAGCCTTGATGGCCTCGAGGATCTTGCCCTTCAGCTCCGTGACGGGCTCGGGCAGAAAATAGTCTCGGCCGTCAACGGTCAGTCTGTGCACGATAGCCACGGGCTGGGTCTCCTTCTGGGTAAGCATCCTCGGTTTGTCAAGGCTAGTCCCTGTGTACAGTACGGCCCCGGTGATTGCCCATAGGATGGCGGGCATGGGCCACATGCTGTACGGTTCGACCCCCACGGTGATCGAACTTGATGACCGAACGCTCGCTCACGTCGAGCTCGTCACCCTCGCGAAGCTGCGCCGCAACGAGAGCTTCGCCTTCTCGATCGATGCGCCCGACGGCGGTCGCTCGACCTACTGGCTCAACGCGTCGAGCCCGCTCGAGTTCCACTTCGAGGTGGGCCGCCAGGAGATCAACCGCGAGTGGCTCGACCAGATCATCGACACCGCCAACAGCACCGGCGGTATGCGCGTCGTTCCCGAACCGGAGACGAAGAAGGGCGACTCACCGAAGTGAGCCGCCCTGTCTCCAGTGCGTGGTAGCCGCTATGCCTAGATACTAGGCGCGACGCGATCCGCGGGTGAAGAGCCCGTAGATCAGAAGAACGACGATCGAGCCGAGGATCGCGACGATCCACGTCTGCAGCGACCAGAAGTTCTCGAGTCCGATGCCGAAGACGGCACTGCCGATGAAGCCACCGAGCAGCGCGCCCACGACTCCGAGGATGAGGGTGACGAGCCATCCACCGCCCTGCGTTCCCGGAAGGATCGCCTTCGCAATAGCGCCAGCGATGAGTCCAAGTACAATCCAGCCAATGATTCCCACAACGACCTCCATAGTCTTTGCTTGTGGCCCCGGTCTGCCGGGGCACGTCAAAGACTCAATCAGGTTGGACGCCGCGACGCCCGCCCTTGTGGCCGCCGCCCAGCGGTGCTAGGCCCCCATTCAGGGGGTTCCCAGCTTCGCTAGCCCTGCGGCACCTCGATGCTCGGCGTCGGAGTCGGCGTGGGCGTTGAGCTCTCGTTGAAGCTCGACCCAGCCGCCCGCACCAGGAAAGCCGAGAAGGCGACGCTGTCGTTGGGTGCGCCCTCGTACTTCTGGCCGTTGACGATCACGGTCGGCGTGCTCGATATCGCGCTGACGTCGCTGTTCGGGATGGGGCCGGTGAGGGCGCGGTCGCGGGCGTCGGAGACCCATGAGGCAAAGGTCTGCGCCTCGATGCATCCCCGGATCTTCGTCGACTCGCTCACCTGGGCCTTGATGGTGAGGGCTACGAGCTGCTTGTCGGTGAGGCCCGAGCCGTTCTCATCGGGCTGGGCCGAGAGCAGGCGGGTGTGGAATCCGTAGAACTGGTTCGGCGAGAAATTGGCGACGCAGGCGGCGGCGTTGGCCGCGCGCGTGGAGTACTTCGTGCCCTGCGACACACGGTCGAGGATCGCCAGCGGATGCACCTCGAGCGACGCCGCCCCGTTCTCGAGCCAGGTCGTGATCTGGTCACCGTTCGCCTCTTCGAACGCGGCCCCCAGCGGGTCGAAGTAGTCGACATACAGCTCAATGGCGATCGACTCGCTGTCAGGGTCCCGCACGGTGGGGACCGGCTGCTGCCCGGGGCGGGTCGCGGCGGTCTCGACGGCAGCGAAGGACTCGCCGATGACGATGCCGTCGCTGCGCATGTTGAGCGGTCCCGAGGCCGGGTCGCGCAGGGTGCTGGTCAGAATGATGGCGACGATGCCGATGATGGCGATCGAGCCGAGAGCGATGATGCCGCGGGTGAGCGCGCGGTTGCGCTTCTCAAGCTGCTTCTGCTGCTCGCGAATGCTGCGCGCCTTCTCACGCGCCTCCTCGCGACGCGGGTTGGGGCTGGTACCCATACTCTCGAACGTCAATCGGACCTCTCAGGTTGACTCCGGCGCGAACGCCACCGTTGATCGTAGGGTCGCTCACTGGGAGTTGGCCAGACAATCGGGTACCACCCTATGTGGCATAATCACCTCTGGTGGCCGGTAGGCCGCCATCCTCACAACGGATCGTCCGGCACGTACCTGCCGGTGAAGGAGAAATGAATAATGGCATCTGTCACTTTTGACAAGGCAACCCGCCTCTACCCGGGTTCCACCCGCCCCGCGGTCGACGCCCTCGACCTCGACGTTGCCGACGGCGAGTTCCTCGTTCTCGTCGGTCCCTCGGGATGTGGAAAGTCCACCTCGCTGCGCATGCTCGCCGGTCTCGAAGAGATCAACGACGGCCGCGTGCTCATCGGTGACCGCGACGTCACCGACGTTCCGCCGAAGGACCGCGACATCGCCATGGTGTTCCAGAACTACGCCCTCTACCCGCACATGACGGTCGCCGAGAACATGGGCTTCGCGCTCAAGATCGCCGGCGTCTCGAAAGACGAGCGCGCTACCCGCGTTCTCGAGGCTGCCCGCCTGCTCGACCTCGAGCCCTACCTGGGTCGCAAGCCGAAGGCACTCTCGGGCGGCCAGCGCCAGCGCGTCGCCATGGGCCGCGCCATCGTGCGCCAGCCGCAGGTGTTCCTCATGGACGAGCCGCTGTCGAACCTCGACGCCAAGCTGCGCGTGCAGACCCGCACCCAGATCGCGTCGCTGCAGCGCCGCCTCGGTGTCACCACCGTCTACGTCACGCACGACCAGACTGAGGCACTGACCATGGGTGACCGCATCGCGGTCCTCAAGGACGGCGTCCTGCAGCAGGTCGGCACGCCGCGCGACCTCTACGCAGCACCGGTCAACGTCTTCGTCGCCGGCTTCATCGGCTCGCCGGCCATGAACCTCTTCGACGTCGACGTCGTCGACGGCGGCCTCAAGTTCGGCACCGCCGTTGCGAAGGTCGACCGTGAGACCCTGGGCGCCACGAAGGCCAAGAAGGTCACCATCGGCGTTCGCCCCGAAGACGTCAAGGTCGCGACCTCGGGCGCGGGCCTGCCGGTCAATGTCGACGTCGTCGAGGAGCTCGGCGCCGACGGCTACCTCTACGGACACAGCGAGATCGACGGCAAGCGCGTCGACATCGTCGTGCGCGTCGACGGCCGCAACCACCCGAGCGCCGGCGACAAGGTCTTCATCACGCCGGAGCCCGACCACATCCACGCCTTCGACACCGAGACGGGCCTCCGCCTCACCAAGAAGGCCATCGAAGCCAAGTAGCACCGTGACCGGGCCTGTCGAGATCGCTCTCGGCAGGCCCGGTCCCGTTTAAGGGATAACAATGGCCGGCTCACTCAACATCACCGCGGCGACGATCGACCCGGCGCTGCTCGACCTGCCGTGGGGAGTGCCCCTCGAGCTCTGGCCCGATGACTCGATCGCCGCCCTGCCCAAGGGCATCAGCCGCCACCTCGTGCGCTTCGTGCACCTCAGCGGCTACGTGGTCGCGATCAAAGAGACCTCAGCCGAGCTCGCCAAGCGCGAGTACGACATGCTGCGCACGCTGCAGCGCCTCGACATCCCCTGTGTCGACCCGGTCGCGACGATCACCAACCGCACGGATGCCGACGGCAACCCCCTCGAATCCGTGCTCGTCACCCGGCACCTCAAATTCTCGCTGCCCTACCGCGCCCTCTACTCGCAGACCCTGCGACCCGACACGGCCACCCGCCTCGTCGATGCCGCGGCCGTGCTGCTCGTGCGCCTGCACATCATCGGATTCTTCTGGGGCGACGTGTCGCTCTCGAACACGCTCTTCCGCCGCGACGCGGGCGCCTTCGCCGCCTACCTGGTGGATGCCGAGACCGGCCAGCTCTACAGCGGCGGCCTCTCGAACGGACAGCGCGAGAACGACCTCGAGATCGCCCGGGTCAACATCGCCGGCGAGCTGCTCGACCTGCAGGCCGGCGGGCGCCTGCAGGACGACGTCGACCCCGTCGAGATCAGCAACGGCATCGTCGCCCAGTACCGCACCCTGTGGAAGGAGCTCACCGGGTCGGAAGAGTTCGACCAGTCGGAGCGATGGCGCATCAACCAGCGCGTCGAGCGCCTCAACGACCTCGGCTTCGACATCGAGGAGCTGGCGATCAAGACCGACACCACGGGCACGCAGGTGCGGATCCAGCCCAAGGTCGTCGACGCCGGCCACCACCAGCGCCGCCTGCTGCGCCTGACCGGCCTCGACGCCCAGGAGAACCAGGCCCGGCGGTTGCTCAACGACCTCGACTCCTACATCGCGACCTACGGCGACGGCAGCGTCGATGAGGAGATGGCGGCGCACCAGTGGGTGGCGCAGGCGTTCGAGCCAGTCATCCGCGCTATTCCCCGCGAGTTGCAGGGGCGGTTGGAGCCGGCCGAGATCTTCCACCAGCTGCTCGACCACCGCTGGTACATCTCGCAGAACCAAAAGCGCGACGTGCCCCTGGCCGAGGCCGTGCAGAGCTACGTCGATAACGTGCTGCGCCACCGCCGTGACGAGGCCACGCTCATCGACCCGCCGACGGGCGCGTTCACGCTGGAGACCGAGGTCGTCGGGGACGACGACGAGGACGACTGGCGCAAGAACGTCTAGTGCCCTGAACAGGGCCGCGGTGCGCGGGTGCGCGGCGCAGGCGACGGTGAATTGGGCGCGTCCCGTTGTGTGGTTCGATAGTGGAACGACTAGTCCACACTCGCCGACTTCTCACCCGTGGGAGCATGATGTCTCGACCTGGCCCTCTCGCAACAATCGCCCGTGCATCCGGTGCCCACCCGTGGCTCGCACTGCTCGCCTGGGCGCTCCTCGTCGCCGTCGCCATCGCGACTGCGCTCTCCGGTCTCACCGGCGAGACCCTCTTCGACCGTCTCAAGAGTTCCGCTCCAACGGCGAATAGCGAGAGCAGTCGGGCCGACGACATCCTCGCTGGCGGAGATGACGGGGCCGATCCGATCACGCTGCTCGTGCACGGCGCCGGCCTCGACGACCCCGCTGTGGTCGCCGCCGCAACGGCACTGGGCGACAGGTTCAGCGCCGACGAGTTCGTCGACCCCCTGTCTATCCCGACCTTGCCCGATGGCAGCTACCCGGCGGCGGCCGAGGCCCTCTTCTCCGACGATGAGAAGGGGGTGCTCTTCGTCGTCCGGTCCGACGACGAGAAGGCGCTCGACGTGCTGCTCGAGCAGCGTGAGGAACTGCGCAGCGAGCTGCCGGATGCCGTCGTCGAGGTCGGCAGCGGCGACCTCCTCGTCGACTCCATCGTGTCGATCTCGCAGAGCGACCTCGAGCGCGGCGAGGCTGTTGCCCTGCCGATCGCCCTCGTCATCATGCTCATCGTTTTCGGGGGCTTCCTTGCCGCGGGGGTGCCGCTGGTCGGCGCCATTGCCGCGATCATCGGGGCACTGGGGGCGCTCTTCGGTTTCAGCTTCCTCATGGACATCGACACGACGGTCATCAACGTCATTACCGCGGTCGGGCTCGGACTCTCCATCGACTACGGGCTGCTTATCGTCAGCCGCTTCCGCGAAGAGTACCGCCGCCTCGACGCAGCGGCCCGCGGCACGGAATCGGAGGGCGGTCGAGCCGAGCGCCGAACGCGCCGCCTGCTGGCCATCAGCCGCACCGCTGACACTGCGGGCCGCACGGTGCTCTACTCCGGGGTGACTTTCGCCATCGCGAGCCTTGGCCTGCTGGCCTTCGAGCCGCGCATCGTGCGAGCCATCGGCATCGGGGCCCTCTCTGTCACGGTCATCGCGATCGCCTCAGCGCTCACCCTCGTGCCGGCGCTGCTCGGGCTGGCCGGTGACCGGCTGATCCGGCCGGGCGCTCTCGCTCACATTCCGGGCCTCGGACGGGTGATCACGCGCTTCGGTGATGTGGCGCCCGACGAGGGCGTGTTCTCGCGCCTCACCCGGGCGGTGCAGCGGCACCCGGCGATCGTCACGATCCTCTGCGTGCTCGCGCTGGTCGCGATGGCAGCCCCCGCCCTGTCGCTGAGGCTGGCGAACACGAGTGCTGACGGCATCCCGGCGTCCTCGACGCAGGCGACGTTCGTCGATACGCTCGCGGTCAACTTTCCCGATGCCGCGAGCCCCCGCATCGTGCTCGTCACCGACTCCGAGAGCGCTGCGGAGTCCTGGGCAGCAGACGTCGAGAGTATTGCCAACGTCGATTCGGTCAGCACGCCGCTCGAGTCGGGGGACGGTTGGCGCTCCATCGTGCGGGTTACTCCCACCGATGGCGTCGGCGTCGTTCAGGCGATCCGCGCAGAGCGGCCGGACCCCTCGGCACTCGTCACGGGCATCGACGCCCGCACCGTCGACTTCTCGCAGTCGCTCATCGACCGAGCGCCGCTGGCGATCCTCATCATCGCCTTCGGCACCATTGCGCTGCTGTTCCTCATGACGGGTTCCCTGGTCGTTCCGATCAAGGCGCTCGTCGCGAGCACGCTGTCGCTCGGGGCGTCGCTCGGAATTCTGGTGTGGGGATTCCAGTACGGCAACTTCGCCGGGCTCATGAACTTCGACACGGCCGACGTGCTCGGCGTCGACGTGCTCGTCATCGTGCTGGTGCTCGCCTTCGGCTTCGGCCTCGCGATGGACTACGAGATGTTCATCCTCTCGCGCGTCAAAGAAGCTATTGACGCCGGCGTCGAGGGTCGCGAGGCTATCGCCCTCGGCCTGCAACGATCGGGGCGCATCATCACGTCGGCCGCCCTGACGATCGTCGTCGTGTTCGCGGGATTCGCCACGGGCGACCTCATGGTGATCAAACAGCTCGGCGTCGCCCTCGCCCTCGCCGTGGTTCTCGACGCGACGCTGGTGCGGCTGCTTCTCGTGCCGGCCTTCATGACCTGGCAGCTCAAAATCATGTGGTGGGCGCCGCGGTGGATGAAGCGCATCCACGCACGGTTCGGGCTGCGCGAGAGCTAGATCTGGCTACTTCTTCTTCGCCGCCGCGCGCAGCTTCGAGATCTCGTAGAGCGTCACGCTCGCCGCGATGCCCGCATTGAGCGACTCGGTCGTCGCCGAGATCGGGATCGACACGACGGCGTCGCAGTTGTCGGTGACGAGGCGGCTGAGACCCTTGCCCTCGCTGCCGACGACGATGAGCACGGGCTCCTTCGCGAGGGCGAGGTTGGGCAGCGAGACGTCGCCGTCGCCGGCGAGTCCGAGCACGAAGACCCCGCGCTCCTTGAAGGCCTTGATCGTCTGGGTGAGGTTCGCCGCCATCGCGACGGGGGTGCGCGCCGCGGCACCAGCCGACGTCTTCCATGCGGATGCCGTCAGTCCCACCGAGCGACGCTGCGGCACGATCACACCGTGGCCGCCGAACGCGGCGACCGAGCGGATGATGGCGCCGAGATTGCGGGGGTCGGTGATGCCATCCAGTGCAACGAGCAGGGGAACCTTGCCGGCCGCAGTCAGCGTGTCGAGCAGCTCCATCGGGTGGGCGTACTCGTAGGGCGGCACCTTGAGCGCGAGGCCCTGGTGCACCGAGTCGAAGCCGGCGAGGCGGTCGAGCTCGGGGCGCATGACCTCAAGCACGGGGATGCCCCGGCCCGTCGCGAGCTTGAGCACCTCTTTAACCCGGTCGTCGTACTCGATGCGGGTGGCGACGTAGAGCGTCGACGCCGGGATCTTGGCGCGCAGTGCCTCGAGCACCGAGTTGCGGCCGGTGACCATCTCGGATTCGTCGCCCGACTTGACGCGGCGCTGGCGGTCCTGCTGCTGCACGGTGCCGGTCTCGGGGCGGCGCGGCTGCTGCTTCTTGCCGCCGGCGGCCTCAAAGCGCTCCGCCGCGGCCTTGCGCTTTCCCGCGGGGTGGTACGGGCGGTCCTCGGCCTTCGGGGTCGCCTTGCGCCCCTCGAGCGCCTGGCGACCCTGGCCGCCCGACCCTACCTGCTTGCCGCTGCTCGCCTTGCGGACTGCTCCGGCGCGAGGTTTACTCTGGCCCTTCATGCGATGCTCCAATGTGAGCCGCTCGGCCCGTCTTCGACTGAGATGCCAGCCGCTGCCAATTCGTCGCGGATGCGGTCCGCTGCCGTGAAGTCCTTCGCCGCGCGTGCCGCGTTGCGGTCTTCGATCAGCCGCTCGACCAGTGCGGCGAGGGCGCGGTCCGTCTCTGCCGCCCCCACTGTGGCCCACTCGGCTGAGAGTGGGTTGATTCCGAGCACCTCGGTCATCGCGAGAACGGCACCGCGCGCATCGGCCGCGGCCTGCAGGTCCTCGTTGTCGAGCGCGGCATTGCCCGCCCGAACCGTCTCGTGCAGCACGCCGAGTGCCTGCGGAACCGACAGGTCGTCGTCCATGGCGGCGGCGAAGGCCTCGGGCACGACCGGCAGGCCGCTGCCCGCGAAGCGGGTGTCGTCGAGGCGGCGGTCGACGCGGTCGATGAAGGACTCGATGCGCTCGAGGGCGGCCTCTGCCTCGACGAGGGCGCCGTCGTGGTAGTCGATGGTCGAGCGGTAGTGTGCGGAGCCGAGGTAGTAGCGCACGACGAGCGGGCGAGCCAGCTCGAGGAACTCGCTCGCGAAGATCGAGTTGCCGAGCGACTTCGACATCTTCTGGCCCCCGACGTTGACCAGGCCGTTGTGCACCCAGAGGCTTGCGAAGCTGTCGCCCGCGGCCGTCGACTGCGCCAGCTCGTTCTCGTGGTGCGGAAAGCGCAGGTCGAGCCCGCCGCCGTGGATGTCGAAGGCGGTGCCGAGGTAGCGCGAACTCATGGCCGAGCACTCGATGTGCCATCCCGGTCGGCCTGCGCCCCAGGGTGATGCCCAGGAGGCCGACTCCGGCTCGCCCGCCTTGTGGCCCTTCCACAGGGCGAAGTCGCGGGGGTCGCGCTTGCCGCGGGGGTCCGCGTCGGTCGCCGCCTCCATGTTCTCTGGCTTCTGGCGCGTCAGCTCGCCGTAGGCCGGCCAGCTCATCGTGTCGAAGTAGACGTCCCCGGACGAGTCGGATGCCGCGTAGGCATGACCCCGATCAATTAGCCGCTGAATGATGGCCTGCATCTCGGTGACCGAGGCCGTGGCGCGGGGCTCATAGGTCGGCGCCTGGATGCCGATGCGGCGGTAGCCGGAGCTGAACTCCAGCTCGAAGCGGTAGGCCAGCGCCCACCACGGATCGGTCTCGGTAGCGTTCGCGAGGATCTTGTCGTCGATGTCGGTGACGTTGCGCACGAGGGTGACGTCGTAGCCGCGGTAGGTCAGCCAGCGACGCAGCTGGTCATAGACCAGGGCAGAGCGCAGGTGACCGATGTGCGGCGAGGACTGCACGGTGGGTCCGCAGACGTAGATGCCCGCCTTGCCTTCTTCGAGGGGAACGAAGTCAGCGAGGGCCTGCGCCTTGGTGTCGTAGAGCCGTACAGTCACTGCGCAAGTTTAGCTATTGAGCAGTGCCGTGGCCGTCGCCATTACGCCTTCGCCCCTGCCGGTGAACCCGAGCCCGTCGGTCGTCGTCGCCGATACGCTCACCGGCGCGCCGACGAGCTCGGTCAGTCTGGCCTCCACCTCGACCCGGCGGGGCGCCACCTTGGGGGCGTTCGAGACCACCTGTACGGCGACATTGCCGACCGTGAAGCCAGCGCCGTGCACGAGCTCGAGGGTCTCACGGATGAAGATATCGCCGTGCGCCTCGACGAAGCGGGAGTCGGCGGTGCCGAAGCGCGTGCCGATGTCACCGAGTCCGGCGGCGCTGAGCAGGGCGTCGCAGATGGCGTGGCAGACGGCATCCCCGTCGCTGTGCCCGGCCAGGCCCGCCTCGGCCGGCCAGTAGAGGCCGCCGAGCCACAGCGGCCGCGAGTCGTCGAAGGCGTGTACGTCGACGCCGGTGCCCACGCGGATGCCCGAGGTCGAGCCCGCCGGAGCGACGAGGCCCTCCGCGCGGCGCAGATCCCACGGGGTGGTGATCTTGTAGGCGAGCGGGTCGCCGTCGATGACGGTCACCGTGCCGCCCGCGGCAGAGAAGACCGAGGCGTCGTCGGTGTGCTGCTCGGTCGCCTTCGCATAGGCGGCGACGAGCGCCTCGCGGGGAAAACCCTGCGGCGTCTGCACGGCGGCGAGGGTGGCGCGGTCGGGGGTGCTCTCGACCTTGCCCGTCCAGTCGGTCTGCTTCACGGTGTCCGCCAGGGGAAGCCCGGGGATCACCCCGCCGCCCGAGTCGCGCACCCCGCTGATGACAGCCTCGAACAGGTCGGAGGGGGTGAAGGCGCGCGCGGCGTCGTGCACGAGCACGACGGCGACCTGCGGCCCGAGCTCGGCGAGTCCGGCGGCGACCGACTGCTGTCGGGTGTCCCCGCCGGTGACGACCGAGAGGTAGGGGGCGGCAGATCCAGCGGTGGCGCGCGCGAGTGAGGTGGCCTCGGCCACCTGCGCGGATGGTGCGACCACGATCACCTGCACCGGCTCGCTGAGCGAGAACACGGTTTCGAGCGCGTGCTCGAGGATCGTGCGCGATCCGACCCGCACGAAGGCCTTCGGCTCTGGCCGCCCCAGCCGCGTGCCGGACCCCGCGGCCACGACGATGACCGCGACCGCTGCGTCAGGCATTACGAGGCGAGCACTTCGTCAAGAAGGCTCGCTGCTTTCTGCTCGTCGGTGTTCTCGGCGAGCGCGAGCTCGGAGGTGAGGATCTGCCGCGCACGGGCCAGCATGCTCTTCTCGCCGGCGCTGAGTCCGCGGTCCTGGTCGCGGCGCCAGAGGTCGCGCACCACCTCGGAGACCTTTAGCACGTCACCGCTGGCGAGCTTCTCTCCATTCGCCTTGAATCGGCGCGACCAGTTCGTCGGCTCCTCGACGAAGGGGGCTCGCAGCACCTCGAATACCTGGTCCAGACCCTCTTTGCCGATGACGTCGCGCACGCCGACCAGGTCGACGTTCTCTGCCGGCACCTCGATAACAAGGTCGCCCTGCATGACGTTGAGTTTCAGGTAGAGCTTCTCTTCACCCTTGATCACGCGGGTCTTCACCTCGACGATGGTCGCGGCTCCGTGATGGGGGTAGACGACGGTTTCACCGACCTCGAACAACATGGGTTGCAGTCCTCTCGCAAGGCCTCCGACTTTACCATGCAGCCACTTTCGCCCCGTCGGGCCACCGGGCCGCATGCGATAGGCTCGACCTCTAGGTTTCCGCGGGATTCCCCCGCTTTTCGCTCACTTTCTCACTCACTTTGGAGGGCCCGTGAAGACGCGTCTTGTGGCATCCGTTGCTCTTGCTGGAGCACTTCTCCTCGGCACCTCGGGTTGCACGCTGT
Source organism: Actinomycetota bacterium (assembly GCA_013297645.1). Lineage (GTDB taxonomy): Bacteria > Actinomycetota > Actinomycetes > Actinomycetales > Microbacteriaceae > Conyzicola. The sequence continues at coordinate 11,754 of JAAFHU010000044.1, forward strand.
TCGCGGTCCAGGGCACCCTCGTGCAGTACCAGCCGAGCGACGGCGTCGCGGCCAATGTCGGCGACGTCAAGGTGCGCAACCTCGTCGGCCTCAGCGACAACGGCGACGACATCTCGCTGCTCATGACGATCATCAACGCGGGCGACTCCGCGGCGTCGGTCAACTTCCAGTACGACAACGCCGACGGTGAGAAGACCACCATCACCATCGACGTGCCCGCGCACTCGTCCGTCAACGTGGGCAGCGGCGGGGATGGCGAGGAGGCGATCCTGCGCAACGCCGGAGCGACCGTGGGCGGCCTCATCCCGATCTACGTGCAGTCCGGCAAGGATTCGGGCAAGCAGGTGCAGGTGCCGGTCCTCGACGGTGCGAGCGCGGAGTACTCGCCGCTGCTGCCCGAGCCGCTGCCGAGCGTGACGCCGACGGCAACACCGACGCCGACCGAGACGCCTGCGCCGTAGCGCGCCGCGCGCTAGGCCTCGAAGCGGTATCCGAGGCCGCGCACGGTCACGAGCATCGTCGGCTCGGAGGGCACCCTCTCGATGCGCGAGCGGATGCGCTTGATGTGCACATCGAGCGTCTTGGTGTCGCCGAAGTAGTCGGCCCCCCAGATGCGGTCGATCAGCTGGCCGCGGGTGAGAACCCGGCCCGCGTTGCGCAGCAGCAGTTCGAGCAGCTCGAACTCCTTCAGCGGCATGGCCGTGTCGACGCCCGCCACCGTGACTGTGTGCCGCTCGATGTCCATGCGCACGTCGCCGGCCTCGAGCACCAGGTCGTTCTCGGTCTCGGGCTCGGTCTTGCGCCGCAGCACCGCGCGGATGCGGGCAAGCAGCTCACGAGTCGAGTACGGCTTCGTGACGTAGTCGTCGGCACCCAGCTCAAGCCCGACGACGATATCGACCTCGCTGTCTTTCGCGGTGAGCATGATGATCGGCACCGACGAGCGCGTGCGGATCTCCTTGCACACCTCGGTGCCGGGCATGCCGGGCAGCATGAGGTCGAGCAGCACGAGGTCGCTGCCGTTGCGCTCGAACTCGGCGACGGCCGCGAGGCCGTCAGCGACGATCGTGGTCTCGTAGCCCTCTCGGCCCAGCAGGTAGGCGAGCGGCTCGCTCAGCGAGGGCTCGTCTTCGACGATGAGGATTCTTGTCATGCTTCTAGTGCTCCTAGGCTGGCCGCTGCCGCGTGGCTTGCCGCCGGCAGGCGGATGGTGAAGGTCGAGCCGTTTCCGTGCTGCGACCAGACGCGAACGTCGCCGCCGTGGTTCTGCGCGACGTGCTTGACGATGCTGAGGCCGAGGCCCGATCCGCCGGTATGGCGGGAGCGGGAGGAGTCGGCGCGGAAGAAGCGCTCGAAGACCCGCTCGCGATCGGCCTCGGCGATTCCGACGCCCTGGTCGGTGACGGCGATCTCGACGACGCCGTCGCTCGAGGTCACGCCGATGCCGACCCGGGATCCGCTCGGCGAGTACTGGATGGCGTTGGCGATGAGGTTGTGCAGGGCCACCTGCAGCAGCGCCTCGTCACCGTAGACCTCGGTGCCGGCGTCCCCGCCACTGATGAGGCGGATGTCGTTGCGGTCCGCCGCGACCCGGTTCTGATCGATGGCGGCGGCCACCACCTCGTCGATGTCGACGAGGTCGGGCTTGGTCAGGGCGTCCTCGGCCTGCAGACGCGAGAGCTCGATGATCTCCTGGGTGATGCGGGCGAGGCGATCGGCCTCTTTGGTGAGGCGCTTCGCGAAGCGCTTGACCTGGTCCGCGTCTTTCGACGCCTCGACGAGCGCCTCGGCGAGCAGGCCGACGGCACCGATGGGGGTCTTGAGCTCGTGGCTGATGTTGGCGATGAAGTCGCGGCGCACGTCGTCGAGGCGGTACGACTCGGTGCGGTCATCGGCGAGTACGAGGATGTAGCGCGAGCCCAGCCGCGCTACACGCACGAAGAGGTAGATGTTCGCCTCGCCGAAGGGCCCGCGGGCGAGGTGCAGCTCTTGCGCGACGGACTCGCCGTTGCGGCGCACCGCCGCGACGACATCCACGAGCTCAGGGTGGATCAGCGCGTGGTTCCAGACGAGGCCCAGCGCGAGGGCTCCGGGGCTGGCCACGAGCACGTTGTTGGACGGATCGACGACGACACCCGCCGACTCCATCGCGTGGATGACCTGCTCCACTCCGTCAGGGACGCTCTGCGAGACCACCTCGACGGCCCGCTGGCCGCGCCGCGCGGCGGCAATGACCAGAACGGTGACGCCGACCCCGACGATGACCCCGAAGGCCAACGAGAGCGGCACCAGCCACGCGGAGTCCATAGCGACTAGATTAGTTACCCATCGGTGGCCCGAAGCCGCACGGCCGGAAATTCGCGCGAGACATCGATAGAAGTTCAGTCCTGCAACACCTGCCGTTAACCTGGCGGCGGCATCGTTGCCTCAACTGTGCTGGTGAGCCATGCCAGCGTGCGAAAGGGTTTTGACCAATGCGTGAGGTATTCCAGCAGGAGCTGCGCGAGGTGCAGGAGCGACTCGTCGAGATCGCCGCACTCGTGGCCGTATCCATCGACAATGCCACTCGCGCATTCAACGACTCCAACGTCTCGCTCGCCGAGACGGTGATCGCCGATGACGACAAGATCGACGTCATGGCCCTCGAGCTCGACGAGCTGGCCATCAACATCCTCGCCCGGCAGCAGCCGGTCGCCCGCGACCTGCGCATCGTGGTGAGCGCCCTGCGCATCTCCGCCTCGCTCGAGCGCATGGGCGACATGGCCGAGCACATCGCGCAGCTCGCGCGATACCGCTTCCCCGACAAGGTCGTGCCCAAGAGCCTGCGCAGCACTTTCGCCGAGCTCGGCACCCTCGATGTGGCGATCGCCCAGAAACTGGTGGAGCTGCTCAAGACCGAGGACGTGCGTCTCGCCGAGGAGATCCGCAACGACGACGACCGTATCGACGCGCTGCACCTGAGCGTCTTCGACAAGGTGCTTGGTGAGACCTGGAAGGGCGGGGCGGTCGACACCGTCGACGCCACCCTCGCCTCGCGCTACCACGAGCGCTTCGCCGACCACGCGGTCTCGATCGCCAAGAAGGTGCAGTACCTCGCCACCGGCGACTGGGTCGCGGCGACGGAGTAGGTTCAGCCCGGTACCTGCCAGCTCGCTGGATTTCACCGCGCCCGCCCCTCGGGGGGCGTTGACTGGAGCCATGAGCACCCCTGGACCCGTCATGGACGGCGCGAACGACGACATGAGCGACAACGGAACCTCGAAGAGCGAGGCGGCCGATCTGCAGCAGGCGGGGCGCGACGGCGAGATCGTGCCACCCGACTCGGCCGAGGCTCGCGACTAGAGGCTCGCGCGGGCCTCGTCGAGGCAGGTGCCGAATCGCTTGCCGACCGCCGGCGAGGCATAGACCCGGCTCAGCCAGGCGTTCCGGATCAGGTCGTATCGGCCCACGGGAAACCCGAGCTCGACGGCGATCGCCTCGTGCTGCTCGAGGGTTACACCGCTCTGGCCGATGCGCGCGGTGAAGGCCGCGAAGGCGTCGAGGCTCACGCCCTCGATCATGTCGGGGTCGGTGTCGTCCACCGGGGTCCGTGACGCGACGGAATCGGCTGCCCGACGGGTCTTGAACATGGACATCGGCACCTCCCGGCTCGTGATCTTCATTATGCGCCTCTGTGCCTCGAATAGGGGTCATCAATGCTTTGACGCCTGCAATCGTTTCTTATTCGCGACCGCGCGCCCGTCGGATCGGATCGTTACCGTTCGGTTACGCCACGGGACGCTCACCCTGAGTAGGGTTCAAAGTCCGCGCCAATTCCGGCGCGCCCCGTTGATCTGGAGAATCGCATGACTCACACCGAGTACCGCGACGCGCAGGCGTTTCACACGAGTGAAACGCCAATCGAGCGCACCCTCCAGTACCGCGAGTAGCAACGGCTTTCAGCCCCGCGCCGCTCGTGGCCCGGGGCACCCTTCGACGACTGCAGCGTCGGATTCGCCCCGGGCACCGGTGAATCCACCTCAAGAGAATCGAAAGGACTATGAAGACAATCAACGCCCGGCTGAAGAGCTGGGCTTCCATCCTCGACGCGAAGGCCGAGGCGCAGGCGGTAACCACATCCGCCATGCCCTTCGTCTTTCCGCACGTCGCGCTGATGCCTGACGCCCACCTGGGGCTGGGGGCGACGGTTGGTTCCGTCATCCCGACGCTTCGGGCCGTCATGCCCGCGGCGGTCGGCGTCGACATCGGCTGCGGCATGATCGCGGTGAAGACGCAGTTCGCTGCATCGGACCTGAAGTCCGACCTGCGGGGGCTGCGGGAATCCATCGAGCGGGCTATCCCGACCTCGGCTGGCGTCAACAACAAGAAGATTGTTTCGACCGCGGAGCCCCGGGTCGCCTTCTTGACGGAACTCGCGGCGAAGCGGGGCTTCGACCCCGCGCAGTACGCGGGCAACTGGGCACTGCAGCTCGGCACCCTGGGAAGCGGCAACCACTTCATCGAGGTCAGCCTCGACGAGACGGATGCCGTCTGGCTGTTCCTGCACTCCGGCTCGCGGGGCGTCGGCAACAAGATCGCGCAGCACCACATCACGGTCGCCCAGCGGCTGATGGAGAAGTGGTGGATCTCGCTGCCTGACCCCGACCTCGCCTACCTCGTCGAGGGCACGCCGGAGTTCGGCCGGTACATCGACGAGCTCACTTGGGCACAGCAGTTCGCGCTGCTCAACCGGGAGGAGATGATGGACCGGGTCGTGCGGCAGGTTGCCGAGTGGATGGGCACGCCCGTCCAGGAGACCGAGCGGATCAACTGCCACCACAACTTCACACAGAAGGAGAACCACTTCGGCAAGGATGTCTGGCTCTCGCGGAAGGGGGCAATCTCTGCGCGGGATGGCGAGATGGGGCTGATCCCCGGCTCCATGGGCACCGCGTCGTACGTGGTCGAGGGTCTCGGCAATGCCGTCGCCCTGCACTCGTCTCCGCACGGTGCCGGCCGGAACTTCTCGCGGTCGGCGGCTCGGAAGCAGTTCACTGCCTCCGACCTGCGGGAGGCGATGGTCGGCATCGAGTACCGGGACACCGACGCCTTTATCGACGAGATACCTGCGGCCTACAAGCCGATCGACCAGGTCATGGCAGACGCTAGCGACCTCGTGGCGATCCGGCACACGCTGCGGCAGATCGTCAATGTGAAGGGCGACTAGGCCGCGCTGTGGAGCCACTTTCGTGCCTCCGCTGCGACGCCAGCGCCGACGCCCGTCTCGGGCGGCGGTCCCAGCAGGAGGGTGCGCGCCCCGCTTCGGCGGGGGGCGCACCCTTGTGTGCGCCCTGAGACGCCGCTGGCAGGTCGCTGGGATGCGTTGCCATCGGGCCGACCCCGGCGTTGGCTGGGCAGATGA
>JAAFHU010000045.1 GCA_013297645.1 Actinomycetota bacterium
TCGGCCCCGAGCGAGCGCACGAGCGGCAGCTTGGCGGTGCTGCAGACTCCCGTGACGATCGCGCCCTCGGCGCGGGCGAGCTGTACGACGAAGCTTCCCACGCCGCCGCCGGCACCGGTGACGAGCACGCGCTTGCCCGTGAGCGGGCCCGCGGCAGCCAGAGCGTCGAGGGCGGTCATCCCGCTCACGGCCGCGGCGGCCGCGTCGACGGGATCGAGGCCGGGAGGCAGTTTCGCCAGTTTGCCGGCCTTGGCGACCACGGCATCCGCGAATGATCCCTGGGTGACTCCGAAGACGGCGTCACCCACCGACAGCTCCGTCACGCCCGGCCCCACCGCGTCGACGACGCCGGCGAGCTCGATGCCAATGCGGGGGTCCCGCGGCCGCTCGCGGCCGAGGCCGAGGCGCAGCAGGCGCGGCTCGCCGGTGATGAAGTGGTACGAGCCGGCGTCGACGCCCGCGGCGGTGACGCGCACGAGCACCTCGCCCGTGCCCGCGGTCGGCGTCTCAATCTCGCCGACCTCAACCTGCCCGTACTCGGGGCGCAATAGTGCTCTCATGACTCTTCTCCTGCGGGGTACTGGAACACGTCGTCGAGGGGAACCCCGAAGACGCGCGCGATCTGGAATGCGAGCTCGAGCGAGGGCGAGTACTTGCCCTGCTCGATCGCGATGACGGTCTGGCGGGTGACGCCGATGCGGTCGGCCAGGTCGGCCTGGGTCATCTCGCCGTGGGCGGAGCGCAGCGCACGAATGTCATTCGTGACGCTGGTGGGCTTCACCACCGCGGCAGTCCCGCGCGGTAGCCGACGACCTTGGTGATGAAGCCGAGGATGGCCGAGAGGAAGAACGCGAGGAAGACGGCGTTCGCGATCCAGAACCAGTCAATCTCGAGCCAGGCCATGACCATCACTGCCAGTGCGCCCACCGTGACGAGGCTCTGGCCGACGTACTCGCCGTGGCGGTAGATCTCGCGGTCGCGGGTGTCCTTCTTGCCCGCCGTCTTCGGCGAAAGGATACCGAGGATGATGACGACCACGATCGTGGTGACGACGGAGCCGCCGATGACCCACAGCATCACGTCGACGTACGGCACCTCAGTGATGGGGCCATCGCCGAGGCGGGAGAGCAGGACGGACAGGTAGACCGGGTAGCCGACAACGGCCAGGATTCCCTGCACCCACGTCGTCTTCTCTTCGGATGACATTGTGCTCCTTGATGTAAATAATTGTTGACATCATCGACGGTAGAGCACCGCTCTACTCATGTCAAATATTATTTACATAGGCTCGACGATGCGCGCGAGCAGCTCCGTCAGCAGCCGCTCCGCGACGGGCGCCGGCAGTGCCTCCATCAAGGCCAGCAGCGGGGCCATGCGGTCGGGCAGCGCTCCCTCGGCCCCGCCAACGCCGAGACCCTGCAGCAGGGCGAATGCCGTGTCGCTGTCGAGGGGTCCCCCGAGCGGTGGCAGCCCGCCGAGCAACGGCTGGATGTCGAGCTGCGGCACGCCCCGCACCTCATCGGCCGCAGCCTGAAGCGCCTCCGTCAGCGCCGGCAGCACGCCCTCGGTGACCGGCGTGATGGTCAGGTGGGTCGTGTGCGGCAGGTGGGTGCCGTCGCCCTGGGTGAGCCCGGGCTGCAGTTGCAGCAGAAATCCGTGCGTGCGCACCTGGTCGGCCCAGTGGTGCGGGTCGACGCGCTGCTCGGGCAGCAGGGAGTCATCTGTGGCGACGGCGAGCAGCGGGCCCACGGGGGCGCCGACCACTCGCAGGCCGGGGATGGTCTTGATGACGCCGCGCAGCGCGAGCGTCGACCGCTCACAGGACTCGGCGAGCGCGCGCAGCCCGTCGACGCCGAGCGCCTGCGTGATGGCCCAGGCCGCCGCGAGGGGGGCCGCCGACTTGGATCCGAGCATCGTCGAGTTGACGACCGGGTATCCGGGCCATCGGGTCGTGGCGAAGTACTGCGCGCGCTGGCGGTCGCGACCGCGCTGCAGTAGAACCGAGGCGCCCTTGGGGGCGTAGCCAAATTTGTGCAGGTCGGCGCTGAGCGAGGTGACCCCGGGAACGCGCAGGTCCCACGCGGGCAGGTCGCTCCAGAAGGGCAGCACCCAGCCGCCGATGCACGCGTCGACGTGGCAGGCGATGCCGCGGGCGAGTGCGGCGGCCGCAACCTCGGCAACGGGGTCGAGGGCCGCCTGCGGGTACGAGGGGGCGCTCACGACGACGAGGGCGACATCCGGTCCCATGCGGGCGACGAGGTCGGCGGCGGCGACCGTGCCGTCCGAGCGCACGGGAACGAGGTCGAGCACAAGCCCGAAGTAGTGTGCCGCCTTCTGGAAGGCGGCGTGCACGGTCACCGGCGCGAGCAGGCGCGGCGGCGCCGAGCCCGCATAGGTGTCGCGGGCGGTCTTGACGGCGAGCAGGCAGCTCTCGGTGCCACCCGTCGTCACAGAGCCGACGACGTCGTCATCGCCGCCCAGGAGGTGGCGCGCGAAGCCGATCACCTCGCGCTCCATCACCGCGACCGACGTGAAGGTCGTGGGGTCGAGTCCGTTGACCGGCTGCACGAGGCGCATCGCCTGGGCGGCGAGCTCATCGAGCTCGGCGAGACCGGAGTCGTAGACGTACGACAGCACGTGGCCGCCGTGGGTGGGCGCGTCGGCCTCCCGCAGGGCGGAGAGGCGCGCGAGGATCTCGCTATGCGTGGGCATCGATGTCTGCCTTCCGCAGGCGGTAGCGGGCGAAGACGACGAGGCTGAGCGCGATGAGCACGGCGGGCAGGGCGCTGAACGCGAGGGCGATGCCCGCGGTCGCGCTCGCCGGCTGGAAGGCGAAACTCGCCCCCGTGGTCTCGATGAAGCCGGTCGCCTGCAGCACGATGCTCAGCACGGACGCCCCGAGGGCCATACCCGTGGTCTCCCCCGCGGTCCAGACACCGCCGAAGGTGCCGGCCGAACCCTCGCCGTGGCTGGCGGCGTCGTGGGTGATGACGTCGGGCAGCATCGCCATCGGCAGCGACTGCATGCCGGCATAGCCGGCTCCGGCGAGGCCCACGGGGATGTAGACCCACCACCCCGGCGACCACACCATCGCCACCAGGCTGAGGGCAGCGACCCCGAAGAGCAGGGAGGCGATCACGAAGCCGCGCTCCTTGCCGACCCTGCGGGCCACGAGCTGCCATACGGGGGCGAAGACGATGGCGGGGGCGATGAGCGCCACGAACAGCAGGGTCAGCGCGGTCTTGTCGTGCAGCACGTAGGTCGCCACGTAGGCGGCACCCGCGAGCATCGCGCCGGTGGCCAGACCCTGCAGGGCGAAGGTCAGCAGCAGCGCGCGGAAGGGCTGGCTGCGCTTGAGGGCCGCGAACCCGGCGCGGTAGTTGGCGGCGAGAGAGGTGCGCACCGCATCCGCCGTCACGCCCGTCGGCGCGGAGCGCGACGCGATCAGCATGCCCGCACCGATGACGGCCCCGGCGACGACCGCCATGATGACGTAGCCGAGGTGCTCATTGCCGCCGCCGAGCGCGACCAGTTCCGGTCCGCCGGCACCGAAGAGCAGGATCGCGAGGGTCAGCACGACCACCCGCACCGACAGCAGGCGGGTGCGCTGGTGATAGCCGTCGGCGATCTCGGCGGGCAGGGCGATGTAGGGCACCTGGAACAGCGAGAAGGCCGTCGCGGTCGCCATGAACGCGATGAGCACCCAGATGCCAGAGACCAGCGGCGGCAGACCGGCCGGCACGGCGAAGGTGACGACGAAGAAGACGGGCAGCAGCAGCGCGCCGAGCACCATGTAGCGCCGCCGCGATCCGGTGGCCGCGAGACTGTGGTCGCTGCGGGCGCCGATCACCGGGTCGATGACGACGTCCCAGATCTTCGCCACCGAGATGAGCGCGCCCGCGAGAAGGGGCATGACCCCGAGCGTGTCGGTCATGAAGATGAGCAGCACCAGCCCCGGCAAGGTGGCGAACCCGCCGGTTCCGAGCGAGCCGATTGCGTAGAGGCCGATGGTGCGCCGGCGCAGTGGCCGTTCGTCTTCGAGGGTCATTTTGTGAGCATATAACTACACTCGAGACATGACCGGAACTGTTCTCGACCGGTCGCTCGCCGCCGAGCTGGTCCGTGACCTCTCGGTGGCAGGGGCGGCCACCACATCCGTGCTCGCGCCCTTCACCGGTGAGGTGCTGCATGAACTCCCGCAGGGAACCACGCAGGACGTCGAGGATGCCGTCGCCGCCGCCCGCGTCGCCCAGCTGGCCTGGCAGCAGGCCGGCTACCGGCACCGCCGCCGGGTACTGCTCCGGGCGCACGACCTGCTGCTCGAGCGCCGCGAGGAGCTGCTCGACGCCCTGCAGTCCGAGACCGGCAAGACCCGCGGGCAAGCCTTCGAAGAGGTATTCTCCGGGGCCTCGGTCACCCGCTACTACGCGCTCACCGCCCGCCGGGTGCTCTCGGCCAGCCGGCGCCGCGCCGGCATCCCGCTGGTTATCGCGACCCGCCTGACCTATAAGGCCAAGGGGCTCGTCGGCGTCATCACGCCGTGGAACTACCCCCTGTCGCTGTCTCTGATGGACGTCATCCCCGCCCTCGCCGCCGGCAATGCCGTCGTGCAGAAGGCCGACAACCAGGGCGCCCTCTCGATCCTCGCCTCCCGCCGCGCCTTCATCGACGCCGGGGTGCCAGCCGCCCTCTGGGCCGTCGTCGCGGGCGACGGCAACGAGATCGGCAACGCCATCGTCGACGCGGCCGACTACGTCTGCTTCACCGGATCCACCGCGACCGGCACGAAGGTCGCCGAGCGCGCCGCCTCCCACCTCACCGGTGTCTCGCTCGAGCTCGGCGGAAAGAACCCTCTCCTCGTTCTCGACGACGTCGACCCCGCGAAGGCCGCGGCCAACGCGGTCTACAGCTGCTTCTCCTCCATGGGCCAGCTGTGCGTCTCGATCGAGCGCATCTACGTCGCCCGGTCGATCGCGCCCGCCTTCACCGAGGCCTTCGTCGCCCGGGTGAAGTCGCTCAGCCAGGGCCCGGCCTACGACTACACGACCGACGTGGGATCGCTGACGACCGCGGCCCAGCTCGAGCGCGTTGAGGCGCACGTGACGGATGCCGTGAAGAAGGGCGCGACCGTGCTCGCCGGCGGCCGGGCCCGCCCCGACCTCGGGCCGCTGTTCTACGAGCCGACCGTGCTCGCCGATGTGACCCCCGCGATGGCCTGCGTCGCCGGCGAGACCTTCGGCCCGGTGGTCGCGATCCACCTCTTCGACGACGAGGAGGAGGCGATCGCCGCGGCCAACGACTCGGAGTACGGCCTCAACGCATCCGTCTTCACCGGCTCCCGCCGGCACGGTCGCGCCGTGGCCGAGCGCATCACCGCCGGCAGCGTCAACATCAACGAGGGCTACCGCGCCAGCTTCGGCAGCGTGGACGCCCCGATGGGCGGCATGAAGCAGTCGGGACTGGGACGCCGCAACGGCCCCGAGGGCATCCTGCGCTTCGTCGAGGGCCGCACCATTGCCGAGGCGACGGGCATTCTCACCCTGCCGCGCACGGGCAAGGAATGGCTCGCGCTGACGCCCGTCATGCTTCTGCTGCTGCGCTTGCTCAAGGGGATCAGACGAGCTTAGGTAGCCTCACTGTCGAAGGGCGCGGGCTTGCCCTCGCGCTGAATACGCATGCGCTGCGCATAGGCGGACTCTGTCACCGGCTTGATCACCGGCAGGGGCTCGTCGTCGAGCAGGGCCTCGCGGATGATGCGGCGCGGGTCGTACTGGCGCGGGTCGAGCTTCTTCCAGTCCAACTCGTCGAAGTCGGGGCCCATCTCCTCGCGCATGCGGTCCTTCGCTCCGTTGGCGAGGTCGCGCAGCGATCGAACGAGGCGGGCCAGCTGCGAGGCGTAGTAGGGCAGGCGCTCCGGCCCGAGCAAGATGACAGCGATCAGCCCGATGACGAAGAGCTTCTCGAAGGTCAGACCGAAGGACACGAGTTCAGAATAAGCCCCCTCGCAGATGGCCCGGTACGCTGAACCAGTGGCAGGACGCGAGCTCGACTGGAAGTACACCGAGGGATTCATCACCGAGCGGGATGACATCGCCCTCTTGCGAGAGAACTCGGTCGAGCTCGGCATCGACGCTGTCAGCGTCGCGATGGGCGCACAGCTCGCGTTCGTGGCCGCGACGGCCGCGCCCGAGAGCATCGTCGAGATCGGCACCGGACTCGGCGTCAGCGGTCTGTGGCTGATGAGCGGGGCGCCGGACGCATCCTTCACCTCCATCGACTCCGAGGCGGACTACCAGCAGGTCGCCAAGGCAGCCCTCATCGAGGCCGGCGTAACGCCCAACCGCGTGCGCCTCATCACCGGCGCGGCGAGCCAGGTGCTGCCGCGCATGAACGATGCCAGCTATGACCTCGTCTTCGTCGACGCCGACCCGGAGTCGGTGATCGAGTACGTCGAGCACGGAATCCGGCTCGCGCGCACCGGCGGCGTCATCCTCGTCGCCCACGCGCTGTGGCGCGGCAAGGTCGCCGATCCGGCGCAGCGCGACGAGCCCGTGGGGGCATTCCGCTCACTGCTCGGAATGTTGGGAGAGTCGAGCGGGGTCACCGCAGCGCTCTCACCCGTCGGCGACGGGCTGCTTCAACTCGTGAAGAAGTAGGAGTTAGGCCGTCGCAGCGACGACGTTGGCGAGAGCGTCGTGCAGCTCTTTGGCCTCGGCGTCGTTGACAGAGACGACCAGACGGCCGCCGCCCTCGAGGGGGACGCGCACGATGATGAGTCGGCCTTCTTTAACAGCCTCCATCGGGCCGTCTCCGGTCCTCGGCTTCATGGCTGCCATGTGAAGTCCCCTTTCATAGGTACACATCTATTATCCGCTATGAAGTGACTGAGCAAAAATCGAGGCTGTCTACGCGGATGACGGTAGGGCAAACGGCAGAGGTCACGGTGGTGTCCAATCGGCTCCGTCAACGAACCAGGCGATCTGCACCCACGCGATCTGCCCGATGATGCAGAGAACGACCAGGGCGACCCGATAGGCGGGATGCCTGGGCTGGGCCACGATGCCGAGCGCGGGAAAGAGCGGCACCAGTAGCCGGAAGGTGCTCGACTGCGGAAAGAACACCGCCAGCAGGTAGAGCGCGTAGCTCGCGAGCCAGAACCGCAGGTCGACGCCGAGTCGCCGCGCGGGCCGGGAGCGCAGCAGCACGGCGAAGCCGACAATGGCCAGGGCGCTGACCGCCACCAGCACCCAGCCGAGGGGAAATCGGATCCAGAACTGGGCGCCGTGCCACCACGGGGTGAAGGGCACGAGCTGCTGGTAGCCGATGTAGGCAGACCGCCAGGCGAGCTCGGTGTCGGTGTAGGCCGTCAGCGAGCCGGTGACCGCCCAGGCGAAGAGCAGCCAGGCGAGGCCGCTGACTCCCGCGGCGACTGTCGCGACGACGGCAGCGAGCGCCTCCCGGGGCGGGAAGGGATCGTCGTTCCGGCGCCACCAGCGGTGCGCCACGTGCAGCGCGAGGGCGAGCGCGAACGCGAGGCCGCTCGGCCGGGTGAGCGCCATGACGGCGACCACGGGGATGAGTGCCCAGTACTGCCGCCCTACGAGCAGCCATAGGGCGAGAACGAGGAAGAAGAGCCCCATCGACTCCGCGTAGGCCACCTGCAGAATTGGCGAGAGCGGCGCGACGCAGAACAGCACGACAGCGAAGAGGGCCGCGTTCTCGTCGATGAAGCGCAGCAGCAGGCGGTAGAAGACCAGGGCAGTCCCGAGCGCGAACAGCACGGACAGCGCTGACGCCACCACCCCGAAATCGAGCCCCGTCGCCTGTGTGAACAGCCCTGCGATCGTCGGAAAAACCGGCATGAAGGCCCAGGCGCTCTCGCCGACGTGTCCGTCTGCGGTAAGGGGCAGCTCGCTCGGGTAGCCGACGACCGAGATGATGTAGTACCAGTGGCCGTCCCAGATGCGGGAGTACTGCGCGTAGCCGGGGGCGGCATCCGTCCACGGGTTCTTCGCCTGGATCGCCGCGAAATACAACAGGATGCCGGTCGTCACCACGCGCGACGCGACGAACACCACGAGCACCCGCACCCACCACGGGGCGCGGGGGGTGCGTGTCTCTACTGTGCCGTCAGCCACTCGCGCAGGCCTCGTTCGCAGTCCTCGATCTGGCGGAGCGGCACGCGCTCGTCATCGGCGTGGGCCTTGAGCGGGTCGCCGGGGCCGTAGTTGACGGCCGGGATGCCGAGGGCGCTGAAGCGCGCGACGTCGGTCCATCCGTACTTGGGGGTCGCCGGCACGCCCGTCGAGGCGACGAGCTGCTGGGCGAGCGGGCTGTCGAGGCCGGGCCGGGCGCCGTCGGCCAGGTCGACGACCGTGACGTCGTAGCCGTCGAAGAACTCGCGCAGGAAGGCGACGGCCTCCTCACCGCTGCGGCTCGGCGCGAAGCGGTAGTTGACGTGCACCATGGCCTCGTCGGGGATGACATTGCCCGCCACTCCCCCGCTGATGCCGACGGCGTTGAGCCCCTCCCTGTAGACGAGGCCATCGACCTCGACCTCGCGCGGTGTGTAGGCCGCGAGCTTCGTCAGGATCGGCGCCAGATCGTGGATGGCGTTGTGGCCGACCCAGGCGCGTGCCGAGTGGGCCCGCAGCCCGAAGGTGCGCACCTCGACCCGGCAGTTGCCGTTGCAACCGCCCTCGATCTCGCTGCGGGTTGGCTCGCCGAGAATGGCGAAGTCACCCTGCAGCAGGTCGGGGCTCTCGCGCAGAAGGCGGCCGAGGCCGTTGAGCGACTCCGAGACCTCTTCGTGGTCGTACCAGATCCACGTCAGGTCGTAGGCCGGCTCGGTGAGCTCGGCGGCGAGCTTGAGCTGCACGGCGACGCCGGCCTTCATGTCGACGGTGCCGCGGCCCCACAGGTAGTCGATGCCATCCTCCGTCTCGAAGCGGGTCGGCAGGTTGTCGTTGAGGGGCACGGTGTCGATGTGCCCGGCGATAACGACGCGCTTGTCGCGCCCCAGGCTGGTGCGCGCGACGACGGCGTCGCCGTGGCGGCTGACCGTCAGGTGGTGGAGGCCGGCGAGGGATGCCTCGATCGCATCCGCGATGCGCTTCTCGTTGGCGCTGACCGACTCGATGTCGCAGAGCTGGCGGGTGAGTTCGATCGAGGTGGCGCCGAGGTCGAGAATCGCGGGGGCGGGCATCCGGCAAGTTTAGCGATCGGTACTCTGGAGCCATGACTTCTCGCGCAGCCTGGGGCCACGGCCTCGCCACGATCGCCGGTGACGTGACGCTCGACACCTGGTTCGCCGCGCCCGCACTCGGCCCGGCCGACGGCGACCCCTACATTGCACCGGCGTTCATCGAGGAGCTCACGGGGGTCGACGAGCGGCGCGCCGTGCGCCTCGACTACGTACTCGTCGAGATCGACCTGGATGAGGCCCCCGCGTCGACCCCCGACGCCTACCTGCGCCTGCACCTGCTGAGCCACCTCCTGGTCAAGCCCAACGACCTCAACTTGGACGGCATCTTCGCCCACCTGCCCATCGTCGCGTGGACCAACATCGGCCCGGTGCACCCGGCCGACTTCGCCCGTCTGCGGCCCGCACTGCAGCGCGCCGGCGTCTTCGCGCACGGCATCGACAAGTTCCCCCGGCTGGTCGACTATGTCGTGCCCGACCGGGTGCGCATCGCGGATGCCTCGCGGGTGCGCCTCGGCGCCCACCTCTCACCCGGCACGACCGTCATGCACGAGGGATTCGTCAACTTCAACGCGGGCACCCTCGGCACGTCGATGGTCGAGGGCCGCATCTCGCAGGGCGTTGTCGTCGGCGACGGCAGCGACATCGGCGGCGGCGCCTCGATCATGGGCACCCTCAGCGGCGGCGGCAAGGAGCGGGTGACGATCGGGCAGCGCGCCCTGCTCGGCGCCAACAGCGGCATCGGCATCTCGATCGGCGACGACTCGGTCGTCGAGGCCGGGTTGTACGTCACGGCGGGCACCAAGGTGACCCTGCTGGGGGCAGAGCCGACGACGGTGAAGGCGGCCGAGCTGTCCGGGGTTCCCAACCTGCTGTTCCGCCGCAACTCGCTCACCGGTGCCGTCGAGGTGCTGCCCCGGGCGGGCCAGGGCATCGAGCTCAACGCCCAGCTGCACGCCTAGCGCGGTGGGCCCGCGCCCGCCAAATGCAGGAAACGCGGCGCCAATGCCGCACAACGGGCTCACATCGAGAGCCTGGGACGCCGCCTCTCCTGCACTTGGCAGGTGAGCCTGCGGATCTGCGCAACCTGCGTGCAGGCGGCCCCCCGCACACCGGCATAGTCCACCTTCGTCTCATGCATCTTGAGACGGCGATCGCGCACCTCGGAGGGCTCGCCGCCACGCACGAGCTCTACTCCGTCGGCGCCACTCGCTGGATGCTCGCGCAAGCCGTGCGCTCGGGTCGAGTGGTACGGGTCCGGCAGGGGTGGTACTGCCTTCCCGAGACTCCCGACTTGCTAGTCCGCGCTGCGCGGGTGGGTGGTCGGCTGAGCTGCGTCGCCGGAGCGAAACAGCTCGGGCTCGATGTTCGAGGAATTCCGAGACTGCATGTGTGCGTCGCCCATCATGAGTCCCGGCTACGCAGCGAGAGTGATATGCATGTGCGCCTCCGCGATGAGCGATCTCGCCACACGATTGTCCACTGGGTTCACCCCAGTCCCGGCGGGACTCGATTTGCCGAGTCCCTGCAAGCGTGCCTGATCGTCATGGCACGCTGCCAGAGCCCTGAACGAGTGGTTGCCGCCGCCGATTCGGCGATTCGTACCGGGTTGCTGACTCGACGCGAATGGCTCAGCGCCATCGAGGCACTGCCCCCGAGACTGCGGACCCTGCTCGCCGAAGCCGATGGTGTGGCCGAGTCCATCACGGAGTCCGTTGCTCTCTTTCGTCTTCGCCGATTAGGGCTCGCACCGCGGCAGCAGGTCGCAGTGCCAGGGGTTGGCCGCGTGGACTTCCTCATCGGCGACCATCTCGTCGTCGAAGTCGACGGACGCACGCATCACAGTGACAGGTTCGAAGAGGATCGACGGCGCGATGCCCAACTGAGCATCCGAGGCTATCGGGTGCTGCGTTTCAGCTACCGGCAGGTATTCGAGCGCTGGGGTGAGGTGAAAGCAGCGATCCTCGCGGCTACCGCGCGCGGCGACCACCACTAACCTGCCAAATGCAGGATGTGATGCTCGGCTTCCAAGCAGAACCGGCGCTGCGTTCCAACGGTGGCCGCAATCTCCTGCATTTGGCAGGAAGACGGGCGCGGGGCCGCGCCGCGACTAGCGCGCGGGCCAGCTGCGCTCGGGCTCGCCGATGTAGAGCTGCTGCGGGCGCCCGATCTTGGTGGCTCCGTCGAGGTTCATCTCGCGCCACTGGGCAATCCAGCCCGGCAGGCGGCCGATGGCAAACAGCGGAGTGAACATGCGCTGCGGGAACCCCATCGCCTTGTAGATGACACCGGTGTAGAAGTCGACGTTGGGGTAGAGCTTGCGCTCGATGAAGTAGTCGTCGGCGAGCGCGGCCTGCTCGAGCTCCTTGGCGATGTCGAGCAGCGGGTCCTTGATGCCGAGGGCCTCGAGCACCTCGTCTGCGCTCTCCTTCACCAGGGTCGCGCGCGGGTCGAAGTTCTTGTAGACCCGGTGGCCGAAGCCCATGAGGCGAACACCGTCTTCTTTGTTCTTCACTCGCTCGACGAACTTCGAGACGCCCTCGCCCGAGTCGCGGATCTCGCCGAGCATCTTGAGCACTGCCTCGTTGGCGCCGCCGTGGAGGGGGCCGTAGAGGGCGTTGATGCCGGCAGAGATGCTGGCGAAGATGTTGGCCTCGGTCGAGCCGACGAGGCGAACGGTCGACGTGGAGGCGTTCTGCTCGTGGTCCTCGTGCAGGATCAGCAGGCGGTCGAGTGCCTTCGAGAGCACCGGGTCGACCACGTAGGGCTCGGCCATGGTGCCGAAGTTGAGCTTCAAGAAGTTGTCGACGAACGAGAGGGAGTTGTCGGGGTAGAGGAAGGCCTGGCCGAGGCTCTTCTTGTGCGCATAGGCGGCGATGACCGGCAGCTTGGCCAGCAGGCGCACGATCGACAGCT
The DNA here is from genome assembly GCA_013297645.1 of Actinomycetota bacterium. Lineage (GTDB taxonomy): Bacteria > Actinomycetota > Actinomycetes > Actinomycetales > Microbacteriaceae > Conyzicola. The sequence continues at coordinate 12,119 of JAAFHU010000045.1, forward strand.
CGATCTTCTCTGGGTCGTGCACGCTGAGGTCGTGCTCATAGTAGGTCGAGAGGGCGCTGACCGCGCTCGAGAGCACCGACATCGGGTGGGCGTTGTGCGGCAGGGCGTCGAAGAACCGGCGCAGGTCTTCGTGCAGCAGGGTGTGACGGCGAATGCGCTCGTCGAAATCCGCCAGTTCGTCAGCGGTCGGAATGTTGCCGTAGATGAGAAGCCAGGCAACCTCGAGATAGGTCGAATTCTTGGCGACCTGCTCGATCGGGTAGCCCCGGTAGCGCAGGATGCCCGCGTCGCCGTCGATGTAGGTGATGGCGCTCTTCGTCGCAGCCGTGTTCACGAAGCCCTGGTCGAAAGTCGTGAACCCGGTCTGTTTCATGAAGGTCGAGATGTCGATGCTGTCGCGGCCATCGGCTCCGCGCATGATCGGAAACTCGGCGGTTCCACCGGGAAAGTGCAGCGTGGCCTTCTCGGGCTCGGTCGGGTTCGCGTTCACGCCTACAGCTTATTCGGTGGTCGCGACTACCCGCGCATCCACCAACAACAACCCTGCTTAGTTAGAGGAAAGCCGCAAGGCCGCGGCTGCCACGTCGGCATCCGTGGCCGTGATCGCGATGCGCACGTGCGTCTCGTCGCCATAGAAAGTACCAGGGGCGACGAGGATCCCCCGCTCGGCAAACCAGCCGACGGTCGCCCACGCGTCCTCCCCCCGGGTAGCCCAGAGGTAGAGCCCGGCCTCGCTGCGGTCGATGGTGAATCCCGCCCGCTCGAGCGCCGGAGCCACGAGGGCCCGCCGCGCGGCGTAGCGCGCCCGCTGGGCCGCGACGTGCTCGTCGTCGCCCAGGGCGACAACCATTGCGGCCTGGACGGGCGCCGGAGGGATGAGCCCGATGTGCTTGCGCACCTCGAGCAGGCCGCCGACGATGTCGCTGCAGCCCGCGATGAAGCCGGCGCGGTATCCCGCCAGATTGGACTGCTTGCTCAAGGAGTACACCGACAGCACGTGGTTGCGCTCGCCGTGGATGACGCGGGGGTCGAGGATTGACGGCGCCTCGCCCTCCCAGGCGAGCTCGGCGTAGCACTCGTCGCTCGCGACGACGGCATCGAGCGCGCGTGCTCGCGACACGGCGGCACGCAGGTCATCGACACTGAGTACCCGGCCGTCGGGATTGCCGGGCGTGTTGACCCAGGCGAGCTTGGTGTTCTCAGGCCAGAGAGCCGGGTCGTCCTGCGCCACGGCCGTCGCGCCGACGAGGGCGGCGCCGATGGCGTAGCTCGGGTAGGCGACCGCCGGGTGCACGACGACATCCCCCTTGCCGAGCCCAAGCAGCAGCGGCAGCAGGGTGACGAGCTCTTTCGAGCCGATCGTCGGGATGACGTTGGCGACCGAGAGGTCATCGACACCCCGGCGCCGGGCGTACCAGGCGACGATGGCCTCGCGCAGCTGCGGGGTTCCCGCGGTCTGGGGATACGCGTGGGCGTCCGTCGCCGCGGCGAGGGCGTCGCGGACGAGGGCCGGGGTCTCGTCGACCGGGGATCCGATCGAGAGGTCGACCAGCCCATCCGCGTGGTTGCGGGCCGTTTCCGCGAAGGGGACGAGCGAGTCCCACGGAAAGTCCGGCAGCTGCAGTGCCACCTAGTGGGCGACCTCTTGGGGCGGCAGCGCCTTGATCACCGCGTGGTCGTCGTGGATGACGCCGACCTTGGACGCGCCGCCGGGCGAGCCGAGCTCGGAGAAGAACTCGACGTTGGCCTTGTAGTAGTCGGCGTACTCCTCGGGCAGGTCATCTTCGTAGAAGATGGCCTCGACCGGGCAGACCGGCTCGCACGCACCGCAGTCGACACACTCGTCGGGCTGGATGTACAGCATGCGGTCGCCCTCATAGATGCAGTCGACGGGGCACTCGTCGATGCAGGCGCGGTCTTTGAGATCGACGCAGGGCTGGGCGATGACATAGGTCACTGGATCGAGGATCCTTTCACAGTGGAAGCAGACTCCAATCTTATCTTCGGGTGGGGGCCTCATTGGACAAGCGGCGTGCCGAGCCTCTAGAGTGGATTCAGTAAGGATAGCCTTACCAATCCCCTCCCCACGATTTCAGGACCTCCACCGTGCTCGCAAACCTCCTCATCGGTCTTCGCGAGGGTCTCGAGGCGGCCCTCGTGGTCGGAATCCTCATCGCCTACGTCATCAAGATCGGCCGTCGCGATGTGCTGCCCCGCATCTGGATGGGCGTCGGCATCGCGATTGCCCTCTCGCTCGGCCTCGGCGCCGTGCTCACCTTCGGTGCCTACGGCCTGTCGTTCGAGGCGCAGGAGCTCATCGGCGGCGTGCTCTCGATCATCGCCACCGCCTTTGTCACCTGGATGATCTTCTGGATGCTGCGCGCCGCCCGCGGACTCTCGAAAGAGCTGCGCAGCGAGGTCGACAACCACCTCGCCGGAGCCGGCTGGGGACTCGTGCTCGTCGCCTTCCTCTCTGTCGGCCGCGAGGGCATTGAGACCGCCCTCTTCATCTGGGCTGCCGTGCGCGCGAGCGGCTCCACCGTGCTGCCCCTCATCGGTGCCGGCGTCGGCATCGGCCTGGCCGTCGTGCTCGGCTACCTCATCTACCGGGGTGTCGTGTCGATCAACCTCAGCAGGTTCTTCACCTACACCGGTGTGTTCCTCATCTTCGTCGCGGGTGGTGTGCTCGCCTACGGCGTGCACGATCTGCAGGAAGCGGGCGTGCTGCCGGGCCTCACCAGCCTCGCCTTCGACGTCAGCGCGGCCGTACCGCCGAGCAGCTGGTACGGCACCCTTCTCAAGGGCGTGTTCAACTTCTCGCCCGCCACCACCTGGCTCGAGGCAGCCGTCTGGCTGCTCTATGTGGGCACGGTGCTCACCGTCTTCCTGCGGTCGACGCTGCGCTCGACCACGCGTCGTGAACCGGTAGCCCCAGAGCCGATTCCCCAAGGAGCATGATGACCGCCCGCGTGACCCTCGCCGCCCTCGGCGGCACGGCCCTGCTGCTGTCCCTCGTCGGATGCGTGCCCAACAGCCCGGCAGCGACGACCGACGCCTCGGCGACGTCAATCACCGTCGAGAGCTCGGCCGACGGGTGCGCGGTCTCGGCCTCGACCGCCCCGAGCGGCACGCTGAGTTTCGCGGTGACCAATTCCGGCGACGAGGTCACCGAGTTCTACCTGCTCGCCGATGACGGCCTGCGCATCGTCGGCGAGGTCGAGAACATCGGCCCGGGTATCGAGCGCACCCTCGTCGTTGTCGTGAAGCCCGGCGACTACTTCACCGTGTGCAAGCCCGGCATGGTCGGCGCCGGTGTCGGCCAGTCGGCCTTCACCGTCACCGATAGCGGCCTCGACCTCGCCGACGGCGACCTCGCGGCCCAGGTCGAAACCGCCAACGCCAACTACGCCTCGTACGTGAAAGACCAGGTCGAGAACCTCGTAACCGGCACGGAGGACTTCGCGGCCGCCTACATCGCCGGCGACGATGACGCAGCCCGCGCCCTCTACGCCCCCACCCGCGTCTTCTGGGAGCGCATCGAGACGGTCGCCGAGAGCTTCGGCGACCTCGACCCCCGCATGGACCTGCGCGAGGCCGACCTCGAGGAGGGGCAGGAATGGACCGGATGGCACGCCATCGAGAAGGACCTCTGGCCCGTTGACGCCGAACCCGGCTTCACCCCCTACACGCCCGAGAAGCGCACGGCACTAGCCACCCAGCTCGTCGACGACACCGGCTCGCTCTACGAGCAGGTGCAGCAGCTCGAATTCACGCTCGACCAGCAGGCCAACGGCGCTATCGGCCTTCTCGACGAGGTCGCGACCGGCAAGGTCACGGGCGAGGAGGAGTTCTGGTCGCACACCGACCTATGGGACTTCCAGGCCAACGTCGACGGAGCGCGGGTGCTCTATGCGGGCGTGCGCGACATCCTGCTCGAGAAGGACGCCGACCTCGCGGCCCAGCTCGACTCCGAGTTCGACGACCTGCAGCAGCTGCTCGACGCACAGCGCGTCGGCGACGGCTTCACGCTGTACACCGCGCTGAGCCCTGACGAGATCCGTGCCTTCAGTGATCAGGTCAACGCGCTGGGCGAGCCGCTCTCGAAGCTCACCTCCGCCCTGGTGCTGTAGATGGCAGACGCTGCCGCGAATCGCCCCGGGCTCTCCCGACGGGGGCTGCTCGGGCTCGCCGGCGCGGGTGTCGTCGGGGCCGGAGTCGGGTTCGGGGCCGATCGCGCTATCCAGCAGGCGACGTCGACCGCATCGGGCGCCGCACCCAGCTACCCCTTCTACGGCGACCACCAGGCCGGCATCGTCACGCCCGCCCAGGACCGCCTGCACTTCGCCTCCTTCGACGTCTCCGACATCACCGCGTCCGACCTGCGCGAACTGCTCGAGGATTGGAGCTACGCCGCCAACCGCATGGCCGCCGGGTCCGGGGCGGGTGGCTTCGGCCCGATCGACGGACCCTACGACTCACCACCGGACGACACGGGCGAGGCCCTCGACCTGCCGCCCGCGGGGCTGACCATCACGTTCGGCTTCGGCCCCTCGCTCTTCGACGACCGCTTCGGGCTGGCCGCCAAGCGGCCCGCCGCCCTCATCG
>JAAFHU010000046.1 GCA_013297645.1 Actinomycetota bacterium
GCGCAACGGGCCTCCGCGTGGGAGAGAGCGGCGAGTCTCTGCTCGCGGCGCTGCCCTCCGAGGACGTCGAGCAGGTAGCGTCGAGCGCATTCTGGGGAGTCGCCGAGGTTGGCGCGGGCTACTCGGGCAGTAGCGGTGAAGGCCATTGGGGGCTCGGCGCGACGGTGGACGGCGGCACGATCACCAGTTGGCTCTCTCCCGGGTGGGAATTGGACGCGTTCTGCTGAGACACCCTTCGTCCACCTCCCGTTAGCCCGGGAGCAGTAGCCTCGCACCCTATGCGCGACTTCCGGCCCGACCTGCAGGGCCTTCGCGCGGTCGCCGTCGCTCTGGTCGTCGGCTACCACCTCTGGCCCGGGGCACTACCCGCGGGCTACCTTGGAGTCGACGTCTTCTTCGTGCTGTCGGGCTTTCTCATCACGTCCCACCTTCGGGACGAGCGGGCCACAACCGGCGCGATTGCGCTGCGGCAGTTTTGGGCGCGGCGGGTGCGGCGGCTGCTGCCGGCGGCATCCGTTGTTCTTGTCGCTTCTCTGCTGTTGATGCTGTGGTTGGTTCCGCAGTCGTTGTGGCAGCGCAGCGTCACCGAGATCGGGGCGAGCGCGCTGTACGTGCAGAACTGGGTGCTCGCGGCGCAGTCGGTCGACTACCTCGCGGCCGAGAACGTGCCGACGCTCGTGCAGCATTTCTGGTCGCTCTCGGTTGAGGAGCAGTTCTACCTAGTGTGGCCCGTGCTCTTCCTGCTCTTCGCCAAGCGCATTCGAGTGGCCTTTGCGGTCGTACTGGTCGCGTCCCTCGCCTGGTCGCTGCTCGGTGCCTCGTACTTCGACACAGCGGGTCGCGCATGGGAGTTCGCCGCCGGAGCCCTGCTGGCGATGTCGTCGATTCGGGTGCCTCGGGCACTGAGCTACCTCGGCATCGGCCTGGTCATCTTCTCGCCGTGGCCCGTGCTGGCCGTGCTCGGCACCCTGCTCGTCATCGCTGCCGGGTCGAACCGCGCGCTGGCGCTGCGCCCGCTGACCTTCGTCGGAGACATCTCCTACGGCGTGTACCTCTGGCACTGGCCGCTGCTCATCGTCGCCCCCTTCGTCTTCGGGCCCTCGCTCGGCACCCCCGTGCTCATCGGCATCGTCGTGCTCAGCTTGCTTCTCGCGTGGATGATGAAGCACCTCATCGAGGACCGCGTGCGATTTGCGCCCGCCCTGCACCTGCCCCGCCGCTCCTTCGCCCTCGCGACGGTGCTGGTGTCGGTGATCGTGCTCACCTCCGGAGTGACCTTCGCATCACTCGGCGCTGCGACCGCGGCCGCGGCGCGGCAGTCCGTCATCGACTTCGAGACGCAGGACTGCTACGGCGCCGCCGCCCTCGTCGAGGACTGCGCCGATCCCTTTGCGGTGCCCAATGGGCTCGCGTCCGCGTTCGCCCCGGTCGACAAGGGTGTTCTCGCCGAGCCCTGCAATGCCTCGGATGCCACTGTCGTGCGCTGCGAGTTCGGCACGCTCGATAATCCCACCGCGACCATCGCGCTGATCGGCAACTCGCACGCGGGTGCTCTCGTGCCCGCCTTCGAGGAGTACGCGCTCGACGCCGGGTGGAAGATTGTGCTCATGCGCAAAACCGGCTGCGTGGGGCTATCCACGTCCGAGTGGACGACGCAGTACAAGCCTGACTGCACCGAGTGGACGAAGTCTGTGCTCGACGCCGCGGCCAGCGATGAGTTCGACGCCGTGGTGTTCGCAACCAACAACGGCTCGTCGAAGTATCTCGGCCCCCGTGATGCGCCGCGCGACGAACTGCTGGCCAACATCGTCGGAAACCTGCAAGCTCTGGAGTCGAGTAAGCCCGTGCTCGCACTGGGCGACGTACCGGCGTCACCCGTCGCAGCCCCGGCCTGCATCGACCTGCACCATCTGGAGTACGACCCGTGTGCGACTCCCCGCACTGATGGTGTGGAGCACGACAACCTCGTGGCGCAAGCGGCGCGCCTCGTGCCCGGGGTGAAATCCGCCAGCCTGCTGCCGTACCTCTGCAGCGCGACGAAGTGCCACGTGATCATCGGCGGCGTCGTCGTCTATATCGACGAGCACCACCTCTCGGCGTCCTTTTCCCGCTCGCTCGGGCCCTATCTCGGCGCCGAACTGGCCCGGCTGCTGCCCTAGACATCAGTGGGGCACGACAGACTGGAGGGGTGTTCATCGTCGTCTCGCCCGGCCGCCTGCGTGCCTTCGCCGACGACGGCACCCCCGCGGGCGAGGTTGACGAGATCGACCCGAGCGCCCGGCTCGTCTGGGACGACACGCGCCGCTGGTACCCGCAACTACTGGCTAAGGGCATCCGCGTCGAGCGCTGCGTCGACCTGCGGCTGAGCCACGCCATTCTGCGGCACTCGAGCTTCACCGCCTCGTCGGAGCTCGCGCGTGCGGCCCTCGGGCCGTGGGACGAGCAGGCGGTGCTCGACGAGCCGCGCGAGCGCGGCACCGCACTCTTCGACCTCGAGGCGGAGGAGCCGCGGCCCGAGGCCGACCCCGTCGACGAGTGGATGCTGCAGCGCGAGGCGGTCGCGGCATCCAGCGATCCGGGGCGGCTCGCGCTGCTGCTCGCCGCCGAGAGCGCGGGCGCGCTCATCGCCTGCGAGATGAAGTTCGCCGGGCTGCCGGTCGACGCCGCGATCCACGAGCGGCTGCTCGAGCAGGTGCTCGGACCGAAGCCGCGGCCGGGCGAGCGGCCGGCACACCTCGAGGCGCTCAAGCAGGTGCTGGTCGAGCGGCTCGGCTTCGACTTCAACCCCGACTCGGCGGTCGAACTGCTTAAGGCGCTGCGCCGCGCGGGACTCAACGTGGCGTCGACGAGCAAGTGGGAGATCCGCGAGGTCGACCACCCCGTCATCGAGCCGCTTCTCGAGTACAAGAAGCTCTCGCGACTCATGACTGCGAACGGCTGGAACTGGCTCGAGGCCTGGGTGACCGACGGTCGCTTTCGCCCCGAGTACGTGCCGGGTGGCGTCGTGACCGGGCGCTGGGCGGCCAGTGGTGGCGGCGCGCTGCAGCTGCCCAAGCAGGTGCGCGGTGCGGTGGTGGCAGACCCGGGATGGAAGCTCGTCGTCGCCGACGCCGCCCAGCTGGAGCCGCGCATCCTCACCGCCCTCAGCCGCGACCAGCGCATGGCCAAGGCGGGCGAGGGCGACATGTACGAGGGCATTGTGGCCAGCGGTGCCGTCGCCACCCGCGCCCAGGCCAAGGTCGCCATGCTCGGCGCGATGTACGGCGCGACGACCGGTGAGAGCGGTCGGCTGCTGCCGGGCCTGACCAAGGCATTTCCGCAGGCGCTGGCGCTCGTCGAGAGGGCGGCGCGGGCGGGGGAGCGCGGTGAGATCGTCACCACCCACCTCGGTCGCAGCTCCCCGCCGCCGCCCGACGACCTGTTGGCAGGCGCGAACGAGAACGCCGCCGCCGAGAGCCGCGCCCGCAGCCGAGCGCGCAGTTGGGGCCGCTTCACCCGCAACTTCGTCGTTCAGGGCAGCGCGGCGGAGTGGGCGCTCTGCTGGATGGCGGGGCTGCGCGGCCGACTCTACGACCTCGCGGACGGACCCTTCACCGCCCGCCCCCACCTCGTCTTCTTCCTCCACGACGAGGTGATCGTGCACACGCCCGACCACCTTGCCGAGCAGGTGGCGGCCTCTATCCGCGACGCCGCCGCCGCGGCCGGGCGCCTGCTCTTCGGCGAGCTGCCGGTCACCTTCCCGGTGACGACCGCGATCGTCGACAGCTACGCGGACGCTAAATAGATACTGTGTACTCATGACCGTGCGCCACAGCCTGCTCGCGATTCTCTCGGTCGGCGACGCCTACGGCTACCAGCTGCGCCAGGAGTTCAACCGCCGTACCGGCTCGGTGTGGCCGCTCAACGTCGGCCAGGTCTACACGACCCTTGACCGGTTGGAGCGCGACGGCCTCGTCAGCCAGCAGGAGGCGGATTCCGAGGGCCACGTGCGCTACGCGATCACCCCGGCGGGCCGCGCCGAGGTCGAGGAATGGTTCGCGACTCCCGTGCAGCGCACCGAGCGGGACGAACTGGCCATCAAGGTGACGCTGGCGCGCAGTCTGCCCGGCGTCGACGCGGCCGCCGTGATAGCTGCCCAGCGCGCACAGCAGCCCAGCATCGAGCCCGGGCCGATCGGGGTCTGGCTCGCCGCGGTTGCCGAGGCGGAGCGTCGCTGGCTCGACGTGGTCGCGGCCAGTGCGGCGCATCCGGTCGGTCTTGCCGACGAGGCTCCTAGGCGCGGGCGGCCTGCGCGTACGCAGCCATGACGCGCTCGACGTAGGTCGTCGCGGAGAAGATCTCGGCATCCTCGCGGGCACCGCGCGAGAGCTCCTGCAGCGCGCCCTTCTCCGTCACCAGAGCGACAATCGCGTCGGCGAGTGCCGCCGCCGACGGGTCGGCACTGAGATAGCCCGACTTGCCCAGCCCTTCGCGCAACTTCGGGTCGCAGAACAGCACTCCGCGGTAGCGCGACACCGACTCGGCGATTGTCATCGGCTGGTTGTCGAAGCCGTAGGAGGTGAGGGCGACGATCGACGAATCGTCGATGAGCTGCAAGACGGCATCGTGGCCGAGGTTGCCATGGACGCGGATGCCGGGGGCGGCCGCGGCAACCGTGCGCAACTCATCGAGCTGGCTTCCTTCTCCGACGAAGTCCACCTCGAATGACGCCCGCCCCAGCGCCAGCAGGGCAGCCTGCGCGAACTCCAGCGGACGCTTCTCTGGCTCGCACCGCGCCACCCACAGGAAGCGCGGAACGGCATCGTCGGCCAGCAGCGACGCGGGCCGGGGCGAGCGGGCGATCGGATTGGGGATGATCACCATGGGAGTCTCGACGCCGGCGGCCCGCAGGTCCGCGCCCTGGTGCTCGGAGGGCGAGATGACGACATCTACGAGCTTGGCGGTCTCGGCGGTGAGGGTGCGCAGCAGGTCATCGGACGGGCGGCCGGTGATGCGCTGCACGGCGAACCGCGAGCCGGTCGCGCTCTGCAGCATCCGCCTCATGAGAGGGGCAACCGCGGTCGGCCCTATCCCCGCGCTCTGCCAGTAGAAGGTGTGCACCGTGTGCACGACCGGGATGCCCTGCAGGCGCGCGGCCGCGATGGCCGCGTGCGCGAGGCCGAACTCGGTCTGCAGGTGCACAATGTCGACCTGATGGGATTCGAAGAAGTCGGTGAGCAGCGCGACCAGCGGCGCGCGGTTGTACGACACGGCGAGCTGCACCCCCGGAATCGTGAAGGCGGGCCTGACCGCGAGGTCGACGGGGGCGCTGCCCGTGCGGGTGTGGGCGATCAGGAGGACCTCGTGCCCGGCCTCCTCCAGCGAGGCCTTCTGCTCGTGGATGGAGCTCTGCGCGCCACCGACGTAGTCGAGAAAGTAGTCGCTGACGATCGCGATCCGCATGAAGTCCCCTCGGTGTGCCCGCAACGAGTCTAGGGACTCGCGGAATCACACGCTTGTCATTCCCCAGCAGTGTGGGTGATAATCAACTCACAAGTTCATAGCAGTCACGCATTCGTGGTCGATGGGGAAGTCGCACCAAACGAATGGAGAAAGCCAGTGACTGCACCAACCGCTCGCGGAGTGTTGTACGTGCACTCCGCTCCTCGCGCGCTCTGCCCCCATATTGAGTGGGCTGTCGGAGGCGCTATCGATCGCGCCGTCAACTTTTCGTGGGCGGAACAGCCAGCCCTCAAGGGCGCTCAGCGCACCGAGTTCTACTGGGAGGGCGCTCAGGGCGCGGGCGCGGCCATCGCGTCGAGCCTGCGTGGCTGGGAGCACCTGCGCTTCGAGGTCACTGAAGACGCCACCCCGCGCAGCGATGGCGGCCGCTGGATGCACACCCCCGACCTCGGCATCTTCTTCGCCCAGACCGACACGGTCGGCAACATGGTGATCCCTGAGGACCGCATTCGCGCAGCCATGGAGTTGGCCGGTTCCAACGCCCTCGAGCTGCACCGTGAACTGCGGCTCGCCCTCGGGCAGGCATGGGATGACGAGCTCGAGGCTTTCCGGCACGCCAGTGCCGACAACGCAGTCGTCTGGCTGCACGCAGTGAACAGTTAGGCCGGAGGAAGAACGATGAACTCATTGGAGAAAGAGCTGGACGCCCTCATCGACGAGGTCGCCCCGCCCCTGATCGACATGGCACAGCTCGAACGACTCGTGACGCAGGATGAGGCTGCAGAGTTGTTCGACGGGGAGTGCCTTGTTCACGACGGGTGCCAGAGCGTCTTTCGCCGCTGACGGTGATTGAGTAGCGCGAAGCGCGTATCGAAACCCTCCGGGGATGGTTTCGATACGCTGCGCTACTCAGCCACCACTTAGTTGTAGCTGCGCACGGCAACGACGGCGTTGTGGCCGCCGAAGCCGAAGGAGTTGCTGATCGCGAGCTGCGGCCCGTCGCCGAGCGGCACTGCCGCGCCGACCTTCAGCGGAATAGCCGGGTCGAGGTTCGCGATGTTGATCGTCGGGGGGGCCAGGCGGTTCTGCACCGCGAGGATCGTGAAGATCGTCTCGAGCGCTCCCGTTCCACCGAGTAGGTGGCCGTGCGCGCCCTTCGTGGCAGACACCGGGATGTCGTGCACCCGGTCTCCGAATACGGCGAGCAGCGCCTTGTACTCGGCGATGTCGCCGACGGGAGTGCTCGTCGCGTGCGCGTTGATGTGGGTGACGTCATCCACGGTCGCGCCGGCCTGGGCGAGCGCGGCGTAGACCGCGCGCGCGGCACCGCGGCCCTCGGGGTCGGGGGCGGTGATGTGGTACGAGTCGCTGGTGACGCCGCCGCCGGCGATCTCGGCGTAGATCTTCGCGCCGCGCGCGAGGGCGTGCTCCTCGGTCTCCATGACGATCGTGGCGGCGCCCTCGCCCATGACGAAGCCGTCGCGGTCGACGTCGTAGGGGCGGGATGCCGTGGCCGGGTCGTCGTTGCGCTTCGAGAGCGCCTGCATCGACGCGAACGAGGCGAGGGTCATCGGGTGGATGCAGCTCTCGGTTCCTCCGGCGAGGATCACATCCGCGAGTCCCGACTGCAGGTGGTCGTAGGCGTTGGCGATGGCCTCGGTGCTCGAGGCGCAGGCGCTGACGTCGGTGCGCGCGAAGGCGCGGGCGTCGAAGTTCATGCTGACCGCTGCGGCGGCTGCGTTGGGCATCAGCATCGGCACGGTCATGGGCAGGACGCGGCGCGGGCCCTTCTCCCGCAGGGTGTCCCACGCGTCGAGAAGGGTCCACAGTCCGCCGATGCCGGTGGAGTACTCGACGCCGAGGCGTACCGGGTCGATGTCGGTGATGCCGGCATCCGCCCATGCCTCGCGAGCCGAGATGAGGGCGAACTGGGCAGAGGGGTCGAGGCGCTTGAACTCCTGGCGCTCGAGCACGGTCTCGGGGCGCACCTTGGCCTGGGCGGCGAAGTGCACGGGGATGTCGTACTGGGCGACCCAGTCGGCCTCAATGGTGCTGGTGCCGGACTCCCCGGCGAGCAGGGCTTCCCACGACTCGGGGGCGGTGCCGCCGAGGGGGTTGGATGTGCCGATGCCGGTGACGACGATCTTCTTGGTCAAAGCGAACTCCTGTGGATCACGTGCATTGTCAACTTGTGAAGTGGGGACCGCTACGAGCGGTCCCCACTACGAAGCTGCCTACGCCTGTGCGTTGGTGATGAAGCTGACGGCGTCGCCGACGGTCTTGAGGTTCTTGACCTCTTCGTCGGGGATCTTCACGTCGAACTTCTCTTCTGCGTTGACGACAATCGTCATCATCGAGATCGAGTCGATGTCCAGGTCGTCGGTGAACGACTTGTCCAGCTCGACCGTGTCGGTCGCGATGCCCGTCTCGTCGTTAATGAGCTCGGCGAGGCCGGCGAGAACTTCTTCGGTGGACAATGCCATTGTGTTTATCTCCTAGAGGTGTTGTTTGACCGTGTGCAAGTTTAGGGGAGAACGACCACTTGAGCGCCGAAGACAAGCCCAGCGCCGAAGCCGATCTGCAGTGCGAGGCCGCCGCTCAGCTCCGGGTGCTCCTGGAGGAGGCGGTGGGTGGCCAGCGGGATTGAGGCCGCAGAGGTGTTTCCGGTGGTCTCGATGTCGCGCCCGATGAGCACGCTCTCGGGGAGTTTCAGCTGCTTGGCGAGCTCGTCGATGATGCGCATGTTCGCCTGGTGGGGAATGAAGGCGGCGAGCTGGTCGGCGGTGACGCCGGCCGCCTCCAGGGCCTCCTTGGCGACCTTGGCCATCTCCCAGACGGCCCAGCGGAAGACGGTCTGGCCGTCCTGGCGCATTGTCGGCCACGGCTTGACCTTGTCGAGGTACTCCTCGTAGGTGCCGTTCATGCCGACCGCGCCCCACTTGGAGCCATCGGATCCCCAGATCGTCTTCGAGATTCCCGGGATGTCGCTGGGGCCGACCACGGCCGCGCCCGCGCCGTCGCCGAGCAGGAACGAGATGGAGCGGTCCTCGGGGTGCACATACTGCGAGAGCTTCTCCGCGCCGACGACGAGCACGTACTCTGCAGCGCCCGCGCGGATGAGCGCGTCTGCCTGCGCGATACCGTAGGTGTACCCGGCGCACGCCGCGCTGATGTCGAAGGCCGGGGCCGGCGTTGCGCCGATGCGGTCGGCCAGCAGGGTCGCCATCGACGGGGTGACCGCGACATTGCTGATCGTCGATACGAGCACGGCACCGATCTGGCTTGGCTCGATGCCGGCCTTCTCGATCGCCTCGCGTGCGGCGGTCTCAGCGAGGTCGACGGCCTTGATCTCCTTGCTGGCCCGCACCCGGGTGATGATGCCGGTGCGCTGGCGGATCCACTCGTCGCTCGAGTCGATCGGTCCGACGAGCTCGTCGTTCGTGACGATCAGGTCGCCGCGGGCGGCTCCGAGCGAGAGGATGCGGGTGAACTGCGGCCCGTGCGACTGCTGCAGGGTGGGCTGGGTCATGATGCTCCGTCGATGAGTGCGAAGGCCGCGGCGAGGTCGTCGGGCGTTTTGACCGCGACGGTCGGAACGCCCTTGAGGCCGCGCTTGGCGAGTCCGACAAGGGCGCCGGCCGGGGCGAGCTCGATGATGCCGGTCACGCCGGCAGCCGCGAACGCGTCCATGGTCTGATCCCACCGTACCGGCGACGACACCTGGCCGACGAGCAGGTCGACGAAGTGGCGGCCGTCCTCGACGAGAACTCCCCCCTTGTTCGTCCAGATCGGAAGCGAGGGATCGGATGTCGTCAGCCCCGCTGCAAACTGCTCGAGATGGGCGACGGCCGGCTCCATGTACGCGGTGTGGAACGCACCCGCCACCTGCAGCGGAATCACTCGCGCGCCGGCAATGGGGTTCTCGCGCAGCGCCTCGAGTGCGTCGAGGGCACCGGCGACGACGATCTGGCCGCCCCCGTTGAAGTTGGCCGGGTAGAGGCCCAGCTCGGTGAGCTTCTGCAGCAATTCACTCTCATCGCCGCCGACGACCGCGCTCATGCCGGTCTGCGTGATGGCGGCCGCGGAGGCCATCGACTGGCCGCGCTCGCGAACGAAGGCCACGGCATCCGTCTCGGTGAGGATGCCGGCGACAGCCGCAGCCGTCACTTCACCCACCGAGTGGCCCGCGACTCCGCCGATCTTCGCGCGACGTCCGTCGGCGAGCAGCGCCGCGGCGGTGATGAGGCCGGCGGCGACGATGAGCGGCTGGGCGACGGCGGTGTCGCGGATGGTGTCCGCATCGCTCGTCGTGCCGTGGGCGACGAGGTCGATGCCGACCGTGTCGCTGAGCTGCTGGAGGTGGTCCTTGAACCCGGGCTCAGCGAGCCAGGGTTCGAGAAATCCGGGGGTCTGGGAGCCCTGTCCGGGCGCTACGACGACAATCACGGGTTCTATCCTGCCAGTGCGCAGAGAGCGGCGCTGTGGTCAACCCACCAAGATCTGCCCAGAACGTTGTGTGTTGAAGCACGCAGCGGTAGTTTCGGCGGCATGGCCGACCGCGCAGTGCCCAACCTGCCGTCGCGGGATCTCGGTGCCACGTCGGCGTTCTACGCCGGCTTCGGCTTCGTCGAGAATTTTCGTGACGACAAGTGGATGATCATGCGCTGCGGCACGATCGAAATCGAGTTCTTCCCCTACCCCGAGCTGCTACCCCGCGAGAGCTCTTTCATGTGCAGCATCCGCGTCGGCGACGTCGACGACCTCTACGACCGCATGCGGTCGTGCGGGATTCCAGAGTCCGAGACCGAAATTCCGCGCCTCACCCCGATCGCGCTGCGACCCTGGGGCCAGCGCGCCGGCTTCCTCGTCGACCTCGACGGAACGCAGGTGCACCTGATCGAGGATTCGGTTTAGACGGGTCGCTTGCGCGAGGGATCCGGCTCGGCGATCGAGCCCACGATGAGGGCGGCCTGCAGAATGAGCGCCTCGCGGGCACCAGTGGCGTCCCAGCCGATCACCTCGCTGATCCGCTTGAGGCGGTAGCGCACCGTGTTGGGGTGCACGAACAGCTCGCGGGCGGTCGCCTCGAGCGAGCGCCCGTTGTCGAGGTAGCACCAGAGCGTCGCGAGCAGCTCGGTCGAGTGCGCCTGCAACGGGCGGTAGATGCGGTTGATGAGGGTCGAGCGGGCCAGCGGGTCGCCGGCGAAGGCGCGCTCCGGCAGCAGGTCGTCGGCGAGGGTGGGGCGCGGCGCGTTGCGCCAGGCCCGGGCAACGGCGAAGCCGGCGAGAGCCGCCTTGGCGCTCTTGGACGCGTCGACGAGCGACGGCACCTCATGGCCGAGCACCAGGTAGCCGGGGCCGAAGCCGGGCTCGAGCTGGGTCGCGATCTCGAGGAAGGGCATGGGCGCGGGGGAGTCCTCGGTGAAGGGCGTCGCGCGACCAATGACGAGAACCAGCCGGGAGCCCTGCACACCGATGAGCACGTCGGCGTCGAGGTGGCGGGCGGTGCGGCGCAGTTGGTCGACGTCGAGAACGCGCGGGGCTGTTCCGACGAGCACGCAGACCTCGCCGTGGCCGTTCCAGCCGAGAGCGGCGATGCGGCTCGGCAGTTCCGTGTCGTACTCCCCGCTGAGGATGCTGTCGACGACGAGCGCCTCCAACCGCGCGTCCCACAAGCCCCGGGCCTCCGCCGCGCGGGCGTAGACGTCGGCGGCGGCGAAGGCGATCTCGCGGGAGTAGAGCAGGATCGCCTCGCGAAGCACGTCGTCGCCGGCGCCGATGCGCGCCTCGACGACCTCCACGGTGAGCCGGATCAACTGGAGGGTCTGCTGCAGCGAGACCGAGCGCAGCAGCTCGCGCGGGGCACCGCCGAAGACGTCCGCCGCGATCCACGGGGTGGACTTCGGATCCTCGAACCAGCTGATGAACGAGCTGATGCCCGCCTGCGCGACCAGGCCGACCGCCGACCGCCGCCCCGGCGGCATCTCGCCGTACCAGGGCAGCGTGTCGTCCAGGCGCTTCAGCGTCGCCGTGGCCAGCTCACCAGAGATGGTGCGCAGCCAAGTGAGCGTCTGCGCCTTGGTCTTGCCAGCCATCGGCTAGCTCTCGCCTCCGGCGTTTCCGCTCGAACCGGCCGTCACATCGTGCAGCGAGTACTTGGCGATCGCGGTGGCAGGGGCCGACTTGTCGACCTCACCGCGCTCGACGAGCAGCTCGAGTGCGCGCACAACCATCGACGGCCCGTCGATCTTGAAGTAGCGGCGGGCGGCAGCACGGGTGTCTGAGAAGCCGAAGTCGTCGGCACCCAGGGTCGCGTACGTGCCCGGCACGAACTGACGGATCTGGTCGGGCACGGCGTGCATGAAGTCGGAGACGGCCACGAAGGGTCCGGCCGCATCCGCCAGCTTGGCCGTGACGTAGGCAACCTGCTTCTCGGCGTCGGGGTTGAGGAAGTTGTGCTCCTCTGCCCGCAGACCGTCGCGGCGCAGCTCGCTCCACGAGGTGACCGACCAGACATCGGCGGCCACGCCCCAGTCGTCAGCGAGAAGCTGCTGTGCCTCGAGAGCCCACGGCACTCCGACGCCGCTGGCGAGCAGCTGGACGCGGGGGCCGGGCGCATCGGACTTCGCGAGCAGGTAGATGCCCTTGAGCGCCCCCTCGCGGTCGAAGTTCTCGGGCTCCGCGGGCTGCACGATCGGCTCGTTGTACAGCGTGAGGTAGTACATCACGTTGGGATCGGTGTGGGTGCCGCCATACATGCGCTCCAGACCGTCCTTGACGATGGCGCCGAGCTCGTAGCCATAGGCGGCGTCGTAGCTGATGACCGCCGGGTTGGTGGCGGCGAGCAGCAGCGAGTGGCCGTCGGCGTGCTGCAGGCCCTCACCGGTGAGCGTCGTGCGGCCGGCGGTGGCGCCCATGATGAAGCCGCGCGCCATCTGGTCGCCCGCAGCCCACATGGCGTCGCCGGTGCGCTGGAATCCGAACATCGAGTAGAAGACGTAGACCGGAATAAGCGGCTCGCCGTTGGTGGCGTACTGCGTGCCGGCTGCCGTGAAGGCGGCGAAGGCGCCGGCCTCGTTGATGCCGACGTGCACGATCTGGCCCTGCGGCGACTCCTTGTAGGCGAGCAGCTGCTCCCGGTCGACCGACGTGTAGGTCTGGCCGTTGGGGTTGTAGATCTTCGCCGTCGGGAAGTAGGCGTCCATACCGAAGGTGCGCGCCTCATCCGGGATGATCGGCACGATCCGCTGGCCCATGCCCTTGTCGCGCAGCAGGTCCTTGAGCAGGCGGGCAAAGGCCATCGTCGAGGCGATCTCCTGCTTGCCGGAGCCCTTCTTGACGACGTCGTAGAGCGAGTCCTCCGGCAGGTCCACCTGGGTGTACTTCGAGCGGCGGGCGGGCAGGTAGCCACCGAGGGCCTGGCGGCGCTCGTGCAGGTACTTGATCGCATCGTCGTCGTTGCCGGGGTGGTAGAACGGCGGCTTGTAGGGGTCGGCTTCCAGCACCGCGTCGGTGATCGGGATCTGCATGACGTCACGGAACTGCTTGAGGTTCTCGAGCGTGAGCTTCTTCATCTGGTGGGTCGCGTTGCGGCCCTCGAAGCTCGGTCCGAGTCCATATCCCTTGACCGTCTTGGCGAGGATCACGGTCGGCTGGCCGGTGTGCTCGGTCGCCGCCTTGAACGCCGCGTAGACCTTGCGGTAGTCGTGGCCGCCGCGCTTGAGGCCCCACAGCTGGTCGTCGGTGAGGTCTTTGACCATCTCGAGCGTGCGCGGGTCGCGGCCGAAGAAGTTCTCGCGCACGTAGGCGCCCGACTCGGCCTTGTAGGTCTGGTAGTCGCCGTCGGGCGTGCGGTTCATGAGGTCGCGGAGCGCGCCCTCGGTGTCCTTGGCGAGCAGGGCGTCCCACTCGCGGCCCCAGACCACCTTGATGACGTTCCAGCCCGCGCCGCGGAAGAAGCTCTCGAGCTCCTGGATGATCTTGCCGTTGCCGCGCACCGGGCCGTCGAGGCGCTGCAGGTTGCAGTTGATGACGAAGTTGAGGTTGTCGAGCTTCTCGTTCGCCGCCCACTGCAGGGCGCCGCGGCTCTCGACCTCGTCCATCTCGCCGTCACCGAGGAAGGCCCAGACCTGCTGGTCGCTGGCATCCTTGATGCCGCGGTTGGTCAGGTACTTGTTCGACTGCGCCTGATAGATCGCGTTGATCGGGCCGAGGCCCATCGACACGGTCGGGAACTGCCAGAACTCGGGCATGAGGCGCGGGTGCGGATACGACGACAGGCCGAGGGGCGCACGGGACTTCTCCTGGCGGAAGCTGTCCATCTGGTCTTCGCTCAGGCGGCCCTCGAGGAAGGCGCGGGCATACATACCGGGGGATGCGTGGCCCTGGTAGAAGATCTGGTCGCCGCCACCGGGGTGGTCGGCTCCGCGGAAGAAGTGGTTGTGGCCGACCTCGTAGAGCGATGCGGCTCCGGCGTAGGTCGAGATGTGGCCGCCGACGGCGATGCCCGGGCGCTGGGCGCGGTGCACGGTGATTGCCGCGTTCCATCGGATCCACGCGCGGTACTTGCGCTCGAGCTCCTCGTCACCGGGAAAGTCGGGCTCGTTCTCGGGCGCGATCGTGTTGAGGTAGTCGGTGGTGGGAACCATCGGCACGCCGAGGTGAAGCTCCTTGGACCGCTTCAGCAGGCTGAGCATGATCTCGCGACCACGCTGATGCCCCTGCTTCGCGACGAGGGCGTCGAGTGATTCATTCCACTCGGCCGTCTCCTCAGGGTCCGCGTCGGTGTTGTTCACCGAGTATGGGTCCTGATCGTTTACCGTCACCGTAGACCTCTTTCTCCTTGAGATGCTGCCCGGCTATGAACCGCGCCGCAGGGCCCAGCCGGCCGCAGGGATCGGGTTTCGACGGTGCGGTCTCTCTGGCTGTGCCGAGTCGATTCTAGTTCGCGCGCGCGACCGCGTATGCGCGCCCGCGACATAGCCCGTTCACTCGCCAGCAACTTCGCAGACACAGGCGTAACATGGCCGACTGTGTGTGCGCGGGCCGCGTCGGCCCGCCCCGAAAGGACTACGACAATGGCTCTGGAAAACGACACCCAGGCACCCGACTTCGAACTGGCGAACCAGTTCGGCGAGCACATCCGACTCGGCGAGTTCCGTGGCAAGAAGCCCGTCGCCCTGGTGTTCTTCCCGCTCGCCTTCTCGAGCACCTGCACCACCGAGCTCTGCGACCTGCGTGACAACATCTCCCTGTTCCAGCGCAACGGCATCGAGCTCATCGGCATCTCGGTCGACTCGAAGGCCACCTTGCGCGCATTCGCCGAGAAGGAGGGCTACGACTTCACGCTGCTGGCCGACTTCTGGCCGCACGGCGAGGTCGCCAAGGAGTACGGCGTGTTCCTCGAGGAGAAGGGCTTTGCCAACCGCGCGACCTTCCTCATTGATATCAACGGCGTCATCCGCGCCTCGTTCATCACGGCCCCGGGCGAAGCCCGCTCGCTCGACGAGTACACGGCCGCTGTGGCCGAGCTGCTCGAGCCCGCCGGCGTCTAACCCTTCGCCAGCAGCTTCTCGATCAGTTCGAGCTGCTGCTCGTTGATCGCCAGCAGGCGGTCGATGTTGTGCTTCGCGGCGACGTTCGTCTCGTAGTCGTGCTGGGCGAGTGCCGCCGAGATAGCATCCTGCCGTTTCGCGGCGATGAGCAGAATCGCCCCCTGCAGGCCAGCGAGCATGCTGAGGAAGAGATTCAGCAGGATGAAGGGGTAGGGATCCCAGCCCTTACCGGCGAGAACCGTGTTGGTGATCGCCCAGGCGATCATGAACGCGACGAAGCTGCCGACGAATGCCCAACTGCCCATGCCGTTGCGCATGATGTCAGCAGCGCGTTCGCCTCGGCTGAGGTTCGAGGTTGCCTTGGTGTGCCAGTTCGTGATGGTTGCCATGATGGCGACGATAGACCTAGCCGAGTAGCGATACCGCCCGCGCGATCACGAGCGCTAGCAGAACGTAAGCCCCGAACGCCTCGATCACGCTGAGGATCTTCGCGCGGTGCGTCAGCGGCATCGCATCCGCCGCGCTGAAGGCCATCGAGTTCGTCGCCGAGAAGTAGAAGTAGTCGAGGTAGTTCGCGGTCCAACCGGACTTCTGCGATGAGCCGGCGGCCACCTCCTTGACGGTGTCGCCATTCTCGTCCTGCGGAAAGCGGAAGTCTGCCTCGGGCAGCTCGGAGCGGGGGCTCATCGAGCGCACGACGGGGCCGCCGCGGTCGAGTTCCCAGAAGAGCAGGCCGAACCCGATGACCTGGGTGGTCCATACCTGCACAGCAGCGAGCACGAGAGTGAGGCCGTCGTCTTTGTCGCCGGTGACGAGCTGCATGACGAGCTGGATGAGCGCCACGCCATTCGCCGCGACAAGAAGCGAAGCGAGCGCGATCGAGAGCGCCCGCGACCACGTCGTCTGCTTCGACATGCGCAACGGGTTGAGCACGAACACGGGGATCAGCAGCAGCAGGCCGATGCCGACGACCGAGAAGCGCACCGCGGGCAGGAAGCTGCTCGGCAGAAGTGCGTACAGGGTCAGTGCCACCAACACCGCGACGAAGGCGGGCCACCTGTGCTCGCCGCGCACCTGGGTCTCTACAAGCTTTGCCATGGCGGTGAGCCTATGCCTTACGATGAATAGTCGTCGTCCGCTGCATGCGGCTTGACGGGCCTTTAGCTCAGTTGGTAGAGCGCCACGTTTACACCGTGGATGTCATCGGTTCGAGCCCGGTAGGGCCCACTGCAGTTCTGTTGGCCAAAAGTGCCCAGCCCGCAAGGCCTAGAAGCTGGGAGGCGCTGCGCCTAGCGTCGGACTATGAAGACTATCCACTATGCCGGTGGCGCGATCCTGCTGAATGACGATCTCGCCGATGCGGTCGTCGAGTACGCGGCCGCGCTCGCGCGCGTCGGCAGCTCTGCCGAGTTGACCGTTCCCGTGGTG
>JAAFHU010000047.1 GCA_013297645.1 Actinomycetota bacterium
GCCGAACGGCGTGACCGTCGACCTGGTGGCCCCCGGCGCATCCCTCGAGGGCTACGGCCTCGTCGTCGTGCCGAGCCTCTACCTCGTCGAGGATGTCGCGGTCGGCGTTCTCGAGGAATACGTCGCCGGCGGCGGAACCGCCCTCGTCACCTTCTTCTCCGGTGTCGTCGATGGCGACGACCGCATCCGCCTCGACGCCAGCGGCGAGGTGCCGCCCGGAGCTTTCGCGGGGCTGCTCGGAGTGTGGACCGAGCAGTTCTTCCCCCTCCTGCCCGCCGAGTCGGTGCACCTCAGCGACGGCTCGGCCGCGTCGATCTGGACCGAGCGGGTTCGTACGACCACGGCGGCCACGATCGCGACCTTCGTCGACGGCCCCGTCGCCGGCTCGGCGGCGATCACCCGCAACAGTGTCGGCACCGGGACCGCGTGGTACTGCGCGACGGCCCTCGACGAGCCGAGCTTCGCCGCCCTTGTCGCCGGCATCCTCGGGGAGGCGGGGGTACCCCGCATTGACCTTCCGGCCGGCGTCGAGCTGGTCGTCCGATCGAACGCGACTGCGCGCTACACGATCGTCATCAACCCCACGGCCGGCGAGGTGTCCGTCGCACGCGCCGGCCGTGAGCTCATCACCGCGCAGCAGACCGATGGGCTCATCGTGCCGGCCGGCGCGGTGCGCGTGCTGAGAGAGGAGACGGGCAATGACCGCTGAGACTAAGGCACGGCGAAGGAGGGGGATCCGCCACCCGGTGGCGCTCGCCGTCTTCCTCGGGCCGTTCACCATCCTGTTCGCGCTCTTCTACGCCGTTCCCATCGGCTACGCGGTCTACCAGTCGCTGCTCACCGTGGAGCGCGAGGGTACTTTCGGCAAGGCGACGCAGGTGTTCGGCGGGCTCACGCAATACGTGCAGGTCTTCCAGAACGAGGCTTTCTGGTCGGCCGTGCTGCGTGTGCTGACCTTCGGCATCGTGCAGGTGCCGATCATGCTCGGCGTTGCGCTGCTGCTGGCCCTGCTGCTCGACTCGCCCCTGGTGAAGGGCAAGAAGTTCTTCCGACTCGCCTTCTTCGCCCCCTACGCCGTGCCCGGTGTCATCGCGGCGATCATGTGGGGCTTCCTCTACTCGCCGAAGCTGTCGCCCTTCACCGCGATCACCGGCCAGGTTGACTTCCTCGGCGCCGACCTCATCCTGTGGGCGATCGCCAACGTGGTCACCTGGGTGTACGTGGGCTACAACATGCTCATCATCTACTCGGCACTGCTGTCGATTCCCGCCGACATCTATGAGGCCGCCCGCCTCGACGGCGCCTCGCAGGCCCGCATCGCGTGGTCGATCAAGATCCCCCTGGTGCGCCCTGCCATCACCCTGACGGCGATCTTCTCGATCATCGGCACCCTGCAGCTGCTCGCCGAGCCGCAGGTCTTCAAGAGCTTCAGCTCTGCGGTCACGAGCACCTTCACTCCGAACCTCGCGATCTACTCGACGGCGGCCGTGCCCAACGTCAACCTCGCCGCGGCCTTCTCGGTCGTGCTCGCCCTCTTCACCTTCGCGCTCTCGTTCGGGGTGCTCAAGTACACGCAGCGAAAGGACAACGCATGAGCACCGCCGTGACCCGCCGCGGGGCCGTCCGCGAGAGCCTGCTGTCGCGCAGCGCCGCAATGCTCGTGATGCTGATCTGCGCCTTCTACTTCCTGGTGCCGATCTGGTGGCTGTTCGTCGCATCCACGAAGGATCGTTCGCAGTTCACTACGACGAACCCGCTGTGGTTCGGCGATTTCAACCTCTTCGAGAACATCGGCACGCTCGCCACCTATCGTGACGGGGTCTTCTTCCGCTGGATGCTGAACAGCGTTCTCTACGCCGGTGCCGGCGCGCTGCTCGCCACCCTCTTCGCGACCATGGCGGGCTACGCGATCGCCAAGTACGCCTTCCGTGGCCGCGAGGCCGCCTTCAACATCATCCTCGGTGGCGTTCTGGTTCCCGCCACCGCGCTCGCCCTGCCGCTGTTCCTGCTGTTCAGCCAGATCGGAGCGACCAACACCTTCTGGTCGGTCTTCCTGCCGAGCCTGGTCAGCCCCTTCGGCGTCTACCTCTCGCGCATCTACGCGACGGCGAGTGTGCCCGACGAGCTGCTCGAGGCGGCCCGCCTCGACGGCGCCGGCGAGGTGCGCACCTTCTTCACGGTGGCGACCCGGCTGATGGCGCCGGCCATGGTGACGATGTTCCTGTTCCAGTTCGTCTCCATCTGGAACAACTTCTTCCTGCCGCTGATCATGCTGCGCGACGAAGACCTCTTCCCCGTGACCATGGGCCTCTACGTCTGGAACACCCAGGTCAGCCAGATTCCTGAGATCCGCGCCTACGTCATCGTCGGTGCGCTGCTCTCGATCATTCCGCTCATCATCGCCTTCCTCGGCCTGCAGCGCTTCTGGCGCAACGGGCTCGGAGCGGGAGGCCTCAAATGAGCGGTCACAAGCCCAATCGGTCCGGACCGAGCGGTACCCAACGCACCATTGTTGATCCAAGGAAGGAACACCGAATGTCCCACCGCACCGCATTGGCCGGAGGAGCACTGCTGCTCGTCTCGGCCCTCGCGCTCTCGGCCTGCTCGACGGGAGGAGGCACCAGCGACACCGACGCCGCCGCCTGCACCCCCTCTGAGGGCAAGGTCAACCTCACGTTCACCTCGTGGCTGCCCGGCATCGAGGATGCCGTCGCCATCTGGAACGACGAGAACCCCGACATCCAGGTTGAAGTTCAGACCGGCCCCAACGGCAACGGCGGAACCTACAAGAACTTCTTCAACCAGATCGAGGCCGGCAACGCCCCCGACCTCGGCCAGATCGAGTACGACGCACTGCCGAACTTCCGCGTGCAGGACGGCGTCGTCAACCTCGCCGACTGCGCCGGCATTCTCGACGCGAAGAGCAACTTCATCGACTGGACCTGGAACCAGGTCACCTTCGGCGAGGAGAACGCCGTCTACGCGATCCCGCAGGACATCGGGCCGGAGGCGCTGTACTACCGCGCCGACCTCTTCGAGGCAGCCGGCCTCGACGTGCCGACCACGTGGGACGAGTACGCGGCCGACGCCGCGATCATCCGCGAGCAGGGTGGCTACATCACCAACTTCTCGCAGTCCGACATCAACGCCTTCGCCGGACTCGTCTGGCAGGCCGGCGGCCAGTGGTTCGCCAACGACGGTGAGAGCTGGGATGTCACGCTCGACTCCGCCGAGTCGACGCAGGTCGCCGACTACTGGCAGGGCCTGATCGACGAGGACCTCGTGGGCACGGTCGCCCCGTGGACCGACGAGTGGAACGCCGCCTACAACTCCGGCGAGATGTGGACCTGGGTCTCTGCCGTCTGGGGAGCCAACACCATCTCGAGCGGTGCCCCCGACACGAGCGGCAAGTGGGCTGTCGCCCCGATGCCGCAGTGGACCGAGGGCGCGTCGGCCGCAGGCAACTGGGGTGGCTCGACCACCGCGGTGCTCACCGGCAGCAAGCACCCCTACGAGGCAGCGCAGTTCGCCCTCTGGCTGAACAGCGACGCTGACGCCCTCACGGCGATGAACAAGTCCGCGAACATCTACCCCGCCACCGTTGACGGTGCCTCGCTGCCGGCCTTCGCCGACGGCCTGGACTTCTACGGCGGGCAGAAGATCTACGAGGTCTTCGCCGAGGCTGCGAAGAACGTCAACCCCGACTTCACCTGGGGCCCGACGATGACGCAGACCTACACCGATGTGGCCGACGGGTTCTCGGGCGCTGTGTCGGGATCCGGCACGCTCCTCGACGCCCTGAAGACCGGGCAGGATAAGACGATCGCAGCCCTCAAGGCCGCGGCCATTCCAGTCAAGGGATAACTGCCTCATCAACCGCATCATCCACCTCCGCGCCGCGGGCACCAGCTTCGTGCTGGACGCCCGCGGCGCGGCTGTGCCCGCCGTCATCCACTGGGGCGCCGACCTCGGACCCCTCACCGACGCGCAGCTTGAGGTGCTCGCCGACTCCCGCGTGCGGGTGGTCGGGCCGAGCGCGGCTGACGCCCCGATCCGCCTCGGGCTCGTACCGCTGCTGTCGGACGGCTGGACCGGGCTGCCGGGCCTCGAAGGAGCAACACTCGCCCTCTCGCGGGTCGAGCCCGGCATCAGCGTGCACCTCGAGGGCGACGGGCTGTCCCTCGTGGTCGAGCTGAAGCTCGACGACCACGGAGTTCTGCACACCCGCAGCACGCTCACCAACCTCGGCACCGAGCCCTACGCGCTCGCCGGCCTCGCGACCGTGCTGCCGCTGCCGGCGGTCGCCCAGGAGCGCCTCGACTTCAGTGGCGTGTGGGCGGCGGAGCGCGAGCCGCAGCGCGCCCCTATCCAGCACGGCACCTGGTTGCGCGAGTCGCGGCACGGGCGCGGCGGCCACGACGACTCCTACCTCACGATCGCAGGCACCCCCGGATTCGGCTTCCGCCACGGCGAGGTCTGGGCGCTGCACCTGGGATGGAGCGGCGACAAGCGCACCTGGATCGACCGGTCGGCCGTGGGGCTGGGCGCCATCGCGGCGGGCGAACTGCTGGCCCCCGGCGAGGTCCGGCTCGAGCAGGGCGAGGCCTACGCCAGCCCGTGGGCGTTCGCCGCCTGGTCGGGCGCCGGGCTCGACGGCCTGTCGTCTCGGTTCCATGGGATGTTCCGGGGGCTGCCCGCGCATCCAACCGGTCCCCGCCCTCTGACTCTCAACACGTGGGAGGCCGTCTACTTCGAACAGGACCTGCCCCGCCTCAGCGAGCTCGCCGAGCTCGCGGCCGGCGTCGGCGTCGAGCGCTTCGTTCTCGACGACGGCTGGATGACCGGACGCACCGACGACCGCCGCGCCCTCGGCGACTGGACGGTCGACCCGGCCCGCTGGCCCGACGGCCTCGGTGCGCTGATCGACCGGGTGCGCGCGGCCGGCATGCAGTTCGGGCTCTGGGTGGAGCCCGAGATGGTGTCGCTCGACTCCGCCCTCGCGCGCGAGCACCCCGAGTGGGTGCTCGGCAGCGCGCGAAGCTGGCGGCACCAGTTCGTGCTCGACCTGGCCAACGACGCGGCCCGCGAGCACGTGCGCGACGCCCTGCTCGCCCTGCTCGACGCGTACCCGATCGAGTACCTCAAGTGGGACATGAACCGCGACCAGCTCGGCGGCTCGGTGCACGGCCAGGTACTCGCGACCTACCGGCTGATGGACGAG
Organism: Actinomycetota bacterium; assembly: GCA_013297645.1. GTDB lineage: Bacteria > Actinomycetota > Actinomycetes > Actinomycetales > Microbacteriaceae > Conyzicola. The sequence goes on from JAAFHU010000047.1 coordinate 5,222, forward strand.
CTGCGCGCCGCGCACCCCGGCCTCGAGATCGAGTCCTGCTCGTCGGGCGGCGGCCGCATCGACGCGGGCGTGCTGTCGCGCACCCAGCGGGTCTGGCCCTCCGACACCAACGACGCCCACGACCGGCAGTCGATCATGCGCTACACCAGCCTGCTCGTTCCCCTCGAGTACCTCGGCGCGCACGTCGGCCCGGCCCCGGCGCACACCACCGGGCGCTCGCACTCCCTCTCGTTCCGCCTCGCCACCGCCCTGTTCGGCCATGCCGGCATCGAGTGGGACCTGTCCGCCGCGACCACTGAAGAGCTCGCGTCGCTGCGCGTCTGGGCACACCGCTACACAGAGATGCGCGGCCTCCTGCACCGCGGCGACCTCGTGCGTGGCGACGACCTGGGCGACCCGGTCATCACGGGCGTCGTGTCTGCCGACCGCTCGGAGGCGGTCTTCGCCATCGTCTGCCTGCAGACGCCGCGGGAGTCTGTGCGCCTCACCCGGCGGTTGCCCGGTCTCGACCCCGCGCGCGAATACCAGGTGTCGGTTGTCGACGTCGGGGCGCCTCCGGCGACCTACGCCGGCATCCAGCCCGCGTGGGTTGCCGACGGCATCACTCTCACCGGCGCGGTGCTCGGTGCTGTGGGGCTCGAGCCGCCGTTGCTCAAGCCCGATGAGGCGCTCGTGGTGCGACTGGTCGCCGTAGGCTGAGTGCATGGCAGCGCGGGGGGAGATTCTTGTCGGACTGCTCGTTGCCGCGGCATCCGTCGCCCTCACCGTGGTCGGTGTACTCGGCATGATCGCGAAGGGCTGAGCCGTGGACCGCAGAAGCTCGCGCCTCATCATGGGCATCGCCCTCGTCGGCACGATCGCCCTCATCGCCGTGGTCTACCTTCTGCAGGCGACGTAGAGTTGTCTCGTGCCTGAAGACCTGTTCTGGGGAGTCGTCTACTCCCTCGCCCCCACCGTGCTCATCGGCCTGCTCTTCTGGTTCATCATGCGGTCGATCATTCGAGCCGACGGCACCGAGCGCAAGGTCTACGCCGAGATCGAGGCGGAAGAGCGCGCCAAGCTGGATTCTGAAAAGAAGCTCAGCGCTTCTAAGCAGTAACCAACAGCTCGCCGATCTCGCACTCCAGCGCCGCGCAGATGGCCGTCAGCGTCGAGAACCGGATCGCCTTGGCCCGGTCGTTCTTGAGGATCGACAGGTTGACGATGCTGACCCCGACGATCTCGCTGAGCCGGGTGAGGGTCATGCCCCTCTCGAGCAGCAGTTCGTCGAGGCGGCAGTGCACGCCGGTCTGCTCGTCGTCATCGGTGGGGGGCATCAGACGAGCCCGCGGGTCTCGGCGCTGAGCTTCTGGGCGTACTCGAAGGCGGCGCCCACGAGCATGAGCGTGAAGCCCAGTGCGAGGGGAGCCCCATCGATCTGCAGCATGGCGACCCAGATGCCCGAGCCGTCGAACTCGGAGCCCAACTCGCTCATCGCCTGCACATTGGCGATCTGGATGAGCGTCTGGCCGACGACCGATCCAACGAGCAGAACGCCCCCGGTGGCCACGAAGGTCCAGGTGAGCGATCGGATGAAGGGCTCGCGGCGCAGCAGTCGCCAGGCGAGGTAGAGCAGCGCGATCGATACGAGCAGGTTGCTGAGCACCATCACGACGCTGCCGGCAGTGATGAGCGCGGCCGTCGCGGCGGAGAGGTCGGACACCATCACCGTCGCCGTGTCGAGCGTGCCCTCGACAATGGTCGCCGGGCCGGTGTCAGCGCCCGCGGGCAGGGGCTGGCTGACTGGCAGGGTCAGAAGGTACTGCCCCGCGACGAGCTCGCTGACAATGCCAATGACACCGCTGATGAGGGTCAGTGCGGCGAGGAAGGCCCCCAACCCGAAGATCCCCTGCAGCGCTGCCTTGTCCCACTTGCCCCACGGCGCGATCGCCGGAACCTCGTCTGCACTCATCTGATTTCCTAACGATTATCGATAACAACGAATATCGTTAAGGTATCCCGCTCAGGCGTGTAGCGCAAGTGCCCTCTGCAGCTCGGTGACGAGGCGGTCGCTGTCGCCCGCGTCGAAGGGCAGGGGCGGGCGGATCTTGAGGATGTTGTTGCCCACGCCCGACGCGGCGAGCAGCACCCGGCGCCGCCGCAGCTCGTTGACAACCGCGAGCGTCTCGGCGGTCGCCGGCCTGCCATCCCGTTCGAGCGTGACGCCGATGAACAGCCCGGCTCCGCGCACCTCGGCGATGAGCGGGCTGTCGATGCCGTTGAGCTGGCCGAGCAGGCGCTCGCCGATGACCCGCGCGTTCTCGATGAGGCCCTCGTCGCGCAGCACGTCGAGCGTCGCCTGCGCCGCGGCGATAGACACGGTGTTGCCACCGAAGGTGTTGAAGTAGCGCACGCTGCGCCCGAAGGCCTCGGTCAGCTCGCGGCGCGCCATCACCGCGGCCACGGGGTGGCCGTTGGCCATCGGCTTTCCGACGGTCACGAGATCGGGCGACAGCCCATAGCGATCGAAGCCCCACATGCCGTGGCCGAGGCGGCCGAAGCCGGGCTGCACCTCGTCGGCGATGAACAGGGCGCCGCGATCTCGGGTGGCGGCCACCGCATCCACCAGGTTATTAATCGAGGGGATGACGCCGTCACTGGCGAGGATCGTGTCGACGATGAAGGCCGCCGGCTTCACCCCCGCCGCCTGCAGCTCATCGAAGGCCGCCCCGACCCCGGCGAGGTTCGCGGTGTCGACCATCCGCACCCAGGGCGCGAGTGACTCCATGCCGCCGAGCGATGGGCTGATCGCCGCAATCTCGGTCGTGACGCCGTGGTACGCGTTGGTGGTGACGACGACGCCGGTGCCGCCGGTCACGTGCTTGGCGATGCGCAGGGCGAGGTCGTTCGCCTCGGATCCCGTGCACGCGAACATCATCGTCTCGATCGACGCGGGCAGGGTCTCGAGCACCTGCTCGGCGTAGTCGAGAATGCCCTCCTGCAGGTAGCGGGTGTGGGTGTTGAGCGTGGCGGCCTGCTCGGCGATCGCGGCGACGACCCGCGGGTGCGCGTGCCCGACGGAGGGCACGTTGTTGTACGCGTCGAGGTACTCGGTGCCGTCGGCATCCCAGACCTTGGTGCCGAGTCCGCGCACGGGCTGCAGCGGTTCGTCGTAGAACAGCCGGTAGGCGGTGCCCAGAGCGCGCTCGCGCCGCGCGACGAGGGCTCTCGTCGCCGGGTCGAGCTCGTCCTTTCGTGCAGGGTCGAAGTAGGTTGCCGGTCCCGCCATCAGAAGTGCCTCTCGAGGTGTGCGCGCAGCCCCGCCAGCTGCGAGCTCTGGTCGTAGCGCCCGAGCAGCTGGTTGAGCAGGATGCGCTGGGCGTAGCGGGCGGCGACGAGCACGGGCAGGGCGCCGCGCTCCTCGGCAGAGAGCGGAACGACGCTCGAGAAGCCGTCGATGAGCTCGTCCTCCCAGCCGAAGTAGCAGAGCGCGACGGCGACGTCGACGACGCGGGCGGTGTGCACGACGTCGCCGAAGTCGAGCACGCCGGTGATCTGGGAACCATCGCTCAGCACGTTGCCCGGGTGAAAGTCGTTGTGGATCACCTGGCGCGGCAGGTCTGTGAGGTCGAGGGCGTCCCACAGGGCGAACACCTCGGCGACCTCCTCGGCGGCAAAGCGCTCCTGCAGTTCGCGCACAAGGTCGAGGCGCGCGATATCCCAGACGAAGTCGCGGTGGGCGGCCGGGTGGTCGAAGGTGCTCAGTGCGTCGCTGACCTGCCCGAGGGTACGGCCGGCGATGAAGGGATCGAGGTAGTGCTCGGTCGACCCCGGCAGCCAGGTGAGCAGTCGGGCCACTCGGCCGTCGACCTCGGGCTCGATCTCGCCCTCTGCGGAGAGCAGGATGCCCTGCACCGGCAGTCCCGACTGCTCGGCGACGTAGGCCATGGCCGCGGTCTGCAGATTGACGTAGAGCGGGTCGTCGGCCGGGTGTGCCACCTTGAGCAGGTAGTCGGTGCCCCCGGTCGTGACGCGAAAGCTGTCGTCGCGCTCGGTGTCGAGGCGGGCCAGCGTCGCCCCGTCGATGCCCCAGGTCTCATGCAGGATTGCCGCCGCGGCATCCTCGCCGAGCCGCTCGAAGGGCTGGTCAAACTCCATGCCGCCAGCGTAGCCACTGGCAGGATGAAGCCCATGGAGCAGAAGCGGGTCGCCATCGCGCTCATCGCGCTGCTCGCCCTGACCGGGTGCACCGAGATCGGCTCCCTGGCCGACAAGGCCCAGATCGACCTCGCGCTGCAGAACCTGACAACCGAGCTGGATCAGGTGGCCGGCATCGACACGCAGTACACGGCCGAGCTGCAGGGCGACTTCAGCTACCAGGTAGAGGTGCACGCGACCGCGCCGGAGCTCGACACCGAGCAACTCGCCGCCGCGGCACTGCTCGTGCGCGCCGAGCTGAGCAGCGGCGTGTTCGAGCGCTCGGCTGTGTCCTTCGACCTCTCGGTGCCCGAGGGCGGCCTGCTCTCGATGACGAGTTTCACCATCACCGAGGCGGACCTGCGCGACAAACTGGCCCTCGCCTCCGCCGTCGGTGAGGCCTACGGCTCGCCCGGCACCATCTCTATCCAAGAAGCCGACGAGTTCGGCAACGGAATCATGGTCGGTGTGCTGTCGGCGGCATCCTCGCCGGACTGGGATGCGATCCGTGCGCTCGTCAGGGAGAACCCGCAGCAGTACTGGGCGTTCCCCGGACTGTCGTTCGACGGTGCCATGCCGCCGCGCGAGATCACTGAACTCGTTGACGCGATCGGCGGCATCCTGCCCTTGGGGTTCACGGCAGACGTGTACACGTCCGTCGATTGGTACGGCAAAAGTCTCACGGTCACCATCACGGCCCAGGATGTCGATATCACTGACCCCACCGCCTCGACCATCTGGCCGCAGGCGCAGCAGGTGGCCGCCCTCGTCGCCGCACTGCCAGCTGCCTCGCGCAGCTTCATGTTCAACGGCGACGGCAACCAAGGAACGGCAACGGTGTTCTTCGGAGAGTGCGCGCAGTCGGCCGTGCTGTCCGACGGTGATGCCGTGCTCGCGACAGCGCTCGGCTCCGGCGCGCAGCCCGGGCTCTGTGCCTAGGGCGTAGTCCCCGGCCCGGGCTCGGCGGGGGTCGGCTCAGGATCAGGCAGCACGTCAGTCGGCTCGGGAATCGGAACGACCGGGGGCGCCTCGGTCTCGGCTGGCGCCGGTGCCTCCTCGGTCGGAGCCGGAGCCGGCACCTCGATCGTGGGGGTGACGCCCGGTTGGGGCTCGAGCCGGTCGGCGAGCAGCCACGGCACGATTGCCACGGCGAGTACGAGCATGATCGTGAATGCGGCGACGAGCAGCGCCGGGCCGATCCAGCTCGGCCGGCTCGGCGGCATGGTGGCGGCCGGCGTTGTCACCACTGGCGCGGTCGCTGTGACGTCAGCGGAATGTGGCGCGGCGGGAGCCCCGGGGCTCACGGGCAGGGGCTTGGTCGGAACGTCATTTGGGTCACTCATGTGCTGCAGGCTAGTTGCAAGTGCTGGAAGCGTGGTCGGGTTGCGCGGCCGCCCTGAATTGCCCTACGGATGCCGCGGAATGCCGGGGCAAAGCGAGCGGTAACGCCCACGGCGAACACCGGCATTATTCGCAGGCCCCGTCGTTACTCTCTTTATATCGGCGCCCCACCTGCAGCGCCCAAGGAGTGAACATGTTCGAGAGATTTACCGACCGCGCCCGACGCGTTGTAGTACTGGCCCAAGAAGAGGCCAAGATGCTCAACCACAACTACATCGGTACTGAGCACATCCTGCTCGGTCTCATCCACGAGGGCGAGGGCGTCGCAGCCAAGGCCCTCGAGTCGCTGAACATCTCCCTCGACGCCGTGCGCGAGCAGGTGCAAGACATCATCGGCCAGGGACAGCAGCAGCCGACCGGGCACATCCCCTTCACGCCGCGCGCCAAGAAGGTGCTCGAGCTCTCGCTGCGCGAGGCGCTGCAGCTCGGCCACAACTACATCGGCACCGAGCACATCCTGCTCGGCCTCATCCGCGAGGGTGAGGGTGTGGCGGCGCAGGTGCTCGTCAAGCTGGGCGCCGACCTCAACCGCGTTCGCCAGCAGGTCATCCAGCTGCTCAGCGGCTACCAGGGCAAGGAGGCGGTCGCCGTTGGAGGCAACGACGCCACGCCAGACAAGGGCTCGCAGATTCTCGACCAGTTCGGCCGCAACCTCACGCAGGCCGCCCGCGACGGCAAGCTCGACCCGGTCATCGGCCGCGAGAAGGAGATGGAGCGGGTCATGCAGATCCTCTCCCGCCGCTCGAAGAACAACCCCGTTCTCATCGGTGAGCCCGGCGTCGGCAAGACCGCCGTCGTCGAGGGCCTCGCCCAGGCCATTGTCAAGGGCGATGTGCCCGAGACCCTCAAAGACAAGCAGCTCTACTCGCTTGACCTCGGCTCGCTCATCGCTGGCAGCCGCTACCGCGGTGACTTCGAGGAGCGCCTCAAGAAGGTGACGAAGGAGATCCGCACCCGCGGCGACATCATCGTCTTCATCGACGAGATCCACACCCTGGTGGGTGCGGGCGCCGCGGAGGGCGCGATCGACGCCGCATCCATCCTCAAGCCGCTGCTCGCCCGCGGTGAGCTGCAGACGGTCGGTGCGACCACGCTCGACGAGTACCGCAAGTACTTCGAGAAGGATGCCGCCCTCGAGCGCCGCTTCCAGCCCGTGCAGGTGCACGAGCCCACCATTCCCCACACGATCAACATCCTCAAGGGACTGCGCGACAAGTACGAGGCGTTCCACAAGGTCTCGATCACCGACGGCGCCCTCGTCTCGGCGGCGAATCTCGCCGACCGTTACGTGAGCGACCGCTACCTGCCCGACAAGGCCATCGACCTGATCGACGAGGCCGGCGCCCGCCTGCGCCTGTCGATCCTCTCCGCCCCGCCGGAGCTGCGCGAGTTCGACGACCGCATCGCCGAGGTGCGCGGCAACAAGGAAGGCGCGATCGAGAACCAGGACTTCGAGAAGGCCGCTTCGCTTCGTGATGAAGAGAAGAAGCTTCTCGGCGAGCGCCTGCGCCTCGAGAAGCAGTGGAAGGCTGGCGACGTCGGCGCGAGCGGAACGGTGGATGAGGGACTCATCGCCGAGGTGCTCGCCCAGGCCACCGGCATCCCGGTCTTCAAGCTCACCGAGGAGGAGTCGAGCCGACTCATCTTCATGGAGAAGGCGCTGCACATGCGCGTCATCGGCCAGGAGGAGGCCATCTCGGTGCTCGCCAAGACGATCCGCCGCACCCGCGCCGGACTCAAGGACCCGAAGCGCCCCTCGGGCTCGTTCATCTTCGCCGGCCCCACGGGTGTCGGCAAGACCGAGCTCGCCAAGGCGCTCGCCGAGTTCCTGTTCGACGACGAGAACGCGCTCATCTCCCTCGACATGTCGGAGTACGGCGAGAAGCACACGGTCTCGCGACTGTTCGGTGCCCCTCCCGGATTCGTCGGATTCGAAGAGGGCGGCCAGCTCACCGAGAAGGTGCGCCGCAAGCCCTTCAGCGTCGTGCTCTTCGATGAGATCGAGAAGGCGCACCCCGACATCTTCAACTCCCTCCTGCAGATTCTGGAAGAGGGACGACTGACGGATGGCCAGGGCCGCGTTGTCGACTTCAAGAACACCGTGATCATCATGACGACCAACCTCGGCACGAAGGACATCACGGGCACCCCGATCGGCTTCAGCTCGGCCACCGACACCGCCTCCGGCTACGACCGGATGCGCGGCAAGGTCGTCGAGGAGCTGAAGAAGCACTTCAAGCCGGAGTTCCTCAACCGCGTCGACGAGACCATCGTCTTCCCGCAGCTGAGCCAGCCGGAGCTGCTGCAGATCGTCGACCTGTTCATCAAGCGCCTCAGCGAGCGCCTCATGGACCGCGACCTGACGATCGAGCTGACGGTGCCCGCCAAGGAGCAGCTCATCAAGGTCGGCTTCGACGCCAGCCTCGGTGCCCGCCCGCTGCGCCGCGCGGTGCAGCACGAGGTCGAGGACCAGCTGTCGGAGAAGATCCTGCACGGCGAGCTCAACGCGGGCGACCACGTGCACGTCGACTTCGTCGATGGCGCCTTCGTGTTCACCACCGGCCGCCAGGCTGGCCTGCCGCCGGTCGAGGAGGTCGCGCTGGTCGAGTAGTCATCGCTGGTTGAGTAGCGCGAAGCGCGTATCGAAACCGCGAGGGGCGCCGGGAGCAATCCCGGCGCCCCTCCTCGTTAAACTGACCCGCATGTACCCCCGCCCGAAGCGCATCATCGTCGCGCAGTACTCCGCGCCCGCGTTCGTCAGTCTTATTGCCGCCGCCGAGCTGCTCGGCGAGGGCAAGCGTGCCATTGCCGCACAGGTTGTCGACCTCGCGGTGCGCAGGGTCATCTCGATCTCGCGTGACGCGGGCGCCAAGAAGAAGTCCGGCTTCACGCTGACGATTACCGGGGATGCGGCGGCGGAGCAGCCCGACGAGCGTGCGGTGCTCATGAGCCTCTTCCCGACGCTCCAGGTGGGAGCCACCCGCCGCATCGCCCCGGGCCGCAACCGCGAGCTGGGGGCAGTGCTGCAGGGGCCGCACCGCTTCGCGGTCGCCCGGCTCATCCAGGCCGGCCTCGCCCGCGAGAAGAGCCTGCTGGTCAAGATCTTCCAGCCGTGGCGCAAGCAGCCGGTGCTGCCGACGGAGAAGGCCTTCCCGGTCGTGGACCACCTGTGGGGCATCCACGATTTCGTGCGGCTCGTCGAGAAGGACCGCTTCGCCATGCTGCAGTCGCCCGAGGGGGCGCTGCGCGAGCCGCTGGGCGAACTCGAGGTGCTCACGCTCTACGAGAAGCTGCTGCCCTACGCGGTGCTCTTCGGCCTTGAGAAGCAGTGGATGAAAGAACTCGACCTCTACGCCCGCGACCTCTCGCCCGAGCTGCTCGACACCCTTGGCACCGTGGCGGATGCCGCCTATGTCGCCGTGTCGGTGGCCGAGTTCGCGGTCGACCTGGGCAACCTCGCCGACCTCGTCGACGTCTCCGACGCGCTCGACGGCGTCGGCGCGATCTTCGGCGGCATCGCGGAGTTCCTCGGCGGCCTTTCGTCTTAGGCTTGCCCCGTGAGTTTCTCCGTTCGGGCCGCGCGCACCAGCGACGTGCCGCACATCCAAGCGCTCGTCGAACCGCTCGTTCAGCGGCGCATCCTGCTCGGCAAAGACCTGGTCGTCTTGTTCGAGGCCGTGCAGGAGTTTCGCGTGGCCGTCGACGAGAACGACAACCCGATCGGATGCGGAGCACTGCACGTCATGTGGTCCGACCTCGGCGAGGTGCGCACCCTCGCTGTCGCCGATCAGTACCTGCGCACCGGAGTCGGCCACGCCCTGCTCGAGCGCATCGAGTCGGACGCCGTCGCCCTCGGCCTCAGCCGCTTGTTCTGCCTCACCTTCGAGACCGAGTTCTTCGGCCGCCACGGGTTCGAGGCGATCAGCGATGCGATCGTCGCGCCCGACGTCTATGCCCAGCTCACCCTCTCGCCCGACGACGGCATCGCCGAGTTTCTCGACCTCGCCCGCGTGAAACAGAACACGTTGGGGAACACGCGGATGTTGAAGCGACTGAGCTAGGGGCGCACGACATACCCTGAGGGCATGTCGACGATCCGCAATCCTGTCGGCCCGCAGCCGCCGGCCGTGTACTGGAAGCGCCGCGCAATCGTGCTGATCGGCCTGCTGGCCGTGATCGTCATCATCCTGCTTATCGTCTTCCGGCCGGGCAGCGGCGCCCCGACGCCCACGGACTTGAAGACCCCGGCGGCCTCGAACGCAGCGGTGGATGAGGGCGAGGCACCCGACTGCACGGCCGAGCAGGTGCAGCTGACGGCGGTCACCGACAAGGACTCCTACCAGGCCGGCGAGCTTCCCCAGCTGTCGATGACCATCACCAACCTCGGGGCCGCGCCCTGCTCCATCAACGCCGGTACCGACGCCCAGGAGTACGTCGTCACCAGCGGCAGCGAGCAGTATTGGAACTCGCGCGACTGCGAGACCAACCCGGTCGAGTTCGATGTCGTGCTCGATCCGGGCGTGCCGAAGTCGCCGAACCCGCTCTCGTGGGAGCGCACGCGGTCGTCGGTCGACACCTGCGAGGGCGAACGGCCCGCCGTTCCCGGCGGCGGCGCGAGCTACCACCTCACCGTCAAGCTCGGTGACCTGGTCTCGGCCGACTCGAAGCAGTTCCAGCTGTTCTAGCCGACGGCTGCGAAAGAATAGGCCCATGCCACACGAGGTGCTCGCCCTGCTCAATCGCCCCTCGATGGATGCAGCAGAGCACCACCCGGGCGAGCCTGCCCTCACCTTCGCCGACGCCGCCGTCGCACAGGTGAACGTACTCGACCTCGGTGTTAGCCGCGGAGACGGCATCTTCGAGACGATCAGTGTCGGCAACGGCAAGGCCCAGGCGCTCGAGCACCACCTGCGACGCTTCGCGCGGTCGGCGCAGATGCTCGACCTTCCCGCACCCGACCTCGATGCGTGGCGGCAGGCGATCCTCGCGGCGATCGAGGCACTCGAGCCGGGCGAGGAGGCCTGGGTGAAGACGGTCATGACCCGGGGCGTCGAGGGGGACGGGCGTCCAACCGGGTGGGTCTATGCGGCGCAGTCCGCGGACTTCTCGCGCGTGCGCTCCGAGGGAGTGAGCGTTGCCCTGCTCGACCGCGGCTACCGGCACGACGTGGAGCAGACCTCGCCGTGGCTGTTGCAGGGCGCCAAGTCGCTCAGCTACGCCGTCAACCGCGCCGTGCTGCGCGAGGCGGCCCGGCGCGGGGCTGACGATGTCATATTCGTCTCGAGCGACGGTTTCGTTCTCGAGGGCCCGACGTCGTCTGTCGTCTACCGCCGCGGCAACGGGATCTACAGTCCGGGCACGGGCCTCGGAATCCTCGACGGCACCACGCAGGCGAACGTCTTCGTCTTCGCCCAGAGCCTCGGCATGACCACCGGATTCGAGCGGCTGACCCCGGCAGAGCTAGCCGCCTCCGACGCGATCTGGCTCGTCTCGAGCGTGCGGCTGGCCGCGCCGGTGCGCGCGATCGATGGCGTAGAACGCCCAGTTGACGGGCAATTCAGCTCGGCGCTCAACACGTGGCTCAAGGCAGTATTCGTATAGCGAATACATCCCCCA
>JAAFHU010000048.1 GCA_013297645.1 Actinomycetota bacterium
AGGCCGGTCGCGACCCAGGTGACGACGATCGACCAGGTGACCGTCGAGATGACGAAGTTCACCACCATGGTGTGCAGCAGGTAGAGCCAGTAGTGCCCGCTGCCGAGGGTCGAGCGCAGCCAGCCCCAGAAGCCGGGCGTCGTCTGCACCCACGCTGGGCGCACGATCGCCGGCTGCCCGGCCCACTCCAGGCGCACGAGCTCGACGGTGCCGAAGGCGCGGGAGATGTAGAGCGCGAGGATGACGAGCACCACGCCGATGAAGAAGGTGACGATCGTGCCGACGCCGGCCGAGAACAGGCCGACGGTGAGGCCGAAGCCGATGAGCGAGAGCGGAAGGGTGAGGATGTGGAAGCCCAGCTCCCGGGGAACGGCGCGCCACAGGGCGCGGTAGCCGCGGTCGCGCAGGTCGGTCTCAGTCGTGGTCATGGTGGTCTCCTTGAATAGTCTCACCAGCCTCGCCGAGCGGCCAGCCGCGCAGAATGGCGCGGGCCACCGAATGACTACGGGGGTTAGCCTCCCATCTCCATGCCGCCCTGCGCGAGGGTCTCGCGGCCCGGCGCGACAACCGTGAAGCTGCCCATCATGCCGGCGTCCTCGTGCGAGAGCAGGTGGCAGTGGTACATATAGGCGTGCTTCTCGTCGGGCCGCGCGGTGAAGGTCATGATCAGCTCGTAGTCGACGGAGGGCCGGGTGAGGATGGTGTCCTTCCAGCCGGCCAGCTCCGGCGGGGGTGGTGCCCCGTCGATCGAGAGCAGCTGGAACTGCACCCCGTGCACGTGAAAGCTGTGCGGCTGCCCCATCGAGTTGACGACGGTCCAGACCTCGGTCGACCCGCTGGCCACCGACAGGTCGGCGGCACCGTCGTGCATTGCCATGCCGTTAATGCGCATGTCGTTGAGCACGAAGCGGCGGTGCACGCTCGCGTCGGCCATGGTCAGTCGGTCGAGGGGCACCAGCGCGCCGGGCTCGAAGGCCGACGGCGCGAGCGCCGCTGCCGCGCGCAGCTCGAGCACGTCCAGACTGTCGAGCGCGGCATTGCGCTCCTCGATACGGTCGATCGCGCCGAGGTCGACATTCGTCGACTGCAGCACGACCGTCTCGCCGGCCGTCATCGTCACGACGATCTCGACCCGCTCGCCCGGTGAGAGCTGCACGGAGCCCAGTTGGGCGCTGGACTCGAGCAGCCCGCCGTCGGTGGCGATCAGCGAGAAGCTGCGGCCGTCGGAGAAGCCGAAGTTGTAGCTGCGCGCGGCCGACCCGTTGAGCAGGCGCAGCCGCACCGCGGTCGTCGTCACGTCGAGGTAGGGGCCGATCACTCCGTTGACCGCCAGCTGGTCGCCGATCGCACCGATGTAGCCGCGGGTGCCGAGGGTGAACTGGTTGCCGTCGTCGAGGCGCAGGTCGTTCACGATGACCGGGATGTCATCCACGCCGTAGTCCCGCGGCAGGGCAAGCGCGGCCTCGGCGTCGTCGCGCACGATGAACATGCCCGCGAGGCCCATGGTGGCCTGGTGCTCGGTCTGGCCCAGGGGGTGCGGGTGGTACCAGAGGGTCGCGGCCGGCTGGTCGACCGTCCAGCTCGGGCTCCAGGTGTCGCCTGGCTCGACGAGCGAGTCGGGTCCGCCGTCCTCCGAGGCGGGCAGCAGCATGCCGTGCCAGTGCAGCGTTGTCGCCTCGGCGAGCTCGTTGTGCAGGTCGACCTCGACCGTCTCCCCGCGGTTGGCCACGAGGGTCGGGCCGAGGTAGTCGCCGTTGTAGCCCCAGGTCGTCGTCTCGGCGCCCGCGGTCAGGGCGGTGGATCCCCGCTGCGCAGTGAGGTCGAAGACGCGGGTGCCCGATGGCGTCACCGTCGAGTCGGCGAGGGGCGGGATAGGCAGCGCGGTGGCGAAGTCCACCTGGCCCACGGTGTCGATCACCCCGGCTCCCGGGTAGGGGTCGCAGGCGGTGAGGCTGAGGGCGAGGATGGCCGCGAGCGCAGCAGCGCACGCGATGGCGGCAGGGCGGGGCATGGTCTCAGCCCAGTGCAGCGGGTGGACCGAAGCCAGTGCCGAAGGTCCCGGCCCGCCGGTTAGCGTTGCCTCAGCTTCGTTGCGGAATTGCCGGGCGGCCCCCAGTGTTGACTACAACGACAGAAGGAGTCACACAATGACTGACGTGAAGGTAGTCCCCCAGAGCTCGATCGACGCAGACGTCGTCGCCGGTGTCGCCCAGTTTCTCGGACCGGTAGTCGTCGACCTCACCGCCCTCGCCGTCGACGGCAAGCAGGCGCACTGGCACGTGCGCGGCGCCAACTTCCAGGCCGTGCACGAGCTGCTCGACTCCGTCGTGGACCACGCGCACGACTACGCCGACACTGCCGCCGAGCGCGTTGTCGCCCTCGGACTGCCGCTCGACGTGCGCATCCAGACCGTCGGCACCAAGACCACCACCCCGACCATGACGGCCGGATTCCAGCAGTCGGATGCCGTCATCGCCCAGGTCATCGCCTCGATCGACGCGACCCTCGCGACCGTTCGCACCGCTGTCGACGAGCTCGCCGAGCTCGACGCTGTCTCGCAGGATGTCGCGATCGAGATTGCCCGCGGCCTCGAGAAGGACCGCTGGTTCCTCTTCGCGCACCTCGCCACGAAGTAGCGCGCTGGAGCTAAGAGCGAAGGCCATTTCTGGCCTTCGCCGCGACGCCAGCGCCGCTGGCCGTCACGGCCAGCGGTTTAGATAGCCGTACTCTCGCCCAACTCGAGCCAGCGCGTCGTCGCCGGGTCGAGCGCGGCGCGCAGAGGAGCCTCGGGCTCGAAGTGGCTCCAGCCGCTGCGGTGCACGGGGATGACGACCTCCGGCGAGAGCAGGGCGAGCGCCTCGACCACATGGTGCACGTCGAGGGTGAAAGTCATGCGGCCGAAGAGCGGCGCTGCGGGAAACTGCACGCCGCCGCAGTGGATGATGGCGACATCCGCCCCCATTGTCGGCAGCGCAGCGCGCAGCTCGTCGGTGAGCACGGTGTCGCCCGAGATCCACACGGTCGGCTCGTCGGGTGCGCTGAGCAGGAAGCCGGTGACCTGGTTGACCTGCGGGGTGAACCGCGGTCCGTGCCGGGCGGGCGTCGCGGTAATCGTCACATCGTCGATGCCCGTGGCCTCGCCGGTCTTCAGACCGTGGGCGCCGAGCCGACGGGCAGCCCAGGGGTTCGTGACCACAAAGGGGATGCCGTCGAGCAGCGCGCGGCCCGCGGCGTCGAGGTTGTCGCCATGGTGGTCATGGCTGATGAGGGCCACATCGATGCCCTCGAGGTCGACCTCGGGCACCGCGTAGCTGCGGCTAGAGCGGAACCAGCTCTTCGGCGCGTACCACGGCCCGAAGGCATACTGCTCTCCCGGAGCGTCGAGCACCGGGTCGGTAATGATGCGCAGACCCCCGTACTCGAGCAGCACGCTCGCCGTGCCGAGATAGGTGACCTTCATCTACGCCTCCAGGTGGGTGAACCGTCCTGCGAGAAGCGTGGCGTAGACCGGCATCGTGCGCAATGTCTGGGGGGTCAGCGGGGCATCGAGCACGACGAGGTCGGCGGGCTGCCCGACGGCGACCGTGGACCGGGTGGTGGCCTCGAGCGCTTCGGCGACCGTCACGCACTGCTCTGCATGCCAGGGATCGCGCCCATCGCGGGACCGCGTCACCGCCGCCGCCATCGCGACCCAGGGGTCGAGCGGCGCGACGGGCGCGTCCGACCCGAAGGCCAGCCGCGCTCCCGCATCCAGCAGGCTGCGCGCGGGGATGACGCGGCCGGTGCGCCCCACCCAGTAGCGGTCGGCGACATCACGGTCATCCATCGCGTGCTCCGGCTGCAGGCTGGCAGTGACCCCCAGGGCGGCGAAGCGGCTCAGGTCGGAGTCGGCGACGAGCTGCGCGTGCTCGACCCAGCCGCGCGCCCCCACGGCCTCGAAGGCGTCGAGTGCCACGGTCAGTGCCGCGTCGCCGATGGCGTGCACGGTCGGCTCAATGCCCGCCTGCCAGGCCTGGCGCATGCGGGCCTGCAGCGCGTCGGGCGCGATCTCGAGCAGGCCGTGGTTGTCGGTGCCCGGAAAGGGCTCGGCGCAATAGGCGGTGCGGGTGTTGAGCGAGCCGTCGGTGAGCACCTTGTAGCGGCCGACAGTGAGCAGTTCGCCCATCGTCTGGCCAGTGCGCAGCCCGAGCCCGACCGCGCGGTCGAGGTGCTGGGTGTAGATCGCGAACTCGACGCGCTGGGTGTCGAAGCCGCCGGCCTGGCGGCGCTGCCAGGTATCGAGGTTCCAGTCCATCTCGAGGTCGGCGAAGCCGACAACGCCGCGCTTCGCGGCATTCTGCCCGGTGGTGCGTGCCCACTCGTCGAGGGTCGCGTCGTCGACCCGGCCCACGGCGCGGGTGAGGTCGAAGGCGGGCTCCTCGCGCAGCAGGCCATCGGTCTCGTAGCCGTAGAGCGCGAGTGCGGCGGAGTTCGCCCACACGCAGTGCAGGTCGCCGCTGATGAGCACGACGGGAGTGTCGCCGGTGGCCGCGTCCAGCAGCGCGACCGTCGGCAGGTCGGGCCAGAGGCCGTCGCGGAACCCGACGCCGACGAAGGTGGACTGGTGTCGATACGCGCCCAGGGCGCGACTCAACCGGCGGCAGACGTCGGCGGCCGAGCTCGCCGCCGAGAGGTCGAGGCGCTGGCTCTGCAACGCCCACTGGCTGAAGTGCACGTGGTTGTCCCAGAGCCCGGGGATGACCGTGCGGCCGCCGAAGTCGTGCCCCTGGCCCGCGATCGCGCCGATCTCGGCAATCAGGCCGTTCTCTATGCGGATGTCGACGGCAGCGCCATCCAGCCGCAGGTTACTGAGCAGCAACGCGACGCATTTCTGCTGCCAACTCAGACGAGTTGTAGGGGCCATCGCCCTCGAGGGCCTCGACGATGCGGGCGACGACCTCGGGCTTCTTGTTCTGGCTGAGCTTGAGGCGCGCGTCGAAGCGGGTGACCCGCAGGCGCACGCCGACCGTGCCCTTGGCGATACGGCGAGACGAGGCTTCGTCGAGCATGATCGTCACCGGCTGCGGCATGCGCTTCTCGAAGTGCTCCACCAGATCGTCGAGCACCGCGAAGTTCTCGTCGTCGCTGAGAATCTCCGGCACCCCGTAGAGGTGGGCGGTGACGTGGTTCCATGTCGGCACCAGCTCATCGTTCTCGTACCAGCCGGGCGAGATGTAGCCGTGGGGTCCCTGAATGATGACCAGCAGCTCGTGCTGGCCGAGCTCATGCAGCTGCTCGTCGGGGCGGCCGACGTGGCTGACGATGCTGATGCCGTCGGCATCCTCCTCGAGCACGACCGGGTAGTGGCTCGCGACGAGACCCGTTGCGGTCGACGACACTATCGTCGCCCAGGGGTTCTCGCGGATGAGCCGCTTCACCTCGTCCGGATCGGTCACGACGTAGGTCGGTGTGTGTCTCATACCTGGTCCCCGTTCATTTTTGATCCATCGGGCAGTAGTAGAGCTTGCGGCCGGCGGCCAGCTCCATGACGATCGGGGTGCCGCAGACGCGGCAGGGCTCGCCCGTGCGGTGGTAGACCCAGTGGCGGTCCTCGCGGCTGGCTAACGCCGCCTGGTACTTCGTGGGGCTGAGGCCGTCCATGGTCATCATCTGGCCGAGCTGCACGCCGAGCTTGAGCAGCTTCGTCCAGTCCTTCCAGAGGGCGCGCAGGGTCTCTTCCGGAACGAGCCTGCCGGGTGTGTGCGGGTCGAGTCGCGCGCGAAAGAGCAGCTCTGCGCGGTAGACGTTGCCGATGCCGGCGACCACGGTCTGGTCCATCAGCAGCAGCCCGATAGGTGTCGGCTTCGTGCGCACCCGATCGACGAAGCGCTGCTCGCCCTTCTTCGGGCTGTCAACGAGCGGATCGGGCCCCAGCTTGTCGATGACCGCTTGCACCTCATCGGCGCGCAGCACCTCGCACGCCGTCGGCCCGCGCAAGTCGGCGACCGTCGTCTCGGTGAGCAGGCGCACCCGCACCGCGCCGATCGGCTCGGGCGGGAACACGGCGAGCTCCTCCCCCGGCTTCTCCGACTCCGACATGCGCAGCCGCGTCCTGCGCGGCGCGCCGATGGACGAGTTCGACGACTCGTTGTCGTCAGAGACCGTGCCGCGCTGGTTGGTCTGGCCGATGCGGCCATTGGCGCTGGCGATCGTGGCGTCGGCGGTGATCTCACCGGCGAAGTCCCACGCTCCGTACATGCCGAGGTGCACGCGCAGCCACAGGTCGTTGTCGAACTCGAGGAACATCTGCTTGCCGACGGCCTTCGCCTGCACGAGGGTGTGTTCGCTGATGGTCGCGGCACCGGCGGCGAAGCGCCCCTGCGGGCTCGTGGCCGTCACCGTCTTGCCGACGAAATGCAGAGCGAACTGCCGGGCGATGCGGTGAACGGAATGACCCTCTGGCACTACCTCAGCCTACGAGGGTTGGTGCTCACGAGGGACGGCGCTCACGAGGGATCGTAGAAGCCGGTGATGCCCAGCAGCTGCGTCTGGCGGTCGGACCCCTCGGGCACCGCGACCTCGGGGCCGAAGACGTGCCACTGGCGCAGCTGCTCGGCCTGCGGCACTGCCGTCTGCCAGAGGGCCTCGACGAGGGCGTCGGACATATGAAAGTGCGCGCCGATGAGCTTGGCGATCGCCACGGCTTGGAACGCCCGGTAGTAGCTCGTGTGCTCGAAGAACACCGAGAGCGGATAGTCGCCGTAGCTCAGGTGCGCCGTCGCCTCCAGGTCGGTGACGGTCTCGACCGCGGCCGTCGCCCGGTCGTTGATGGCGTCGTACGCGGCGATCGGGTCGTCGCCGAGCAGGTCGCCGTTCCAGGTATCGCCCACCTCGTCGATGGTGCGGCCCGCGATGACATCGGGCACCCAGGCCTCGTCTTTCGCGTGCAGGGCGAGGATGCCGCGCAGGGTCGGCACGCTCGTGCTGCTCCAGTCGGCGGGAACAGCCAGATCGAGCTGCTCGGGCGTGATGCGGTCGATGACCTCGCGCAGTGCTGCGTCGGCGAGGAGGAACTGCTGGTCTGCGGTCATGACGCCTACGGTAGCGGCGTCAGGCGACATCCGCCTTAGTCGATTTGGTGGCCCGCGATGGCGCCGGTCGTCTCGTACTCGGCGAGCTGGGCGATGCGGCGCGCGTGGCGCTCCTCGTGCGTGAAAGGAGTCGCGATGAAGGTGTCGATGAAGTGCTTCGCCTCGTCGACGGTGTGCTGGCGGGCGCCGATCGAGATGACGTTCGCGTCGTTGTGCTCACGGGCGAGCTGGGCGGTCGACTCGTTCCAGACGAGGGCCGCGCGCACGCCGGCGACCTTGTTCGCAGCGATCTGCTCGCCGTTGCCCGATCCCCCGAAGACGACGCCGAGCGCCTCGATGCCGGCGAGCTGGTCGACGACCACCCCGCGCGCGGCATTGATGCAGAACGACGGGTAGTCGTCGAGCGGCTCGTAGGTCTGCGGCCCGTGGTCGATGACGTCGTGGCCCTGGCTGCGCAGGTGGGCCTGCAGATCCTGGCTGAACTCGAGTCCGGCATGGTCCGTGGCGATGTGGATGCGCATGCAACCAATCCTAGAAGCGCCAGTGCCCGGCATCGCGTCTACGGGGGCGAGGCCGGGCACTGGGCGCCCTTACTTGGTGATGTGCACCAGGTAGACGCGGGACTTCGGGAACTTCGACTGGTACCACGTGCCGTAGGAGTTGCTCCAAGTCCAGCCCTGATTCTTGGCCGCGACGCTATGTCCGCTCACGAGCGGGTACTGGCCAGAGAACGCCGTGATGATCATCATGTGGTCGACCTTGCCGTCGGCATTCCAGTCGTAGGCGATCAGGTCGCCAAGCTGAGCCTGCGCCACGCCGTTCTGCCCCCACGAGAGCTGCTGAATGGTTGCTTGACGCGACTCGTTAACCAGGTAGTTCTTGAGCCCGTCGGCATTGACCGCGTTGAAGTTAGGCTTAAGCAGGGGAAGCGCGACGTCTGTCCATGATCCGCTCTTGGGAAGCGAGCCCGCCCAGAGGGCTTGCGACACGTACCACGTGCAGTCGTCGAGGGCGTAACGCTCCTTGTCGTAGACGTGCGCGAGTGCCCACGAGATCGCCGCTTGGCGGTTGTATTTCACGGGCGTCGCGACAGGGACGGTGACGACTGGCAGCCCCGCGAGGCACTTGGGGACGACGGGGTTGTTGGAGCCCGTGAGAAGCAGCGTGTCCGAGATGTATCCCCCCGAGGTGAGGTGGTTCCAGATCGTGACGCCGCTCACCGCTTGCCCCGTCTCGTAGCAGTCGATGGTCAACTGGGTGCCCTTCGCAACCGTTCTCAGAATGGTTGACGCGGTGGTCGGCTGAGAGCGGATGTTCGCGGCTGCCAGTGTCGGATAGGTGCCTGCGGCGAATGCGGGCAGTTCCCCGCCCACGACGCTCACGGCTACGAGACCGGCAAGCAGCGCAGCAAGCGCCTTCTTACTCGTTTTCATGGTGCTTATCCCTTCGTGAAGTTGTTGCCCTGATTGCCCGGCTTGTGACGGGTATCGCAATGATGCCGTGGCCGCTAGTTTGGGGGCGAACAGTCCCCAAATCTGCGAGCGGAGGGTCGACATGGGTAGGCCTCAGAAGCCTCTGCCACTGCCTGAAACCGCCGAGCAGCAGTTCGGCGCCGAGCTGCGTTTCTGGCGAGAGGCGACGGGCATAACCGCCGAGCAGCTGGGCGGGATCGTGGGCCGCGACCGCCGCACGATAACGGGCGCCGAGACCGGACGCGAGATTCCATCCGAGACCCTGGTCGTGCGACTCGAGCAGCAGCTGCAGTCGGGAGGGTTGCTGCTCGCTCGATATGACGCCGTGCTCGCAGAGCGGCGCAATCGACGCCGGGGAACGCCGATCTTGCAGCGCGCGGACCACGCGCCCGACTCGTCACTCGCCGACGCGTCGACCTTTGAGGGGGAGACCGTTCCTGATGGCACACTCATGCGACCCGGCGAGCGATTCGAGAAGACGTGGACTATTCGAAACTCCGGCACCGTCGAGTGGCGCGACCGCTACTTGCAGAGGGTCGGAATCGCCTCAGGCACTGGACTCATCACGACCCCCGCGCGGATCGCAGTCTCGCACGTTCGACCGGGAGAGAGTGTCACCCTGCGTGTCGCCTGCGTTGCGCAGTACCTCCAGGGAACGAGTCAGGCCGCGTTCAAAATGGCCGACTCCGACGGTCGCCTCTACTTCGCCGACAGGTACTCGGTCGGGCTCATGGTGCAGATCACTGTGCGCTGACGACACGGCAGAGGCCAAGTCGTCGTGCCTAGGAGCGCCCGTACCTCGTGATGCGCCACTCCCCGTTGTCCTTCTCCAGGATGTAGGAATAGCGGTTGAGGGACTCGTCGCCGAAGACCTCGCGCGTCGTCACCACGACCGTGTCATCGAACTTCGCGCTGCGCACGATCTCGACGGAATACGCGTAGTCGCCGCCGTCGGTGAGCGCCTCGGCGGCAGCCTCGAAGGCGTCGCAGTCGTAGTTCCTGCCGAGGATCTCTTGCCGCACGTCGTCGGTGGTGACCGCCTCGAACTTGTCGCAGTCGCCGCTCGCGTAGGCGGCATCCAGCTCGTTGACCGTGCGCTCTGCGGCGGCGAGGTCGGCGCGGTCGGCGAGCCCGGCGGCGGTCGCGCTCAGCACGATGCCCGCCACGATCGTGCCGAAGAACACGAAGATGCTCAGGCCGACGATTCCCGGAACCCATGACGTGCGGGGCGGCGGCACGGTGAGCGGGTAGACGAGCTGCGGTGGGGCAACAGGAGGCCGCGGCGGCTCGATCCCAGACATTGAACCAGCGTACCCGCGCCGCCGCGCGGCTAGGGTTGAAGCACCGCTAGACCGACGTCACCAGACCAGGAGAACCACGTGCCCGGAGAGAACCTCACCCGCCTCGAAGCCCAGCAGCGCAAGGCGCTCGTCGACGTGTCGAGCTACCAGATCGCCCTCGACCTCACCACCGGGCCGACGACCTTCTCTTCGACGACCACCGTGACTTTCACCGCGGCGGATGGCGCATCCACCTTCATCGACGCCATCACCGAGACAGTGCACAGCATCACGCTCAACGGAGCCCCGCTCGACGTCGCCGTCGCCGACGGAGCACGCATCCAGCTCGACAACCTCCAGGCCGAGAACGTGCTCGAGGTCGTCGCCGACATGGCGTACACGAACTCGGGCGAGGGCCTGCACCGCTTCGTCGACCCGGTCGACAACGAGGTGTACCTGTACTCGCAGTTCGAGGTGCCCGACTCCCGTCGTGTGTTCGCGGTGTTCGAGCAGCCCGACCTCAAGGCGACCTTCCAGTTCACCGTGACCGCGCCCGCCGCGTGGCAGATGGTCAGCAACCAGCCGACGCCCGAGCCCGTGGTCACCGGCGAGAAGGCGACCTGGACCTTCGAGCCGACGCCGGTCCTCTCGAGCTACATCACGGCCATCGTCGCGGGCCCGTACGCGGTTGTGCGCTCCGAGCTCACGAGCAGCGACGGCCGCGTCATTCCGCTCGGCATCTTCTCGCGCAAGTCGCTGAGCGAGTATCTCGACGCCGACTACATCTTCGAGAAGACCCGCCAGGGCTTCGCCTACTTCGAGGAGAAGTTCCAGTACCCGTACCCCTTCGCGAAGTACGACCAGCTCTTCGTGCCCGAGTTCAACGCGGGCGCCATGGAGAACGCCGGGGCCGTCACCTTCACCGAGGTCTATGTCTTCCGCTCCAAGGTGACCGACGCGATCAAGGAGCGCCGCGTCGTCACGATCCTGCACGAGCTCGCCCACATGTGGTTCGGCGACCTCGTGACCATGAAGTGGTGGAACGACCTCTGGCTCAACGAGAGCTTCGCCGAGTGGGCCTCGACCATCGCGACCGCCGAGGCGACCGAGTGGACCGAGGCGTGGACCACCTTCCAGGCCATGGAGAAGAGCTGGGCCTACCGCCAGGACCAGCTGCCCTCGACGCACCCCGTTGTCGCCACCATCGACGACCTCGAAGACGTGCAGGTCAACTTCGACGGCATCACCTACGCCAAGGGCGGATCGGTGCTCAAGCAGCTCGTCGCCTGGGTCGGAATCGATGCGTTCTTCGCCGGCGTCGCCGCGTACTTCCAGAAGCACGCCTACGGCAACACCGAGCTGAGCGACCTGCTCGCCGAGCTGGAGAAGACCAGCGGCCGCTCGCTCGGCGAGTGGTCGAAGCTCTGGCTCGAGACGGCCGGCGTCAACACACTGCGGCCCGTGATTGAGGTAGATGACTCTGGAGTCATCACCGCCTTCGAGGTGACGCAGGAGGCGGCGGCGGACTACCCCACCATCCGTCCGCATCGTCTGGCAATCGGCTTCTACAGCCTCGACGGCGGCAAGCTCGTGCGCGTGCACCGCGTCGAGATCGACGTCGATGGCACCTCAACGTCGGTGCCCTCGCTCATCGGCCACAAGAAGCCCGACCTCGTGCTGGTCAACGACGACGACCTCGCCTACGCGAAGATCCGCCTCGACGACGAGTCGCTCGCCGTCGCCATCGAGCACCTGCGCGATATTGAGAACCCGCTCGCCCGCTCCATCGTCTGGGGCGCCGCCTGGGATGCGACGCGCGACGCCGAGTCGAGCCCGAGCGACTACGTCACGCTGGTGCTGCAGAACATCGGATCCGAGACCGAGTCGACCACCATTCGCACGACCCTGACGCAGCTGGCCTCGGTCGCCCGCGTCTACGTCGCCCCGAACCGCCGCGCCGAGACCATCGAGCACGTCGGCGACCAGCTGTGGGTGCTGGCGCAGCAGGCCGAGGCCGGATCCGACTCGCAGTTCCAGTTCGTCAAGTTCTTCGCCAACCTCGCCTCCACCCCGGCGCACGTCACCGTGCTGCAGGGCCTGCTCGACGGCAGCTCGTCGCTGCCCGGCCTCGAGATCGACACCGACCTCAGATGGGAGCTGCTCGAGGGCCTCGTGCTCAACGGGGCCGCCGGCCTCGCCGAGATCGACGCCGCGCTCGCCAAGGACAACACGGCGAACGGACAGCAGGCCGCCGCCCGCGCGAAGGCCACGATCCCGACGCCCGAGGGCAAGCTCGCCGCCTTCTCGTCGCTCGTCGACACCGATGAGGCGCCCAACGCCATCGTGCGCAACACCGCGATGGGCTTCGTGCACACCAATGACCCGTCGTCGCTCGAGCAGGTCAGCGAGCAGTACTTCGCCTCGCTCGCCGACATCTGGAAGAACCGCAGCTACCACATCGCCGAGACGCTCATCGTGGGGCTCTACCCCTCGACCCTCGCTTCGCAGGCCCTCGTTGACGCGACCAAGGAGTGGCTCGACGCCAACCCGGGCACGCCCGCGCTGCGCCGGCTGGTGATCGAGAACCTCGCGGGGGTCGAGCGCGCGCTGAAAGTGCAGAAAACGGACGTGGGTTAACCCCCAAATCCACCCCAAGGGGGACGTTTCTTCAGGTGTGGGCCGATAGCGTGAGCCCATGATCGAAGCAGTAGGACTCAGCAAGCACTACGGCGCCACGAAGGCCGTCGACGACATCACCTTCACCGTGCAACCGGGGATGGTCACCGGATTCCTCGGGCCGAACGGCGCGGGCAAGTCGACGACCATGCGCATGATCGTCGGGCTCGACCGCCCGTCGGCCGGGCAGGTGACCGTCAACGGCAAGCGCTATGCAGAGCACCGCGCCCCGCTGCGCGAGGTCGGCGTGCTGCTCGACGCCAAGGCCGTGCACACCGGCCGCAGCGCGGTCAACCACCTGCGCGCCGTCGCCGCGACGCACGGCATCGGCCGCTCGCGCGTCGATGAGGTGATCGCCCTCACCGGCCTGCAGTCCGTCGCCAAGAAGCGGGTTGGCGGCTTCTCGCTCGGCATGGGCCAGCGCCTCGGCCTCGCCGCCGCGCTGCTCGGCGACCCGTCAACCTTGGTGCTCGACGAGCCGGTGAACGGCCTCGACCCCGAGGGCGTCGTCTGGGTGCGCAACCTGGCCCGCCACCTCGCGAGCGAGGGCCGCACCATCCTGCTGTCGTCCCACCTCATGAGCGAGATGGCCCAGACCGCGGACCACATCATCGTTCTCGGCCGCGGCCGCATCATCGCCAACGCCCCGGTCGCCGACATCGTCGCCATGTCCACCGGCACCGCCGTCACCGTGCGCACGCCGGATGCCGCCAAGCTGACCTCGCTCGCCACCCGCGACGGCGTCACCGTCACCGCGACCGAGCCCACCCTGCTCGTCGTCAACGGGCTCACCGCCCCGCAGATCGGCGAGCTCGCCGCGAAGGAGGGCATCGTGCTGCACGAGCTCACCCCGACCGTCGGCTCCCTCGAAGACGCCTACATGCAGCTGACCGCTGACGACGTCGAGTACCGCAGCAACAACGGAGGATTCTGATGACCACGCTCGCCCCCACCCCCACCGCCCCCCGCAGCGGCGTCAGCTTCGGCGGCATCCTGTTCTCCGAGTGGATCAAGCTGATGAGCCTGCGATCGACGATCTGGTGCTACTCGGTGCTGGTGTTCCTGACGATCACGTTGGCGCTGTTGTTCGGCTCGACGATCAGCGTCGAGGGCGCGCAGTTTGACGCGGCCGGCGAGCAGGCGCTCGCGGTGCAGGCGGCCACGCTCAGCGTCGGCATCAGCCAGCTCGTCATCGCCGTGCTCGGCGCGCTCGTCATCACGGGCGAGTACGGCACCGGCATGATCCGCTCGACTCTCACCGCAGTGCCCACCCGCCTGCCGGCGCTGTTCGGCAAGGTCGTCGTCTTCGGCGTGGTGACCTTCCTCATCAGCCTCGCCTCCATCGTCGTGGCAGCCCTGCTCACGGCTCCCCTGCTGGCGGGCAACGGCATCGAGGCCGACCTCAGCGACCCGGCCTACTGGTCGGCGCTCGTCGGCGCGGCGGGCTACCTCGCTCTGAGCGGCATCTTCGCGACCGCGATCGGCACCATCGTTCGCAGCAGCGCGGGCGCGATCGCGATCGTGCTCGGCTTCATCCTTGTGATTCCGACGATCGTGCAGGTCTTCGCGCTCATCACGATGCAGGAGTGGATCGCCAACCTCAGCGCCTTCCTGCCGAGCAACGCCGGTTCGCGCATGTACGCCTATGTTGCCGAGTCCGGTGCGACCGACCCTCTGGGACTCGGCGGGCTCGTGCTCGAGCCCTGGCAGGGCGCCCTCGTGCTGCTCACCTGGATCGCCGGCCTGCTGGTGCTGGCGAGCGTGCTATTGAAGCGACGCGACGCTTAGCGCGACGACAACCCCGCCGATCAGGAACACCGACGATTCGACGGCCATCAGCACCAGGGCACCCCGGGGGTCAGACCACGCGGTTCTCGACTCGAGGGCGGTGACCACGGCCCGTACCACCACGATGGGGATGACGCTGAGAGGCACGAACGCGATGAGGAGCGCGACGCCCGAGGACTCGACAAAGCCCCACGCGAGACAGGCGATCAACCACCGCGCGTCATAGCCCAACAGCGTGAAATGCGGCGGCACGCTCTGCTGCTGGCGCACGGCCACGAGCAGTTTCGGGTGGTTCGCCGCAATGGCGGCTGGCAGTGATTGGGCTCCAGCAAGGGAGAACAAGCAGGTGGAGATCACGAAGCCCAACGCCAGGCCGGCGCGCCAGTCACCCGGGCAGAGCTGCACGGTCGCGAAGTAGGCCGCTGCCCACACGGCCGCGAGACTCGCGCTCGCGATTGCCTGCTGCCGATAGGCATCGAGCCGTCGGACGGGCGCCGTCTGAAGGATGAGGCTCACCGCGATGAGCACGAGGAACGCTGCGACGAAAGAGACAGCAACCCCGAGGAGCGAGCCGACCGAGAACACTGGATATACGTCGATGGCCAGAATCAGCCCACACACGATGCCGCTCACCACGGCGAATACGCCGCTGACGAGGTGGGTTCCCCGGCGAAGCTGACGACCAGCTCCCAGGAGTCTCTCGTAGTCGACTCCGAGCAGGGCAGCACGCTCGTGCACGTCTGCCGCCTGCCTCACCTCCGCAGCGAGAGCGTCGTCCGTTTCCCCGTTCACGGCGACAATCTATCGCGCTCCGTAGACTGGCTCTGCTATGACACCAATTGACTGGGACGCCTTCTGGGCGATGATCGCCACCTTCTACGAGGGCGGCGGCTGGCCCCTCAAGGCGCTCGTCATCATCGCGGTCGCGGTGCTCATCCGTGTGGTTCTGCAATTCGTGATCCGCCGGGTGGTGAACCGCATCGTCAACGGTGTGAAGAAGAAGCAGGGCGCGGAAGACACCCAGGCCCTGCAGAACTCGCCGCTCGCGGCAGTGCGCGTCGTTCAGCGCACCCGCACCCTCGGGTCGGTGCTCAACAACATCCTGACCACACTCATCACGATCGTCGCCGTGCTGCTGGTCGTCACCGCGATCAACAAGGACCTCACCGGCGCCTTCTCGCTCATCACTGCCGCGCTCGGCGCCGGCCTCGGCTTCGGCGCCCAGAACATCGTCAAGGACATCTTCAACGGCCTGTTCATGGTCGCCGAGGACCAGCTCGGCGTCGGCGATGTCGTCGACCTCGGCAGCGCGACCGGGGTCGTCGAGAACGTCGGCATCCGCGTCACGCAGGTGCGCGACGTCAACGGCACGCTCTGGTACGTGCGCAATGGCGAGATTCTGCGGGTCGGCAACATGTCGCAGGGCTGGGCCCGCGTTATCCTCGACCTCGCGGTGCCCTACGATGCCGACATCGACGCCGTGCAGGAGCGCATGCTCAAGACCGCGAGCGACCTGGCCGGCGACGCGAAGTGGCGCAGCCGCGTGCTCGAGAAGCCCGAGATCTGGGGGCTCGAGTCGATCTCGGCCGAGGCCCTCGTCATCCGCATGGTCGTCAAGACGCGCTCGACCGCGAAAGACGACGTCGCCCGCGAGCTGCGCATGCGGCTCAAGCGCTCGCTCGACGACCTCGGCGTCAAGCTGCCGGCGCTCAACACGATCGTGCTCAGCGGCTACGAGGGCGCGAACTCGGTCAAGGGCGCACGGCCGCCGAAGACGAAGCCGATCGTCATCCCCCCGAGCGAGGGCATGAAGGAGTCGACGAGACGGGCGAGGAAGAATGGCTGAGGACTCCCTCACCCTGCGCAGCGGCCCGGGCGGCGAGAACGTGCAGGGCAATTTCTGGCGCGAGGTCGGCGGGCGGCCCACCTTCGAGAAGCTCGTGCGCGCCTTCTACGAGGGCATCAAGGCCGACCCCGTGCTGCTGCCGATGTACCCGGAGGACGACCTCGAGGGCGCCATCCAGCGCCTCACCGGCTTTCTCGAGC
>JAAFHU010000049.1:0-4494 GCA_013297645.1 Actinomycetota bacterium
GACTACCCCGAGAGCGTGCACAGCGTCTTCTACGGCAAGACCCTCTAGCGCCGCTTCCAGGCACCCGGCTGATCGAGCAGATCCCGCACGTCGGCCGGCAGGTCGTCGTCGACCAGATTGGCGATAGTGGTCTCTTCCAGAACCGCTCGCATACTGGCGCGCAGGGCGACCCACAGCCCGCGGAGGGCTGCCGACGGCTGCGGGTAGTCGAGCTCTTCCGGTGGCGTGCCCCGCACCCCGGCGAGCGGCCCGTCGATCGCCCTGACCACGTCGGCGACAGTGATCTCGCTTGCCGGGCGCGCTAGTTGATATCCCCCGCTCGGGCCGCGGGAACCGATGAGGATTCCACTGCGCACCAACTCTGCGAGAATCTGCTCGAGAAAGCGCGACGGAATCTGCTCTCCCGCGGCGAGCTCGCTCTTGCGCATGACGCCACCGTGACGGCCGATGCCGATGACGGCGCGGAGAGCGTAGTCGACGCGGGCGGTGACCTGCATTGCTTCCCCTTCTGACTCGTGGGTCAGAGCCGAACGACGCCGAGGCCGCGATTGGCCCGCACGCGATTGGCCATCACGCTGAAAACGCGGTCGACGAGCACGCCCACCACGAGGATAACGATCATCGTCGAGATGAGACCGGCCGTGTCGGCAAACTCTCGGAAGAACTGCAATTGCACGCCGAGTGACGGGCGCGCGGCGATGATGACGAGCAACTCGCCCGCCATCAGGCTGCGCCACGCGAACGCCCAGCCCTGCTTGAGCCCGGCGAGATACGCGGGCAAAGCGGCCGGAACCATGACGTGGCGGTACAGCGAGGCTCCCCGCGCACCGAGCACCTGGGCCGTGCGCACCAGCTGCGGAGGAACGTCATCGGTGCCAGAGATCACACCGTTCGCGATGGAGGGTGCAGCGCCGAGCACGACCACAAACGTGATCGCCTGCTCGGTGATGCCGAAGAGCAGAATCGCAAAGGGAAACCAGGCGATCGACGGCATGGTCTGCAGACCGGTGATGAGGGATCCCACGGCGGCACGCAGCACTCGTGAGCTCGAGACAGCCAGTCCGATTGCCGTGCCGAGCGCGAGCGAGATTCCGAAGCCGACCAGCGCGCGCGACATCGTGGTCGCGATGGCGATCCAGAACTTCTCCGTTGCCAGCTGTTCGCCGAGAGCCTCGAAAACCGCCGCAGGTCCGGGCAGCACGTAACTCGGCTTCCACCCAGACCAGACGGTCACCTGCCAGATGACCAGAGCGATCAGGATCGCGAGCACCGGGGGCCACGTGCGCCGCCCCAGCGCCCTAAGCACGGGCAGCCTCGTCATCACGCAACTGCAGCGCGTCGTGCAGGGCGCCCGCTGCTGTGGCGACCGCCACGTCTTCCATTCGACGCGGACGAGGCAGGCTGTTTCTCACGTCGTGCGAGATGCGGCCCGGACCCGGCGCCATGACGATGACACGGTCGCCGAGACGCGCAGACTCCCGCACGTTGTGGGTGACGAACAGGATGGTGAGCCCCCGCTCGGCCCAGATGCGCTCGGTCTGATCGTGCATCGCATCCCGGGTGATCGCGTCGAGCGAGGCGAAGGGCTCGTCCATCAGAAGAATCTGGCAGTCCTGCGCCAGCGAGCGCGCCAGGGCCACCCGCTGTCGCATGCCGCCCGAGAGCTCGTGTGGCCGTCGCGACCCGGTGCCCGGTAGCCGCACGATGTCGAGCAGCTCGTCGATGCGCTCGGCCCGCGCTTCGCGGGGCACGCCGGAGAGCCGCAGCGCGAGATCGATGTTGCCCCGCACCGTCAGCCACGGAAAGAGGTTGGCGTCCTGGAACATCATGCCGACGCGGCGCCCGCCGAGATCGATGCTGCCACTGGTGGGCTTTTCGAGGCCGGCCACGAGGTTGAGCAGCGTGCTCTTGCCACATCCTGATTGCCCGAGGATGCAGACGAGCTCGCCCTCGGCGACATCGAGCGAGACCTTCTCGAGCGCCGCAACCTCCCTGCCCGCACGCCCGAAGCTCTTCGAGACGCTGTCGACCCGGATGGCGACCTCGGAGCTGGTCACGGCTGCGCCACCGGGCTCGCCCCGTCGGCCGTGAGCAGGGAGTTGAGGATGTCGACGGAGTACAGCCCATCGAGGTCGGTGGAATCCAGCAGTCCCACGGCCTTGGCGTGGTCGGCCGATGCGAGCAGCGTCGACGCGAGGGGATCAGCGGTGAAGGTCACCTTCTCCCACGCGGCATCGAGATACGCCGGATCGATGCCCTTGCCGGTGAGCGCCTCGATATGGGCATTGACGATCTTCTTGGCCTCGTCGGGGTTCTTTTCGATGAAGTCGATCGCCCGCAGCTCAGCGGCGATGACAGCGCGCACCACCTCGGGTCGCTCGGTGACGAACGAGGTCGCCGAGATGAGGTTCGTGACCACGAACTGCCCGTCGGGCCAGAGCGAGGCCTCATCCACCAGCACGTGGCCGGCGCCCTCTGCGACAATTCTCGTCAGCCAGGGCTCTGGCACCCACGCGCCATCGATGTCGCCCGTGATGAACGCCTGCAGGGCGCTCGAGTTCTCCTGGGGGACAATGCTCACGTCGCCGCCCCCCTCGACCGTCGTCTCGTAACCGTTCTCCTTGAGCCAGTAGCGCAGCGCGACGTCTTGGGTGTTGCCGAGCTGCGGACTCGCGAGTGTCGCCCCCGCGAGGTCGTCCACCGACTCGATGCCATCGCGCACGACGAGGCCCGCGCCACCGGAGGCCGCGCCCGCTACAACCCGGAGAGCCTCGCCGTTGCTCTGCACGAACCCGGTGATGGTCGGGTTGGGGCCGATGAAGCTCATGTCGACAGCGTCGGCGAAGAGCCCCTCGATGGCAGCGGGGCCGGCGTTGAACACCACCGGCGTAACGGTGGTCTGCGCTCCGAGCTCCTCAGCGAGGTAGCCCTTCTCGAGCATGATGATCGCCGGAGCGTGGGTGAAGTTCGGGAAGTACCCCAACCGCAGCTCCGCGAGAGGCGTCGACGAGTCGGCGGCTGGGGCACACGCTCCGAGCGCGGCCAGCATGATCGCGGCCGATACGACGGCGACTGCCGAACGGCGACGTGACCCGCGTGTAGTGACCATAACCGAGGGCGCTCCCTGCCTAAGTTGACTAATTCCGTCGACTTTATCGGCAATTGCTCCTAGCGCGCACCATCGTTGTGCGGGGCGGACTGGCCCCGCACAACGACAACGGCTAGACGGCGGAAGATGAGCGCTTCTCGGCCTTGCGCTCCTTGCGGCCCTCGACCAGGTAGTAGAGCGTCGGCAGCACCACGAGCGTGAGGATCGTCGACGACACGAGGCCGCCGATGACGATCACGGCGAGGGGCTGGCTGATGAATCCACCCTGGCCAGTGAGGCCGAGGCCGAGCGGGGTGAGCGCTGCGATGGTCGCGACGGCGGTCATGAGGATCGGGCGCAGACGACGGGAGGCGCCGTGCACAATCGCGTCCTTCGCCGACATCCCGCGTTCTCGGTACTGGTTGATGAGGTCGACAAGCACGATCGCGTTCGTGACCACGATGCCGATCAGCATGAGCACACCGATGAGCGAGGGCACGCCGAGCGGGATGCCAGAGGCGACCTGCAGCAGGATCGCGCCGGTGGCCGCGAAGGGCACCGATACGAGCAGCAGCAGCGGCTGGCGCAGGCTCTTGAAGGTGGCGACCATGACGACGTAGACGATGAGGATCGCGACGAGGAGCGCGAGACCCAGCTGCGAGAATGCGTCGCTCTGCTGCGAGGTCACACCGCCGAGCTCTGCTTCGGCGCCGCCCGGAAGGTCGACCTTGGCGACAGCCTGCGCGACGAGCGCGCTGGCGGTTCCGACGTCGTCGCTGCCCGGCGTCACACTGACCGTGGCGCTACGCACGCTCTTGATCGTGGTGACGCTCGCGGGGCCGTCGACCTCTTCAACCGTCGCGAGATCGGTCAGGGGCACGAGGCCCTTCGCCGTCGGAATCGTGAAGTCCTCGAGCTCGGCCACGGTGAGCGGCTTCTTCTCGTCGGCGATGTAGATCGAGAGCGTCTTCTCGTCGATGACGACGGATCCGACGGTGCTCGGGTTCATGGCCGCGGTGATGATGCCACCGACCGCGATCTCGCTGAGGCCAGCCTTGGCGGCGGCCTCGCGGTCGACAACTACCGCGAGGTAGGGCTGCGAGACCGAGAGGTTGCTCGTGGCCTCGGCGACGGCATCGAGGTCGCGCACCTCGGCGAGGATCGCGTCGGATGCGGCCCGCAGGTCGGCATCCGAGTTGGCCGTGATGTTGATGGCGATGTTCGACGACGCGAATC
Source organism: Actinomycetota bacterium (assembly GCA_013297645.1). Lineage (GTDB taxonomy): Bacteria > Actinomycetota > Actinomycetes > Actinomycetales > Microbacteriaceae > Conyzicola. The sequence goes on from JAAFHU010000049.1 coordinate 4,325, forward strand.
CGCTGCCCGAAGCGGCAAGCGTGATCTCACCGGCGTCGAGTCCCTCGACGGCCGCGCGAACATCGGCCTGCAGCTTCACCTGGTCGGCGTTCGGGTCGGTCGTGAGCGAGAAGCTCGCGCTGCCCGAGCCGGTGAAGGCCGCGCGCAGCGAGTTGCCGCTCGAGCCGAGC
>JAAFHU010000049.1:4504-15734 GCA_013297645.1 Actinomycetota bacterium
CGAGCAGCACCTTCTCGAGCTTCTTGGCCGCCTTGTCTTGTTCGTCAAGGCTGGTGCCGAGGGGCAGGGTTTGGCTGACAGTCAGGGTGTTCTGCCCGCTGTCGCCGATGAAGTTAGTCTTGAGCAGCGGGGCCGCGGCACCGGTGAGCACGAGCACGAGCAGCGCGATGAGCAGCGTGACCGCCGGGCGCTTGAGCGTCCAGTGGATGACCGGCAGGTACACCTTCTGCAGCGCCGTCGGGTTCTCGAGCTCATCGTCGCCCTCGACCCTAGTGGGAGCGAGCTTGATCTTGCCGGACTGGATGCGCATCGCCCGGTGGACAAAAAGGAACACAAGAGCACTGGAGGCCGCGGCGGCAAGAGTCCAAGGCAGCGGGTTTCCTTTGGAAGCCCAAATAGCCACTCCCGTAGCCGCAAAGCCGACACCGATCAGGCCGACGATCAGGCCCACCACAGACGTGCTGATGGCTGCGCGCCGGCGACGCTGGGCTTCGTCTAGAACGACCACGGTTTTAGCCTTGGACCCGAGGAACCAGTAGGCGAGCACCGGCACGATCGTCAGCGAGACGAAGAGCGAGGCGGCGAGCGCGATCGCGACCGTCAGGGCGAAGGGCCGGAACAGCTCGCCGGTGATGTCGCCCACGAGGGCGAGCGGCAGGAAGACCGCCACGGTGGTGATGGTGGATGCGGTGACGGCGCCCGCGACCTCGCGCACGGCGCTCTTGATCGCATCCAGCTTCTCTTCACCGAGGTTGATGTGCCGCTTGATGTTCTCGATGACGACGATGGAGTCGTCGACCACGCGGCCGATCGCGATCGTCAGCGCGCCCAGAGTGATGATGTTGAGGGTGTAGCCAGAGACCCACATGCCGATGAAGGTGACGAGCACCGAGACCGGGATCGAGATGGCGGTGACCAGCGTCGAGCGAATCGACAGCAGGAAGACGAGGATCACGATCACGGCGAAGATGAGGCCGAGCAGGCCCTCAGTCGCGAGGCTGTTGATCGACTCCTCGATGAACGGAGCCTGGTCGAAGACGACGGTGATCTGGGTGTTGCCGCCGATCGACTCCTCGATCTGGGGGATGAAGTCGTTGACCAGCTTCGACACGCTCACGACGTTGCCGTCGGGCGACTTCGTGACGGCGATGGTGACCGCGGGCTCGCCGTTGACACGGCTGATGCCGGTCACCGGGTCGTCGGTGATCTCGACCGTGGCGATGTCGCCGATGGTGGTGAAGGTGTTTGCGCCGACGAGGGGCAGCGACGCGAGATCGTCGGTCGATCCGAGGCGCGAGCCGGCCTGAACGGTCAGCGTCGAGCCGTCCTCGGTGATCGAGCCGGCCGGCAGCAGGATGCCGTTGGCGTCGAGGGCGTCGCGAATGTCCTTGGTGCTCACGCCGGCGGCGAAGAGCTTGCTGTCATCCGGGCTGATAGTGACGCGCTGCGTGGTGGCGCCGAGCAGGCTGGCATCGCTGACGCCCTCGAGCTGGCGGAGGTCGGCGAGCACGGAGCCGTTGATGGCTGCCGCGAGATCGGAGTCGCTGAGGTCGCTCTGCACGGCGAGCTGGATGACGGGAAGGTCACTGAAATTAAAGGTCAGCACCTGCGGGTCGACATCGGTGGGCAGCTGGCTCTTGATGCGGTTGATGGCGAGCTGCACCTTCTGCTCCGCCGTCGCGATGTTCGTGCCGTAGGCAAAGCTCGCGGTGATCGACGAGAAGTTGGTGTTGGAGGTCGCCGTCGTGCCCTCGAGGCCGGCCACCCCCTGAATAGCAGTCTCGATCGGGGTCGACACGTCGGTGTTGACGACCTCGGGCGAGGCCCCCGGGTAGCTCGTGATGATGAAGATGTTGGGCAGTGAGAGCGACGGGATCAGCTCTTGCTTGAGGTTGGTGAGCGCGACGCCGCCGAAGATGCCGATGACGATCGTCACGAGCGCGATGAGCGCGCGGTTGCGCAGGCTGAAGACGGAAAGCAGGTGCACGGATTTTCCCTTGGTTGCTGTGATGAGGGCAGCACTGCCTTGTGCCTATCTGAAAGTACCCCGTCGACCCGTGCGGCGGCGTACTCCGCAGGGATTAGTTGTGCCGGTTGCTCAGCCGGCTATATCCGGCTCAGACGACGTCGGCGAGGAATCCCTGCTCGACGAGCGGCCCGCGGGCGATGGCCGCCCACGCGTTGGTGAGGGCGGCGATCGCCCGGTCGGTCTCCTCCGCCGAGTAGCCGATCGGGATGCGCAGAAAGCGCTCGAAGGCTCCGTCGATGCCGAAGCGCGGTCCGGCGGCGAGCAGCAGGCCCTCGGTGCGGGCCGCGAGGGTCAGCTGGGAGCTGACGGGGGATCCGAGGTTGATCCAGGTGGTGAGCCCGCCGTCGACGTGCGGAACGCTCCACTGCGGGAAGGCCTCGGCCAGTGCGCCCTCGAGGTAGTCGCGACCGGTGCGCAGCTGCTCGCGGCGCACGGCCAGGATCGCGTCGAAGTCGGGGAGCAGGTTCTTGACGACGAGCTGCTCGAGGATCGGCGTGCCGAGGTCGCCCGCCCCGCGAGCACGGACGAGGCGCTGGATGACCTGCCGCTCCGCGCGGATCCACCCGATGCGCACCCCGCCCCACACCGTCTTGCCGACCGAGCCGATCATGATGGCGGGTCCGTAGGCGGCGAGTGGAAGCGGAGTCGCGCCGCGGTCGATGCTCAACTCGGCCATCGTCTCGTCGGCGATGATCGTCGTGCCCTGCGCGGCAGCGAGCGCGAGCATCTTCTCGCGCAGCGCGACGGGCATGGTGCGGCCCGTCGGGTTGTGGAAGTCGGGCATGACGTAGCCGAGGGCCGGGCTGGTGCGCTGCAGGGCCTGCTCGAGGGCGGCCTCATCCCACCCCTCGTCGGTGGTGACGTTGACCGGCACCAGTCGCGCGCCGGTGAGGCGCAGGGCCTCGAAGGCGTGCGGGTAGCTGGGGCTCTCGACGAGCGCGCTGTCACCGCGGCTGAGCAGCGTGCGGGCGAGCAGGGCGATGGCATGCTGGGCGCCGATGGTCACCATGATCTGCTCGGGCTCGGTCGGCAGGCCGCGTGACGTGTAGCGGTCGGCGATCGCGGCGCGCAGGGCCGGTGTTCCGATGGGATCGAATCCGCTCTCACCCAGGTGGGCGGGCAGCTCGAGTGCGGCGGTGCGCGCAGCCTCCGCGATCGCGGGGATCGCGGGCAGGGCCGCCTTGCTGAAGTCGAGGTAGCCGGCGCTCGTGCTGTCGATCGAGATGGGCGCCCGGTGGGGCAGCCGCGCGACGCTGCCCGATCCGCGCAGGCTGTCGAGGTAGCCGGCGTCGCGCAGCTCGGCATAACTGGCACTCACGGTCGTGCGGCTGATGCCGAGCTGGCCCGCCAGGTCGCGCTCGGCCGGAATGCGGGTGCCCAGCGGAATTCGGCCGTCGATGATGAGCAGCCGGATGCGGTCGGCCAGTGCCACGTAGGCCGGAGCGGTGCTTGTTTCGCGCCAATCGCGCAGCATGGAGGCCAATATGCGGGCCGAGATCGTCGCCATGCAGCCACCCTAGCCGAATTGGCTCTAGTGAAAAGGGCCAATCGAGGGATTGGATGTCTCCATGCTTCTCATGACCCGCCGCATCGCCCAATTGCTTGTCGGCCTCGTTCTCTATGGCTTCGCGATCGCGATGATGGTGCGCGCCGCCGTCGGCGTCTCGCCCTGGGACGTTCTCAGCCAGGGCGTCACCAACCAGACGGGCATTCCCTTCGGGTGGGTGACCAACATCATCGGGCTCCTCGTGCTGCTGCTGTGGATCCCGATCCGCCAGAAGCCCGGAGTCGGCACCGTTCTCAACGTGCTGCTCGTCGGCACGGCAGCGCAGGGCGGCCTCATGGTGCTGCCGGAGCTCACCGTGCTCTGGCAGCAGATCCTGCTGTTCGCCGGCGGGCTCGTCGTGCTCGCGATCGCGACCGGCCTCTACATCGGCGCCCGCTTCGGGCCGGGGCCGCGCGACGGACTGATGACCGGCATCCACAAGCGGTGGGGCTTTCCGATCTGGGCGGTCCGCACCGCGATCGAGTTGACTGTGCTTCTCATCGGCTGGCTGCTCGGCGGCAACGTCGGCGTGGGCACGATCGCCTTCGCCCTGCTCATCGGGCCGATGGTCAACGTGACGCTGCCGCTGCTGCGGGTGCGCCTTGCCTCGGATGAGGCGGAGGGGTCTGCAGCCCCCTCCGCCTTACCGGTAGTACGCAGCGAGCGCGTCGCGCACGAAGGTCGCGCCGGCTAGTCCGCCGTAGTTCTTCGCGAAACGGCCGTCTGCGACGTACATCTCTCCAAGCCCGACGTAGTAGTCCGACGAGCGCGGCGTGCCGGGGATGCTTCCCAGCCAGGCGACCTGCCGCTCGACGAGCGCTCGCGCCTCGTCGCCCGACGGATCGATGCCGCGCTTCGCCGCATCCGACCAATCCGCGGCGAGCTGCGACACCCGCGCCTTCCAGGCCTTCTGCTCGTCGGCGCTCATCGAGGTCCACCACGCGTCGCTCTTCGCGTACGCATCGGCACCCCAGCGCTCTTCGACCTCCTCCTTGTACTCGGTGTGGTCGAAGCCCGAGAACATGTCTTCTGCCATGAGTTGTTCACCTCCCTCCAGTTTCTCGATAGTGGCCTCGACGCTGGCGATCTGCCGGTCGAGCCGCTGCTTCTCCTGGTGCAGGCGCGTGAGGTGGTCGCGCAGGGCGACCGCGTCATCCGCCTGCCTGTCGATGATCTCGGCGATGGCCGGGAGGCCGAGTCCGAGGTCGCGCAACAGCAGGATTCTCTGCAGGCGGGTGAGCGCCCGCTCGTCGTAGTAGCGGTAGCCGTTCGCGCCGACGCGGCTCGGCTCGAGAAGCCCCCGGTCGCCGTAGTGGCGCAGGGTGCGGCTCGTCGTGCCCGCGAGTCTCGCGATGTCGGTGATCGGCCAGTCCATGTCCTTCACGCTAGAGGTTGACGTAGCGTCAATGTCAACCTGTGCACTTCACCAGTGAGCCTGGCCATAAGTTTTTCACACCGCCCTCTGCCGCCACTCGTGGCCCGACTCATGCCCGCACCCGCCAAATGCAGGAGCTTTCGCGCGGCCCCAGCCAAAAATGTATGGATGCTGCCGCCGTACCGAAGAATCTCCTGCATTTGGCAGGTCTCGGCCGCACTCGCTCAGGGTGGGATCAGGGTCGGCTCAGGGTTGCGCGGGAGGCAAGACGCGATATATCGTGAATCTACGCAAACGCGATATATCTTGATTAGGAGAGAACAATGTCAGAAGAGAAGTGGCTCGTCGAGGGCGACAAGATCATCGACCTCGGGCCCATCACCACCCTCAAGGTCAGCCTCGTGGCCGGCCAGGTCGACGTGATCGGCCACGATGAGCCGACCACCCGGGTCGAGGTGCACTCGGTGCGCGGCAAGGGCCTCAAGGTCGTGCGCGACGGCGACAGCCTCGTCATCGACCACCCCCAGCTCAACTGGGACAACTTCATCGAGGTGTTCAAGTCGTTCCGCGGCACCGCGAGCGCCGACGTGAGCGTCATGGTGCCGCGCGCCGTCGCCCTCAAGCTCGGCGTCGTCAGTGCCAACGCGCTGGTCAGCGGCCTCACCGAGGACGCGAGCCTGAGCACGGTCAGCGGCGAGCTCTCGGTCGACAGCATGCGCGGCGACGTGCGCCTCAACTCGGTGAGCGGCGAGCTCACGGTGAGCAACCACGTCGGCGATGTGTCGTTCAACACCGTCAGCGGCGAGGTCACCGGCAGCGGCGAGATCCGGCGTTTCGCTGGCGACAGCGTCAGCGGCAACGTCTTCCTCGACTTCACCGGCACCCCCGACGAGGTGCGGGTGAACACGGTCAGCGGCAGCGTGACCACGCGGCTCGCCCCGGGCACGGCGGCGCAGTACAAGATCAACACGGTCGGCGGGCGCATCCACCTCGACGACTCCGACATCAGCGGCACCCGCGGAACCTTCACCGGACGCTACGGCTCGCTCGACAAGACCTGGACCGACATCAAAGTCAACACCGTCGGTGGCGACATCAGCGTGCTGCACGCGGTGAAGGCATGACCCCCGCGGTCTTCGCCCATGGCACCCTGCGGCTCTACCTGCTGAGCCTGCTCAGTGAAACCTCCATGCACGGTTACGAGCTCATGCAGGCGCTCGACGAGCGCTTCGGCGGCACCTACAAGCCGAGCGCCGGCACGATCTACCCGCGGCTCGCGAAGCTCGAGGACGAGGGGCTCGTCACCAAGCTGAAGGATGGCCGTCGGGCCATCTACGCGATCACGGAGGCTGGGCGCTCCGAGTTGCAGGCCCGCAGATCCGAGCTCGACGCGATTGAGGTGGATGTCACCGACAGCGTCCGGCGGCTCGCCGACGAGGTGCGGTCGTCGGTCAGCGAGGCCATGCGGTCGCTGCGGGCCGACCTCGCATCCGCTGCTCGCGAAGCGCAGTCAGAGGGGCAGCGCTTCACCAGCGAGGCCAAGGGCTCGCGGTCGTCATCGCGCGAACTGCTGCAGGATGCCGAGCTGGCGATCGCCGAATTCCGCCAGCAGTTGCGGGCCGACCTGCGCGAGGCAGGCGCGCTCGACTACGAGACCGTCAAGCAGCTCAAGGCGCGGCTTAAAGAGGTGCGCGCTGAGGTGCGGGCTCAGTTGAAGGCCACCGGCACGTAGAGATCCTGCACGCGGTCCGACAGGGCCGTGTGGTCATTGCGCGTGTAGATGCCGCACTTGTCGACCGTGCAGTCCAGCTTGTCGTCAGTGGGCTCGCCGACCTCGATGTAGGCGGTGAAGGCGCCCGTCGAGACGTCGTCGTAGCTGCGGGCGCCGAAGAGCTTCCAGGCCCAGTCGTCGTTGATCCAGTTGCTCGGCGCGTACTGCACGGTGCCGGCCTCTACGGCCTCCCCCTCCGTCGCGGGAACGCCGCCGATGCAGGGGCCGGGCTTGGTTCCGGGGTCGTCGGGGATCTTGCAGATCGCCACATAGATGCCGCGCGACGGGTCGTATCCGGTGCCGGTGACGACCAGCTTCTGGCCGACCTCGAGGGCGGAGGTATCGACGCTGCCGCCCGCCTGCGGCGCCGTCACGGTGAAGCTGCGCTCGCGGCCGTCGTCGCCGGTCGCGGTGACCGTGAGCGGCCACGTCTCTGCCGCATCCTGCTGTCCAGACAGCCCCTGATTCTGGTGCGTGAGGATCGGCACGGCGATAATCGCGACCGGTACGAGCACGACGACCACGGCCGCGAGCGCGATCCACCACCAACGCACGCGACGGGGCTTCTTCATAAGTCGAAGTCTAGGAGTATGCTCGCCCCTCGTGACTAACGAGACTCGGTCGCCCAAGCGGTGGCTGATCGGTGATCCGCTCCCGTCAGAGAAATTAGAAGGCCAGCTGCTGCCGAAGCGCTTGGCCCTACCCATTTTCGCGAGTGACCCGCTGTCGTCGGTGGCGTACGCCCCGCAAGAGCTGCTGCTCATCCTCACCCTCGGCGGGCTGTCCTTTCTCAGCTTCGCACCCTGGATCGCAGCCTGCGTCGTGCTGCTGCTCATCGTCGTCGTCGCGTCGTACCGCCAGCTGATCAAGGCCTACCCGAGCGGTGGCGGCGACTACGAGGTGGCGCACAGAAACCTCGGCGAGAAGCCCGGCCTGATCGTGGCGAGCGCGCTGCTCGTCGACTACATCCTCACCGTGGCCGTGTCAGTCGCATCGGGCGTCGACAACATCATTTCCGCCTTCCCCGTGCTCAATCCGGGCCGCGTCGAGATCGCCGTCTTCTTCATCGTCGTGCTCGCGGCCATCAACCTCCGCGGCGTCGCCGAGTCGAGCAAGGCCTTCGCCCTGCCCACCTATCTCTTCATCGCGAGCGTCGCCGTCATGGTCGTCACCGGCCTCGTGCGGGTGGCGCTGGGCGACATCCCCATTGCCGAGAGCGCGTCGTACTTCGTCGAGCACGACGAAGTCGTCGGATTCGGCATCATCCTGCTCCTGCTGCGCGCCTTCGCCAGCGGCTGTAGTGCACTCACCGGGGTCGAGGCCATCGCCAACGGCGTGCCGGCCTTCCGCCGCCCGAAGATCAAGAACGCGCAGCGCACCCTCACCGTCATGGGCGGCATCGCCATCGCGTTGTTCGTCGGCGTGACGGCGATGGCCCTCATCACCAAGGTGCAGTACGCCGAGAGCACCTCGAAGATCGAGGGCTGGGTCGAGGGCGCCCCCCAGCGCAGCGTCATCTCGCAGATCGCCGCGGCGGTCTTCGGCGGCGACACGACGATCATGTTCTTCGTCGTGCAGGCCGCGACCGCTGCCGTTCTGCTGCTCGCGGCCAACACCGCCTTCAACGGCTTCCCGCTGCTCGGATCGGTGCTCGCCCGTGACGAGTACGCCCCGAAGTCGCTCAACACCCGCGGCGACCGCCTCGTGTACTCCAACGGCGTGCTCGCCCTTGGCGCCGTTGCCGCCGTGCTGCTCGTCGTCTACAACGCGGATGTCACCAAGCTGATCCAGCTCTACATCATCGGCGTGTTCGTCAGCTTCACCCTCGGGCAGACCGGCATGGTCGTGCACTGGACCCGCATGTTGCGCAACGGATGCGCCAACCCCGGCCAGGTCTTCCGCAGCCGGCTCATCAACGCGACCGGCGCCCTGCTCACCTTCACCGTTCTTCTCATCGTCACGGTCACCAAGTTCGTGCACGGCGCATGGCTCGTGTTCGTGATCATGCCGATCCTCTTCTTCGTCATGCTGCGCATCAACCGCTACTACAAGAGGGTCGAGCACGACGTCGAGGTCGACCAGACCACCACCTTCGGCGCGAGTGGCGACCACGCGATCGTGCTCGTCGGGCGCATGCAGAAGCCGACGCTCAAGGCCCTCGACTACGCGATCGCCGCCCGCCACGACTCGATCGAGGCTATCCACGTCAATATCGACGACGACGCATCCGAGCGGTTGAAGAACCAGTGGGTCGAACAGGGCATCCAAGTGCCGCTGCGCATCGTCGATTCGCCCTACCGCGACATCAGCATGCCGCTGATCAAGTACATCAAGCACCACCGCGAGGAGCACGGCTCCGAGGTGGTGACCGTCTACACGCCGCTCTACATCGTCGGGCACTGGTGGGAGCAGCTGCTGCACAACCACAAGGGCCGCCGCATCCGCCACAAGCTGATGCTCTGCCCGGGTGTCACCGTGGCCCTCGTGCCGTGGCTGCTCGACTCGACCAAGGCGCTCTACAACCGCCCGTACCGGCCGCTCCCCGGCCAGGACCGCCGCGGCGAGCCGGTGCGCCCGGTGATGCGCAAACCGCTGCCGCCAGTCACAAAGAAATAAGGATGCGGCCGACCTGGCGCGAGCTCGTCGCGGTCGCCCTCGGCGGCCTGCTGGGCACCGGTGCGCGTCTCGCGATCGACACGCTGGTGGGCCAGCCCGCATCCACGCTCGCCATCAACGTCGTCGGCAGCTTCGCGCTCGGCCTGCTCGTGGCCCGACTCTGGAGCTCGGCCGCCCCCTGGCTGCGCGCCGGCCTCGGCGCCGGCCTGCTCGGCAGCTTCACCACCTTCTCCGCCCTCGCGGTGCAGCTCGTGCACCTCGGGCCGACGTGGGGCGCGGCGCTCTACCTCCTGCTCTCGATCGGCCTCGGGCTTCTGGCCGCGTGGGCCGGCCTGCGGCTCGGATCGCGCGGCGTCACAGCGATCGACGGGGGCTCCGAGTGATCGTGTTTGTGCTGCTCGCGGGCGCGGGCGGCGCGCTCGTGCGGTTCGGCATCCAGCGCCTGGTCACAGCGCCCTGGGCCGTGCTGCTCGTCAACGTCGTCGGATCCTTCATCGGCGGGGTGCTCATCGGCGCGACCTCCGGCGACCTGCAGCTCATTCTGCTCACCGGCTTCTGCGGCGGGCTCACGACCTTCAGCTCCTTCACCGTCGAGACCGTGCAACTCGTGCTCGAGGGCCGCGCACGCAGAGCTCTGCTCAGCGTGGCGCTCACCCTCGTGCTTGGCGTCGGCGCTGCCGCACTGGGTTTCGCGCTGACCTAGACCGGCTCCTCGCCGATCAGGTCGTCGAAGCTCGTCACGATCGCCCGCGTGTTGCCCTGCTTGACGACGCGCCCCTCGTCGATCGCGCCCCGCTCTTCGTCGTACCTCTCGCGCTCGACCTGCTCGCGCTGCTCCCGCTTGAGCTTCGACAGCGAGGCGATCGCCTGCCGGGCGATGAAGCGGCCGGCCCTGTTCGCTCCGATGGTGCTGGCCTGTGGTCCATAGCCGGCGAAGAAGATGCGGGGATCCTTCCACGCGGCGCCCTGGGCGATGACGACGCCGCCCTCCTTCTCGCGCAGCTTGAGCGGAGCGAGGTGGCGCAGCTCTGGGCGAAATCCGGTCGACCAGATGATGGCGTCGGCCTTCTGGAAGGCGCCGTTGGCCCACCGCACGCCGTCGGGCTCGATCGAGGCGAACATCGGGCGGGCGTGAAGCAGGCCTCGGTCGATTCCGGCCTGGATGCGGCGCGTGCGCGGCACCCCGGTGCCACTGACGATCGACGGCAGGGCGCGACCGGCCTTGGCAGCGTCATCCTGCAGTTTCACCGCGCTCTGGCGCGCCTCGAGGTTGAGCTCGCCGTCCTCGAGAAACTCGATGGGGCGGCGGCTGACCCAGGTGAGCTTCTCGGCGATGTTCTCGAGCTCGAGCAGAAAGCCGATCGCACTCGTGCCGCCGCCGACCACGACGACGCTCTTGCCGGCGAACTCGGCCGCGTCCACGTACTCGGTCGTGTGCACGTGCCGGCCCTCGAAGCTCTTCAGCCCCGGGTACCACGGGATGAAGGGCGAGCCCCAGGTTCCGGTCGCATTGATGAGGATGTCGGTACTCACCTCGCGCGGACCCTCGGTGCCCGTGAAGCTCACCACGAGGTTGGCGCCGCGGTTCTCGACGGTCGTGACGTTGGCCGGGCGGATGATCTGAAACTGGTAGTGCTCTTCGTACTTCTCGTAGTAATCGCGCACCACCTCCTTGGCCGGAAGGCTGCGGTCAGCGGTCTCGAAGCTGAGCCCGACGGCCTCCATGCCCGGCAGGTCGTTGATGCGGTGGGCGGAGCCGATGCGCAGCGCCTCCCAGCGCTGCTGCCACGCCCCACCGGTGAGCGGACCGCGATCGAGCACGACAAAATCGTTGCCTGCTTCGAGTCCGAGGCGCTGGAGGTAGTACGAAACCGAGAGTCCGGCTTGTCCAGC
>JAAFHU010000005.1:0-33326 GCA_013297645.1 Actinomycetota bacterium
TCGACCGCGCTCTCGAGATCTACGCCGAGGCCAACCGCGAGCTCGAGTGATCACGACATTGGCTACCCTGATCGCATGAGCCGCACCGGCACCTTCAGCTACGCGATCGATGCATCCTGCGACGCCGCGACGGCGAGCGCGCTGCTCGGCGACCCGCGTCGCAGCGGCGAGCTGCACCCGCTCATCCAGTCGGTGCACGAGGTGGACGCGCAGCCCGGCGCTGTCGCCAGCTACCGCATCACCGACCTGCTGCCGCTCGGGCCGTGTCGATTGCGAATCGTCTACGAGGCCGACGTCATCACAGCGACCACCGAGGAGGTCGTCACCGTCGCCCGCCAACGGCCGGCAACGACGGTGCGCAACGAGACCCGCATCCGCGCGACGGATGACGGCGTCGCGATCGCGGTGACGATCACCATGGCTGCGCCGACCCTGCTCTTCGGCTACGCGTTCCGCACTGCGCGCGCAGCGCACCTCGAACTCGGCAAGCGCATCGCCGAGCGGCTGTCGCGTTCGTAGGCGACGTCGATATTGGTGCGCTACGCGCCAATGTCGACGGGCTGCGACGTCGTTCCGCCCGGCTCGATATTGCTCGGGTCACCCCAGCCGACCGCGGTTATCACGCCACTGGAATCAGCGGCGAAGACGGGGTGGATGTCTGTCATGAGAACTCCTGTGCAGATCGGTTGGTAACCGCCGCCAGGGACTGGAGCAACTGATCTGACACTACGTGTCGCTCTGCCGCCGGCTAGGGACTTTGTGCCCCCGACGAGACCTTCTGCCGTGCCCCCGCCCACGCAACGATGAAGAGCACCGTGCCCAGCGGCACGGTGACCACGTAGAACAACCAGCCAGTCGGAATCGCCTCGGGAGCAGCCGTGATGAGAGCGAACGCTCCTGTTGCGACCACGGGGATGACCAGCAACCGCCACAGTGATCTGTGCGGCGCGGGTCCGTCCGAGGCCAGCAGCGGGGCATCCGATGGCGCCGTGCGCGCGATGGCGAACAGCGCGAGGCCCACCACCGCTGGCCCGATCAGCGTCACTGGGTTCGCGATGCCGTTTACGACAGCGAGCGCCACGAGCAGCACGATCGCTATTGCCGAACCACCGAGACTCGGGTTGGCGCGACCGCGCACACTCCACCAGATCGCGAGCCCGGCGGCATAGGCCGCGGTGGTCGCCACGGCGAAGAGGGCATACTCCGCCAACGGGGTGTGCACGCCCTCCTCAAACCGCCAGAAGCTCGCCCAGGCCCCGACGCCGAGACCGAGAACGGACAGCCGCACGAGCGACCCGCCCAGCGAACGCTCGAGCACCCTGGGCACCCACCACCAGCCGAGCAGCACGGTGAACAGGGCATGCCAGGCGAGCCCGGTATAGCTGATGCTCAGCGGCAGATCCTCGACGACGGTGGTGACGAGCACTCCCTCGATGAGCCACCCATAGAGCGCGCCGACCAGAAAGACACGCTTCCAATCGGATGCCGCCACCCGCCACCGAAAGCTCACGTATCGCACGACCTGCACCGCGAGCCCGTAGCCGATCACCGTCTCGACGAAGCCGACCGCGGAGTCCTCGGGGCGCCATCGACCGTAGAACCAGGACTCGCTCCACACCACGGAGGCGAGGGCGAGGCCCGCGGTCGCGGCGAACGACAGTGCCAGCCTGAGGGGTGCGCGCATCCCTCATCGTCATCCCCGAACGGGCCTGGTCGCATCCATCGCGAGTAGTACGCAACGACCTACGCGTCGGCACAAAGAATGACGCCGCTAGCGCCGGTCAGGAGCTAGTGATGGCCGGGATGATCGCCCCAGAGAACACCTGCCACGCGAGCGCGGTCTTCGCGACAAGGCTGAGCGTGATGTAGGTGCGCTCCCCATGGAGGTAGCTCGCCCACTTTCCGACCTGCTTGTACTGCAGCCACTGGTTTATCGCGAAGGTGTTGAAGAACAGGAACAGCGAGATCACGATGCCGACAACGAATCCCGGGGCGGAGACATCACTCGTCGTGCCCGGGCGCAGGAAGTAGATGAGGATGAGGATCCACGGCACGATTCCCACCATCGACCCGAAGATGAACGGCAGCAGCTTTCCCGTTCCCGGCTGCTCGTACTTCTCCTGGAGCGCTCCGAACAAGATCATCGCCGCGTTGACCGCGAACACAGCGAACAGGGCACCGATGTCGGTCACACCGTTGATCGCGAGGATCAGCCAGATCATGATCGACGAGCTCAGCGAGTACTCGACCCAGCGAAAGTAGTTGCGGTTCTGCATGAGGCCGGCCTTGTAGCGCGGGAAGAACCACGGGCTCGAGATGAGGAAGTGGAAGAACGCGCTGAGGGCGAGGAAGGCGACGACACCGATGCCGATGTTCACCTCGAAGAGCGTTACCCGCTCCGGCGGAATCGGCACCCCGGGAGGCCCTGCCAGATAGTCGGCCGTGACGGCGAACAACACCTGAGTGCTGAGCATCGTGAGGACCACCGCGAAGCCGATGGCCTGAAGCAGGTGCAGGCTTCCGGCGACCAGGTTGTAGGTCCTCAGCCGATCGATCTGCTGATCCGATGTGTAGCTCTTCTTGGCCATGAGCCAACTCCCTTGTTAGTTCTGGGGCTGACGCTATCACCGCGAGTGCGCGCGGTTAACAGTCAAGTCGACCTCGAGGCGGCCGTCAGCCCACGTCACGGGCAGCGGGTCGATGATGCTGCCCACAAAACCACCCTCTCCGTCATAGTTCTCGAACGCGAGCAGCTGCCACTGTCCGGCGCGGTCTTGCACCAACGTGCCCACATAGAGGCGCTCATCGGTGAGACGGTAGGCATCCTCGAGCGAGAAGGGTCCGACGAGGCTGTCGGCGGCAAACGCCCATATGCCGCCTACCGGATCCTGGTCACTGCGCCTCTGTGCCAGCTCCGGCGCGAGGCAGGAGAAGATTCCAACGGCACGTCCGTCGACGAGAGCGGTTTGAAGCACCTCGACCTGCCCAAACCCGGCGCCGGGGTTCGATAGGGGCGGCTCAATCGTCCAGTGCGTGAGATCGGTTGAGGTCGCGTGCCCGATGACTCCGCGATCGTCGGGATCGCCATGGTTGGCGCGTGCGGTAATTAGCATGTGCCAGCCACGCTCACCGCGAAAGACCCACGGATCGCGCCAAGCCTGATCGGGCCACTCTCTCGACTCTGCGGTTTCGTACCAGCGGGAATCGGGCTCGAGAACCTGTGCGTCGGGCTCGCGGTGCCAGCTAAAGAGATCGTCAGAGACGACGGAGGAGATGCGCTGGCTAAGTCCGCCGTCTGCCCTGCTGACCCCGGTGTAGAACATGCGCCAGCGGCCATCGTCACCCTGAACGACCGACCCGGTCCAGGTCGCGAGATCATCGAAGGCCGGCGAGTCGCCAGCGACGACGGCATCGGCCTGCTCCGTCCAGGTGATGAGGTCCGTCGACGTCGCGTGACCGATGGAGGCGCGAAAGTGCCGACGGTTGGGATCGAGCAGAGCGCGGGAGGCCTTGAGGAAGAAGAGGTGGTACTGCTCTCCGTCGTCGGCGATCCAGAAGTCCCACACCCATGAGCTGGCGAGTCGAAACATGGTGCTCAGTCTTGCAGTTCGGCTCGCTCGGCGGCGCGAGGCGCTGAAGCCACCGACTAGCGCGGCAGCTCGCGGTCCTTGAGGGCGAGCACGATCGACGGGATGCTGAGGGCCGCGGCCTCGAGCAACCAGAAGATGCCCATCACACCGTTGTAGCTCAGTGCCACGCGCCACGTGTCGGGGTCCTCCCCGAGCACGATGAAGGCGAGCAGGCCAGCGCTCGCGAGCAGCACCACGACTCCCCCGAACCAGCGGTAGGCATCCACATAAACGCTGTTGCGCAACGCGGTCTGTCGCTCGTCGAGGTAGTCCTCGGGCAGGTCGGCGATGAGGCGCACCGACATGCGCAGCAGCCACCAGACGACGATGCCGACGACAACCGCGAGGATGCCGGGGATCGACCCGAACAGCACCCAGGACAGCGGGATGACCGCGATCAGCGCGATCATGGTGACCGCCAGCGCGACCCGGGCGCGCCTCGTGCGCAGACCCGCGAACCGGTTATCGGCCATGATCGCTTCCACCCGGGCCGCGACGGCCTCGTCGTTCTTCTCCTTACGCGATGTGCTCATCGTTTCCTCCTGCGCCAGTGAAAGGGTCGAGTGCGAACAGCTCGCCGATGGGGGTGTCGAGTTGGCGGGCGATGCGCAGTGCGAGCGCGAGGCTCGGGCTGTACTCGCCCCGTTCGAGGTATCCGATGGTCTGGTAGTGCACCTCGACCGAATCGGCTAGCTCTTGCCGCGTGATTCCCCGGTCGACGCGAACGGCCTCGATCCGACTGTAGACCGGTTCTTCGGATTTCGGCTTGCGTCCCATGTAAAGCAGCATAAATGCTACATAGCATTATTGCAACATCCACTCGCTCCAGAGCCGGCTGGCAGTGGGGAGCGCCGCGCAGAGCTGTTCTTCGCGCGCTGAACGGGGCGGCGGGGTGCGCCGGGCACACGGGAATCCCGAACGACGTAGTGTTGAGAACTCGTCCACGTGGGGCGCAGTGCACGATCAGCCGTGATGGTGTGCGCCTCGGAAAATATGGGGTGTCTCCCGTCGCATGGAACAGAACATCGGCCTCCAGCATTACGACCTCGTCGTCATCGGCGCGGGACCGGCTGGCACGTCCGCCGCGATTCGCGCCGCCGAATTGGGCGCGCGCGTCGCTGTAGTTGAAGCGTCACGCACCGGCGGAACCTGCGTCAATACCGGCTGCGTTCCGACGCGAGTGCTGGCGAAGACGGCCAGGCTGGTGCGCGAAGTCCGCATCGCCCACGAGTACGGCATCGCAACGTCGGCGCCCGAAGTGCAGTGGGACACCACGGTGACCCGGGTGCGCGCGACGGTCGACAAGGTGCGGTCCCTGAAAGACGAGCCCGGGCGGTTCGCGGCCTCGGGGGTTGAGCTGATCCTCGAGGGCCGGGCGCGGTTCGCCGATGCGAACACCCTCGTGCTCGACAGCGGCCGGCGAATCACGGCCGACTCGGTGATCATCGCAGTGGGCGGGCACTCCCGGCGACTGCCGATCCCCGGGGCCGAGCTCGCGACGGTGCCGGAGCACGTGCTCGAGCTTCCATCGCTCCCGCGTCGAGTCGCGATCATCGGCGGCGGCAACACCGGGGCTCAGCTCGTGACCGTGTTCAGCTCGTTCGGATCCGAGGTGGCAGTGCTGGATGTCGCGCCGAGAATCCTGGCGGCATCCGACAGCGAGGTTTCCGCTGCCGTCTCGACCGCCTTCGCGGAGCAGGGCGTTGCCGTTCACACCGGCCTGGATGGTGTCGACAGCTTGGTGACGTCGGCAGACGGCTCGATCACGCTTACCTGGCGCGCCGGCGGGCACTCCGTCGAGCGCGAGTTCGATGCCGTCATCATGGCGACCGGGTGGCCTGCCGATGTCGACGACCTCGGCCTTGAGAATGCCGGAATCACAACGGTGCGATCCGCGATCCCCGTCGACCAGTACTTCCGTAGCGTCGTGCCGCACATCTACGCGGTCGGGGACGCAAACGGCCGCGACATGCTGGTGCAGGCCGCGCATTTCGAGGGCGAGGCGGCAGCAGAGAACGCGGTTCTCGATGCGAACCGGCGCACCCCCCACCACCTTCTTCCCGCCGGCGGCTTCACCGACCCCGACTACGCCGGGGTGGGACTGACCGAGGAGCAAGCACGCGAGCGAGACCCGCACTGCATCGTCGCAACGGTGCCGTTCACCGAGCTCGACCGTGCCGTGATCGACGACCGCTCCCGTGGCTTCCTGAAGCTGATCGCCGATCGCCGCCGCGAGCTGATCCTGGGGGCGCACGCCGTCGGCGAGAATGCAATCGAGGTCGTGCAGTCCGTTACCACCGCGATGGCTGCCGGAATCGACGTGTCGACGCTCGCCGGGGTGAAATTCGCGTATCCGACCTACAGCGCGGTCATCGGGCTCGCCGCACGCGGCCTGCTCGCACAGGGCGCAGCTTCGCTGGAGGGCTCGGTGACACCGAGCTGGCCGGTTCGGGGCTGTCGCTCACGCCCGGCGCAGTAGCGCGACGGCGGCCGTGGCCTGCCACACGACGAAAGCTTCGACCACCAGCGACAGCAGGCCGAGTGGTTCGAGCCAGTTGCCGATGTCATCGGTGGCGCCGGGCATCCCGACCGTGCGGTTGATGACGAAGGCGACGATAACGGCCGATCCGAGGGCCGCTGCGGCCAGGTAATCGACGAGCACCCCGCGCCGGAAGATGCGCTCCATGATCACGATGGCCGCGATGATGAGAACACCGTAGGCCACCGCCAGGTAGGGCACCTCCTCGATCTTTCCCGGGAGGTCGAGCACGTGGATCGCCGCGGTCACCGCGAGGGCGAGCCCCACCGCTACGCGACGGACATCGATCACCGATGCCGCCCCGATCCCGGTGGAAAGTTGGCTGCTGGGGGTTGCTAGGTTCGACACGTCGTTCTCCGATCGGGGGCGCAGTCGCGCTTCCCAGCCGACACCAGGGCCGGCTCCGACCGGCCCCGTGCGCGGAGAGCTTGCGTGTGAGAACTCGAATGGCGCAGGGCCCGAGGCTGCCAAGGTGCTGCAAAGAATCGGGCCACCGCAAGCCCCGCGAACACCTCATCCGCCCGTACTCCGTTCGGAGTATCTTGCGCAGGATCGCTTGGGGGTGCGTCCTATGTGCAGTTACTGTAACTGAAATTGCAGTTACTGCACTAAGACAGGAGACGGAAAATGCACCAAGACCTCGTCGTCGATGCCCACGGCATCGGCAAGGAGTACGGAAGGGGCGCCGCCCGCTTCAGCGCCCTCAGCGACGTGACGCTGCAGATCGCCCGCGGTGAGTGCGTGGCCATCGTCGGCAAGAGCGGATCGGGCAAGTCGACCCTGATGCACGTGCTCGCCCTGCTCGACGCCCCAGATACCGGCAGGCTCAGCATCGACGGCGTGGACACCCGCCAGCTCTCTGCACGCCAGCTCACCACGCTGCGCAACCGCACCTTCGGCTTCGTGTTCCAGCAGTTCTTCCTGACGCCCGGCACCTCGGTGCTCGACAACGTCACGCTCCCGCTCGAGATCGGCGGCACGCCCCCGCGCCAGCGGCGTGCGCGCGGAATGGCCGTGCTCGAACAGCTCGAGCTGGCAGACAAGGCCCGCAGCAACGCCAATGACCTCTCCGGCGGCCAGAAGCAGCGGGTGGTCATCGCCCGCGCCCTGGTCGGCGAACCGAGCGTCATCTTCGCCGACGAGCCGACCGGCAACCTCGACAGCGCCACCGGCGCGATCGTCGAAGAGACCCTCTTCTCGCTCAATCGCGATCGCGGCATCACCCTCATCGTCGTCACCCACGACGAGGACCTCGCCGCCCGCTGCGATCGGCAGATAGTCCTCCGTGACGGCGTCGTCGTCTCCGACAGCGCGGCGGTGGCAGCATGAGGGCCACCGACCTGGTCGCCAAGGCGGCGCGCAACACGGTGCGCAGCAAGACGCGAACGACGCTCACCGTGCTCGCGCTGTTCGTCGGCGCGTTCACCCTCACCCTCACGACCGCTGTCGGCGCCGGGGTCACCGACTATGTGACCAAGCAAGTCGACTCGCTCGGGGCCGACGATGTATTCGTCGTCACCCGCACCGCTGCCGCGACGACCGACGGACCGGTCGCCTACGACCCCGAGACGTCATCCGCGTCGACGGGCACCACGGCGCCTGCGCTGCCCGGGGCCTCCGGCAGCGACCCCCTGACCGAGGGCGATCTGGATGAGCTCGCGGCGTTCGACGGCATCCTCAGCGTCGACCCGATCCAGGTCGCCGCCGTGGACTACGTGCGCTACGACGGCGGCAGCCGCTACGAGCTGACGATCAACCCGACCTCGTCGATCACCCGGTCGGATCTCGTCGCGGGCGAGCAGCTCGATTCGTCAGCGGGCGCCGGCCAGGTGATGCTGCCGTCGGACTACGTCGACGCGCTCGGATTCGCCAGCGCCGAGGAGGCGGTCGGCAGCGTCGTCACCCTCGGCATCACCGACGTGCTGGGCGTGCAGTCCACCGTTGATGCCACGATCGTGGGTGTCTCCCGCGAGTCGTTGCTCAGCTCGGGGGCCGGAGCCAATACGGCGCTCGTGGCGGACCTCGTCGAGGTGCAGTCCGCCGGCGTCGACACCGGCGACCCGCGGTACGCGATCGCCGTCGCCCGTTTCGACGCCGACCTCAGCGCGGACCAGGTATCGGCCCTCAAGGCCGACATCGTGGACGCCGGCTACGGCGCTCAGACGATCCAGGACCAGCTCGGCGTGATCAAGACCGTGATCGACGGCATCATCGGAGTTCTCAACGCCTTCGCCGTGGTCGCCCTGCTCGCCGCCGCCTTCGGCATCGTCAACACACTGTTGATGAGCGTGCAGGAGCGCACCCGCGAGATCGGCCTGATGAAGGCGATGGGCATGCGCAGCGGCACGGTCTTCGCCCTCTTCAGCCTCGAGGCCACCGTCATCGGGTTCCTCGGCAGTGCGATCGGCGCGGGCGTCGCGATCCTGCTCGGCACCGCCCTCAACGGGGCGCTCGCAGCGGGTCCGCTGGCGGCGCTGTCGGGGCTGAGCATCCTGTTGTTCGAGCCGGGTGCGATCCTCGGCATCATCCTGCTCATCATGGTGATCGCCTTCCTGGCGGGCACCCTGCCCGCCGCTCGGGCGGCCCGGAAGAATCCGATCGAGTCACTACGCTACGAATAGCGACGAAGGAGGTCACCGCATGGATCGCTCACGCAGCGCCCGTCATGCGGTGACCTCCCGCGCGATCGAGCAGAACGCCGTGCGGCTCGTGCTCGAGCACGGCTTCGACTCGGTCACGGTCGACATGATCTGCGAGGCCGCGGGCATCTCGCAGCGCACCTTCTTCAACCACTTCCCGACCAAGGTCGACGCGATCGTCGGCACAGTGGGCCCGCGCGTCGACGAGGTCGCGGTGCGGCGCTTCCTCGCCTCCGACAGCACCGACGTGCTCGGCGACCTGCTCGAGCTCGTCGCCCACCTCGCTCCCGGCGGGTCCGACGACCCGGCCTTCGCGGCCGCCCGCTGGCAGCTCGTCAGCCGCGAGCCGGCTCTCTTGAAACTGCAGATGGACCGGATGATCTCGGTGCAGCGCGAGATGGTCGAGATTCTCGTACTGCGGCTGGCCCGCCACGTCGGCCCCGACGAGACGGCAGACGAAATCCGCGACCAGGCCGACATGCTGAGCCACCTGGTCGCAGGAATGGTGCGCTTCTCGATCGAGGGTGGCCGGCCCGACCTGCCGCCCGGCCCGCTCGACTTCGAGCGCACGCGCGCTGTGCTGCGGCGGCTGCTGCCGAAGCTGGGCGGATGACGCTGTCGACACCATCCCCCCGCTCGCCATCTCTATGATCTAAGCACCGTGAGACGGCATCGCTCAGGGAGCCGAAGGAGGCATTGATGAAGGCATATTCACTCGGACGCCTGCTTCCGACGAATACAAGCGAGTATTTCGGGCCTCGCATTGTTGTGGTTGTTCTCGTCATCCTCAACATCGTCGGGACGGTGCGCAGCTGTATTCACATCTTCGCCCCCGACAGCGGCGCTGAGTCCATCGCCGGAATGGATGTCACGGTCGCTGGTGGATCCAACGCCATCGCCCTGTTGGCACAGTGGGGCGGAGCGCAACTGCTCGAAGCCATCGTCATCTGGGCGGTGGTGCTCCGCTATCGCGGGCTCGTTCCCCTCATGATGCTGATCGTGACGCTCGAACAGATCGTCCGCACCCTGATCGGCGGGTTCAAGCCAGTCACGTCGGCGCACACGCCGCCGGGAGCTGTCATGACGAACCTTCTGCTGCCGATCTGCGTTCTCGTCCTCATCGCATCGCTCTACGTGCGGCGACGCTTCAGAACACCACCCGCCGGCGAGTAAGGTCCAGAATCGCGGTCGGTGTTGCGAGTCCTGGGCCGGCCCTCGGTGACCGAGTTCGACGATAGGCTCTCGAACGGCGGCAGCAGGCCATCGTGCCGTTTCCCGATCAGAAATCGGAACATCCACCATGCGCGCTCATCGTCGAATTGTCACCGCCATTGTTGCGGCGGCCATCGTCGCGTCCGGACTTCTGCTGACGGCACCCGCCGCGCCCGCCTGGGCCGCCGGCAATTTCGCCCTGAGGTTCACCGGCGACACGGCGGTCGACGCCAACATGGTGGCAACGACGTCGTCCCCCGTTTTGACCAACAGTTTCACGGTCTCTGCAGATCTGCGCTGGGATGGCACTTCTGGGTACAGGGCGGCAGTGTCTATGCCGAACGCCGACAACGCCGGCTCATCGTCATCGGGGATGGCCTTGGGACTCGCCGACGGCATCCCCTTCTTTGCGTTGAAAGACTCGGCTCTCGTCGGCCGGGTCGTCGTTGCTACGACACCCCTAGCGATCGGCCAATGGTTCACGGTCACCGCGACCTACGACGGTCAGGTCACGAAGATCTTCGTCGACGGAGTACTCGTCGTGACACAGGACTTCGGCTCCTTCGCCGACCTGGCCCCGACCAACGGAACCATCCTGATCGGGCGCGAATTCTCCCAATCCACTGATCCGGACCTCAACGCTCGCGGCTTCCACGGCGACATCGACAATCCCACAATCTCGTTGGGGCTCTATCCAGCGGCCCTGGCGGCGCTCGCGAGCTACACCTTCTCGGAGGGCAGCGGGCTTTCCACGGCAGATGGCACGCCATCCAGCTACACGGGCACGCTCAGCTCTACGACAACGCCCGAATGGGTGCAAGGGTCGGATCCGATCGCCCTCACCTACACGTCGGCCCCGTCGGGAGCGACGCCCATCACGACCCTCGTGCGTCCCTACACTCCCATTACCTACGGAGGCGCCACCACCTTTGCGCGATCCGGGTACACCCTCACGGGGTGGACGAACGCCTCAACCCTCGTCACCGTGTCTCCTGGGGATGCGGGGGTGAAGGCCCTCACACCAGAGACCTTCGAGGCGGTGTGGGCTGCCAACGCACTCGCCGCCACTGGCGCGAACGAGTCTGCGCTGAGGGGGAGCCTGGCGGTCGCCGTAGCGGTGCTCGGCCTCGGAGGCGCCCTGGTGATTGCAGCTCGGCGTCGCTCCCGATCCAGTTAGCCGAGGTGCGCAGGGTGGAGACCGGCTGATCCGACTACTGCGTTCGGGATCTCAGGAATCGAAGGAGAAACCCATCGCGTTTGCTGTGCGCAGGATGATGTCGTCCTTACCGCCGTTGCTGTCAGATTTCGCGATCGAGCGACGAATAACCTGCACGGCCGGGTAGGCGATCGGCTCCGGTGGAATAGGTAGACCCTTCGAGGCCACCACGCTCGTACGGGTGCGCTCTGTGTCGCGCCCGCCGAGCAGGTCGAGCATGACGGATGCCGCGTACCGGGTCGCCGCGACGCCGAGCCCCGTGAAGCCACTGGCATAGGCCACCTTGCCGCCGACGGCTGCGCCCTGGAACGCGACGAGCCGCGTGGACATGTCGATCATGCCGCCCCACTGGTGCGTGAAACGGATGTCGCCCAACTGCGGGAACGTGCGCAGAAAGTGGTCGGCCAGGCGGCGGAAGGTCTCGGGGTTCTGGTCGTGCTCCGAACGGATTCTGCCGCCGCGGTGGTAGACCGCGTCGTAGCCGCCCCAGAGGATCCGGTTGTCGGCGGTCTTGCGGTAGTAGTGAAACTGGCGCGACGAGTCGTTCATGCCGAAGCGGTCGATCCATCCGATGTCGGCCAGCTGGGCATCCGTCAGCGGCTCGGTCATGAGCACGTAGTCGTAGATCGGCACGGTGAAAAGCCGATTGCGCTTGAGCAGCGACGGGAAGCCGTTGGTGGCGAGGGCGATGTTTCGCGCCACGATGGCGCCCGACGCGGTGACTGCGCGCACGGTGGGCCCGCCGTCGACAATGCGCGTGACGGGGGTGTTCTCGAAGATGCGCACGCCGAGGCGCAGGCAGGCCGCGCGCAGTCCGAAGGCGAGCTTGGCGGGGTTGACGAGGGCCACATCCGCTGTTTCCAGTAACCCAGCGCGGAAGAGCGGCGACTTCACCGGCAGGGTCTCGGCGTCGTAGAAGACGGTCGTTTCGGTCTCGAGGCTGTGCAGCCAGTCGATCTGGTGCGGCTCGGTGGCAATCATCAGCTCACCACTGCGCTCGAACTCGGCGTCGATTCCATGACGCGTGAGAGTTGCCTCGAACTCGTCGAGGTTCTCCCGGCCGAGACGCTCGAGCAGGGGCAGCTCCGAGGCG
Organism: Actinomycetota bacterium; assembly: GCA_013297645.1. Taxonomy (GTDB): domain Bacteria; phylum Actinomycetota; class Actinomycetes; order Actinomycetales; family Microbacteriaceae; genus Conyzicola. Next base: position 12,329 of record JAAFHU010000005.1, read on the forward strand.
AAATAGCGCTTGCCGTTGTCGGCTCCGTGGGTGAGGCTCGCCTCGGCGAAACCGCCATTGCGACCACTCGCAGCCCAGCCGATGCGCTTGCCCTCCACCAGCACCACGTCGCGGTCGGGATCGGCCTCCTTCGCCATGAGGGCTGTCCAGAGACCGCAGTACCCGCCACCGACGACGAGCAGGTCGGTCTCGATGGGCCCGTGCACCGCCGGCTCTGCAGCAGGTCGATCGTCGGTGTCGAGCCAGAATACTCGGGGCACAGCGTCGGCCAACGCCCGGTCGATGCGGGCCGCGTCGACGCGGATGTTCTTGTCGTACGCGGCAATCGTCACGGGATCACGTACACCTTTCGCAGGGTCTCTGTCACAGTCCAGACCGTGCGGTCCCCCTCGTGCAAGCGCAGCAGCGTGCCCGGCAGCAGGTGCACTGTCTCGGTCTCGTTGATCACGACGGTTGCCTCGCCCGAGACAATGACCGACAGCTCGTCAACCTCCACATCGGTGCTGACTCCCGGGGTGTGCGTCCAGACGCCAACGGATGCCCCACCCACCGTTCCGACGTCCGTGGCTCCGGCCCGCGGCTCGCCGCTCACAATCAGCTCGCGCGGCAGCGCTTCGAGGTCGATGCGCAGGGAGGCCGTGTCGATGGTTCGGGAGGGCATCCCCCATTATCAATCGGGCGAGCAGTTACTGGTGGAGGGCGGCCGCAATGGCGGCGCCGAGTGCATCGCCGGAGGCCCATGCCGTGCCCACGGACGACCGTTCCCCCCACGCGTCACCGCAGACTCCAATGCCATCGGCCCAGTAGAACTGTTCGGGATGCTGGGTGGTCGGGCGCGCGAAAGTCCAGCGGTGCGCGAACGTTCGCGTGGGAGAGTGCGCCAAGCCGAGCAGCCGCTGCACCGCGGCGGACGTCGGCGCGATCGCACCATCGGGGTCGTCGAGGTGGATGCGGGCCGACTGCTCGGTGGTGTGAGCGACGAGCACCGCGGCACCGTCACCGCGCCGGTCGCCGTCGTCGGCAACGGTGAGCACCTCCGGCGCGTTGTTCACGAATGCCGCCCGGAACGGATCCCATTGCCGAGCCTCCCACTCGAGCACGACCGCGATGCTCGGCGACCAGGCAGTGTTTAACACTGCGTCCAACGGTGATCGCCCGTCGAGCAGGCGTCTCGCCTGCGGGTCGGGCATCGCCAAGACGACGGCGTCGTAACGCTCGCCGTCCGCGACGCCCGGCGCCACGTGCTGCACCGTGATCTCCTGCTCGATGGCGAGCCCCCGCGCCAGGTCGACGACGAGGCCACGCAGACCGCCCGGGGCGGCGTAGCGCGCGGGGCCAGTGGTGGAGCCGTGGATTCCATCCGCCTCTGCCACGGCGAGCGTGTCGGTCCATGGCCTAGCGAGACCCCGCTCGACCCAGTCCGTCACGACACCGTGGAAGGGCGTGCCCGGTTCGGCGGTGAAGTACGCCGCACCGATGTCAACGATTCGACCGTTGATCGTGCGGCTCGCCATCCGGCCTCCCGGCTGTCGGCCGCGGTCGACCACGCGCGGTGCAATGCCCGCGCTGCGCAGCGCCCGCGCACACGCGATCCCCGATATCCCGGCGCCGACGATGAGTACGCGGGGTGCATCCATGTCTTTATCCTCGCAGCGCGGCAGGCGATCGCGATGCCGCGATGGGTGTCAACGCCATCAAGCGCCTCGCTCAGGTCTTCGGATGCGGAAACCAAAAACCCCCGGCTGACCGGGGGTTGTGAATCTCTTCTGACTGAGACTGCTTGGTGCGCCCGGAGGGATTTGAACCCCCGGCCTATTGATCCGTAGTCGAAGGTCGTCTCCCCGGAGTTATGTGGAAGTTGCCGATATTCCGCCAAAGCACTGGTGACTGAGAGCGACCTCGATGACGCGAGTTGACCAGAATGTTCTCCATGTGTAGGTGAAATGTGGGCAGAGCCATTTCTGACGAATCCTCCATGAACGAGTCCCCGGCCGCGTTTCCGGCCGGGGACTCTAGAGGCTGTTAGCAGCAGACGCACCCTTCGGCGCAGTCGGTCGTGCAGCAGCTGGCGTCACAACATTCAGTCATGGTTGCCTCCTCTCCGTCCCGTTGTTTGCGGGCGGTCTACACGGGATCGCAGCATCCCGGTACCTCGCAGCTTCCATCGAGGCAAGGTGCGCCTTCGTCGACTGCGAGTACGACATTGACCAAGGCGGCGAGGGCTTGGGTCAGGTGTGGGTCGGCGATCTCATACCTCGTTCGTCTACCTTCTGATTCGGCGGTGACGAGTCCGCACCCGCGCAGGCAGGCGAGGTGATTGGAGACATTCGTTCTGGTGAGCTCGAGATCCTGAGCGAGTTCGGCCGGGTAGCCAGGACGCTCGAGCAGGCTCAGCAGGATTCGTGATCGTGTGCCGTCGGCCATGGCACGGCCGAGTCGATTCATCACGTCCACCCGAGAAGCAATAGTCAGCATGTGATGACTATACAGTGAATACTGACCTATTGGAGGACAGAGCTCTCCCCTCAGTGGAGGGTGTGCTTTTTGAAACTCGGCCTACTTGCGGCGCGGGTTCCTCAGAGCCCGGAGCAGTCCGCGCACGCGACGGTACCCACGAGCACTGCGTCCGAACACAACTGCGTAGAGCAGCGGTGCCATGAGCAGGATCGCGAGAACGTCAGGGGCGTTGCTCACCAGGATCTCAAGCAGCTTGGGGAACATAGCGTTTCCTCCACTGTGAGCCGACGGCGAATGCCGCCTACCCCTCGGTATCAAGGGGAGCTGAAAGAGCCGAAGAGTCGGCCGCCCGTTTGAGCAGCTCGGAGCCGCAATCCAGAAAGCGGGCATAAAAAAACCCGGAACAATGTCCGGGCACGCACTATGGGCGTGAACAAAGAATAAGGGCCGTTGGGTTCTTTTGTCAACCTCGGTCGAAGGGAGGATAGATGGAAGCCGTGAGTAGGGTGGCCGCTCGGCCAATGGCGGCTGCCCGCTGGGGCGCGGCGCGTCTGATTTTCGACACCCACAAGTTCCTGAGTTTTCCGCGATCGGCATGACACTCGCCCTGCGCGCCCGAATGCCCCAATAGGCTTCCCGGAGTGGAGTGGTGGCAGATCTTTCTCGGCGTGGCGGGCGGCCTCCTGCTGCTCTGGCTCGTGCTGATCGCCGCTCTCGCGTGGGTTTCCCGCGGACAAGCCGAGAAGCTCAAGCTGATCGACGCTCTGCGGCTTGGACCGGACGTGGTGCGCCTCACCCGCCGCCTAGCTGCAGACCCGACCGTTCCCCGCGGGGTGCGCATCTGGCTTATCGTGCTGCTGGTCTACCTACTGCTGCCGATCGACCTAGTCCCCGACTTCATCCCGGTAATCGGCTATGCGGACGACGCGATCATCGTGGCGCTCGTGCTGCGATTTGCTACTCGCCACGCGGGTGCAGACGCCCTCGACCGCCACTGGCCCGGCACGCCGCAGGGCCTGCAAGCGCTGCGCTCAATCACTGGCCTCACCTAGCAGGCGCGATCTGTTGAGGCGGGCGCGGCATCGAGTGCCGTGCCCGCCCCGCCCTGCGAATAGGTCTACTTGAGGGTGCCGAGGATGTCCGACATCTCGGTGATCTCTGCCGACTGGCCGGTGACGATCGCGTTGGCGAGTTTGATCGCGTCGGGATTCTCTCCGTCGCTGATCTCGGTCTTCGCCATCGTGATCGCACCCTGGTGGTGGGTAGTCATCTGCTCCAGGAACAGCTTCGACGCCTCGACTCCGGTGGCTGCATCGAGGGCAGCCATGTCGTCGTCGGACATCATCCCTTCGCCCATGCCGCCCATTCCCGACATCGAATCCATAGGGCTGCCCCAGGTTTCCAACCAAGCTGTCATCTCGACGATCTCGGGGTCCTGTGCGGCCTTGATCCTTGTGGCAAGGTCGATGACCCTCTGGTCGATCCCGTCTTTCGCGAGGATCATGCCGGCCATCTCGACTGCTTGCTGGTGGTGCGGAACCATGCCCATGGCGAACGCAACATCGGAGTCATTGAAGGCTTCCGTGTTCTCGGAGGACGACGACAGTGCGGATGAACTGCTGTGGTCCATCCCACCCATGGTCGTGGTTGTCGAGCATGCGGACAGGGTGATGACTGTGGCGAGAACGCCGACGATCGTGAGGGTTGAACGAAGTTGTGACATGCGTGTTTTCCTATCAGTTGAGGTGTGAGTTTTCAGCGCGCGGAATCGCCCGGGGTTTGGGCTCGCCGGATCACGTCCTGCTGATGGAGAGTGCGTTCAGATCTGGTGGCGGCATCGCGGCTATCGCGACGGCGACAATCGCCAGCCAACGATTGCCGACGGCCGTGAAGAAATTTGACCATCTGCGGGAGGCCGAAATCGCGAGTACGAGTGCTGAGAAGAGCAACGCGAGCACGCACGCCATGTTCGCCATGATGTGGTCTGAGCCGCACATCCCGCCACAGTCGGTGGTTGTCTCGGCCGGGGTAGGAGCTACGTCGCCGTGACTTTCTGGGTGGCTAATGTCGGCTGACATGACGGATGTCGTTGTCATGTGCTCGCCCGAAGCTGACGAGATGGTGTGCATCGCGAGTAACCCAATGAGCACTCCGCAGACCAACGCCAGAATAAGAACGGCGCGCCCGATTACCCCTGGCCGCAAGGCCAGCGCCCTGAAACGCATCAATGTCACTAGTGCACTACCTCGCAGAGGAGTACCACCGTGATTGCTGCCAGCAGCGGGGTGAGGAGTCCGGAGATTGCAATCCGGCTCGCGTCGTCGTTCATTGTTCGCAAGCGTACCCCCTAGGGGTATTTTGGGGATTCGACGATGACCGAGCCGCCTCGGGATGGAATCTGGGCACGGCAGCAATTCTGGGTTCACCGATCTTCATTCGGATCGGCTTGAGTTCGGTGGTTGTTCGGGCTGAATGGGGAGAAGCGCTTTGACCTCAAGACCGGTGCCGACGGTGTTCACGAGGGTTAGTTTCCCGCCGGCGACCTCAACGAGCGCTGACACGATTGCCAGCCCTAGCCCGGAACCACCCGCAACTCGAGCCGAGTTGGCTTGGGAGAAGCGGTTCAGTGCGTGGGGCAGGAATGCCTCGTCCATCCCGCCAGCGTCATCCTTCACCGTGAGCACCACGTTGCCCGCATGCTGCGCAAGGTCGAGGACTACCGTGCCGCGAAATCCCATCGCCGCCAGTGCGTTCTCGACGAGATTGCTGCACAGCCGACCGAAGTCATTCGCGCTGATCTGGACCCGACTCTCCCCTGTCGCCAGTGCGGAGTCGTATTCGATTTGGATGTCTCTTGCTCCAACGTGGCGCCTGCCACGATCGGCAGCATCCGCCAACTCCCTGCTCAACTCTTCGAGAGTCGCCGATCCGGGAACCGTCTGCGCTTCAATGCGCGACAGCTCAAGCATCGACGTCGCGAGTGCAGCTAGGCGCGCAACGGTCGCTTGAGCTGCCCTGACGTCGCCTTTCATTTGGGAGAGCGATGAGGCATCCGCCTGAGCGAGCTCAAGCTGGGTCTGCAGGATAGAGATCGGGGTTCGGATTTCATGGCTTGCGTCCGACACGATTTGGCGCTCTCTGTCGTTCGACTCGCGCATTTGCTCGATGAGTTCGTTGAGAGTCTCTGCGAGTTCGGCAATCTCGTCGTGGGCAGGGCCGACCGGAAGCAGTTCTCTAGTTGGAGATCGAACTAGCTTCTCGGCGCTCCGCCGGAGTCGAGTCACGGGGCTGAGCACCGCATTTCCGATCAACCAGGACGCGCCTCCGAAGGCGAGATTGATTGCAGCGATGCTCGCGACCAAGAGAACTGCAACCTGATTGAGCACGGATTGCTGGATGTCGTTGGCGCTTGCTGCGATCACGCTCCATGTGCCTTGTGGCGTCGAAACCGCCGTTACCCGCACAAGGTAGGAAGCCGAGTCGACCGAGAGAGTGCGAGTGCCCTCCGACTTCGCTAGCTCGGTGGTCGTGCCCGCCAGCGCGGCAGGCAGCGTGTTGACCTGGGGAGTACCGGAGGGGTTCACGACAGCGACCATCTGGCTCGCCCCGGGCGGGTCAAACGCCTCGGTCGGCTCCAGTGCCAAAGCAGACAGATAGGGCGCTTCGACATTCGCGAGCACTGCGACCTGCCCATCCGAGACGATGCGCTGAACCTGGCTGAAGATGAGGATGCCAGCGGCCACAGAAACCAGCGCCGCAATGAGCAGGCTTCCGCCGGTGATCCGGGTGCGGATGCCGAGGCGCGACCAGATCACTTGGACACGGCCGCGAGCTGAAACCCCACACCGCGGGAGTTGACGATTCGCAGAGGCGCGCCAACGGCCTCCAGTTTCTTGCGCACGTACCTGACGTACTGGTCGACGATGTTCGCGTCGATGTTCTCAGGTGATCCCCACAGCGATTCCAGGATCTCGGCTCGCGGGATCAGCCTGTCCATGTTCTCGGCAAGCAGGCGAAGCAGATCGAACTCGGTGCGGCTGAGTCGAAGTTCATTCCCATCGCAGGTGATCTGGTGTCGTGTCAGGTCGATGCGAAGGCGATCGATGTCAATCCGGCTGGCGCCGATGGCGTCACGTCGCCGCAGCGCGCGGAGCCTGGCGGCCAGCTCAGCGAACATGAAGGGCTTGGTGAGGTAGTCGTCCGCGCCGGCGTCCAGGCCTCGTACGCGGTCGTCGAGAGCGTCTCTCGCTGTGAGGAGAAGAATCGCGATCCCGTGGGTGTGCTCGCGCAGTCGCCGGCAGAGCTCGAATCCCGACATCCCTGGCAGCATGACGTCGAGAACGGCAAGGTCGTAGGCGTTTTCGTTGCTGAGCGTGATGGCGTCAATGCCGTTGTCGGCAAGGTCGACCGCGTAGCCCTCCGCGCGTAGCCCGCGGGCGAGGAGAGCCGCCATCTCTGGCTCGTCCTCTACGACGAGTATGCGCAGGGCCACGCGGCCACCCTTCCTCGGTGTGCTGAATCCTACGGGCTACGCCGCTGCTGGCACCTGGTCGGGGTCGACGAGGGCCTCCTTGCGCTGCCGGCCGACCTTGATGCCTAGGTAGGTTGCTGCGCCGATGATGACTCCCAAGAACACAATGCTCGTCACTGTCGTGCCTAACCCGAGCCCTCCGTCGGCGGGAGCCTGAGAGAGAAGGTCGCCCATCGACGCTCCGAGCGGGCGCGTGAGAATGTATGCGGCCCAGAAGCAGAAGACCACGTTTGCCCGGAAGGCGAAGCGCGCGATCGCGATGATGCCGATGAGCGACGCGAAGAGGATGGTTCCGATGAGGTATCCCAGGCCGAAGCCCTCGGTGATGAGGTCGCCCGCGGCCGTGCCCAGCGCGAAGGTGAAAAGAATCGCGATCCAGTAGAAGGCCTCGCGCCGGCGGGTGAAGATGGTGTGGATCGAGAGGGTGCGCTCGCGCGCGAACCAGATACCGAATGTGACTGCCAGAAGCGTGGAGAACGCCACCGTGCTCAGCCACAACGGCACCCCGAACACATCGGTGAGGTTATCGGTGAGAAGCGTGCCGACAACGCTGATCAGCACCACCACCGTCCAGTAGACGCCAGAGGTATACCGCTTGGTGGCGAACTGGGCGACAAGCGCGACAACGAGAAGAGCCGTCATCACCCATGACGTAATGGTCAGGCCCAAGCCGAGGGTCGAGTTGAGATAGTCGGCCGCAGTTTCTCCGGAGGTGGTCGACAGGATCTTGATCACCCAGAACGCGAAGGTAATCTCGGGCACCCTGTTGAACAGGATGGTGCGGACGTGGTCAGGAAGTGTGTTGGTCATGAGGACAGGGTTTCGGTCGTGACTTGTTCGTTGCCGAGAAAACTTCGGTCGGCGAGTGAGGGTTTTCTCAGTGAGCCGTGAAGTCGCGATTGGCTTGCAAGAGCCTTGCCAAGTACCGCGGCCATCAGCACGGCCACCGATGCACCAAGCACCGCACCCGCGATCACATCCGATGACCAGTGCACGAGCAGGTAGGTGCGGCTCAGTGCCATGCCCGCCACCCAGACCCCGGCAAGGGCCCAGCTCCAGACCCGCGGAAAAGCGAGGGCGATTGCGATGGCGAGCGCCGCCGCTGTCGTTGTGTGGCCAGAGGGGAACGAATCCGTGCCGAAGTCGACGATCCCATCCAGTGGCCGCGGCCGCGCGATCGCTACCTTGAGACCGGTGCACAGCCCCGACGCCAGCGCCACTGTGACTGCGACGATCAGTGCCTGTCGTCGTTGTCGTGCGACGAGAAGCAGAACAACGACCACGGCCGTCACCAGCGTCATCGAGAGGGTTCCGCCGGCGGTATTGAGAAACCGAGCGATCGTGTCCGCGACGCCGTTCCGGTGCGCGGCCATGGCGTCGTGCCACCAGAGGTCTACCGGGAGCGGCTTGTCTTGCCAGATGAAGCGGATCGTGACTCCGGCAAGCACCACGAAGGCGATGCCAATCACAGCGACGAAGCCGCCGACGGGCGGCACTCCCGTGGCTTGCCTGCGTGTGCTCGTCATGTGTTGCTCCCTAGGGTCGCCATGAAGACTAGGTGTGCGAATTGGGGGGACTGCTCGAAGGCAGTCGTCTCGGACTGAGAGTTTTCTCACGGGTATGGCAACGGGGCCGAGCCGCCTCACGGCGTTCGGCCCCGTCGTGCGGCTCAGTCCTGAGTGCCGTCTTCCACAGCGACGCCATTGACGTCGTCGCTGGTGTCCTCGGTGCCCTCGTCGTCGGCAGTCTCGCCGTCGTTCGTGCCGTCCTCGACCTCGGTGCCGGTCTCGTCGTCAGCGGTCTCGCCGTCGGCGGTGCCGTCTTCGACCTCGTCCTGAACGTTGTCCGTGTCAGTGGCGTCGACGGGTGCGACGACCGACACGGACTTGCCTGCCGGGGCCGCCTGGGCGGGCAGGGCGATCGCGAGCCCTCCGGCGACCAGGATGGCCAGAGCAGCAGCGGAGCCTGCTGCGATCTTTGCGTTTTTCTGCATGATCGTTTCCTTTCGTGAAGCTGCGCCATGCGGTGTGCATGACGTTGGCTCCACGCTAGAAAGGCGACCGTGAGACGAACGTGAGAGGGAGGTGCAAGTGGTCGCGGTTCACGGCTGGCGCTCAGGCAGCGTGAGGATGACGGTGGTCCCCGATCCTGGCGCTGAGGTGATGGTCGCTTTACCCTTATGGGCGGAAGTGATCTGTCTCACCAGGGGTAGGCCGAGGCCGAAGCCCGGTGTTGCGCGCGCGTCCTGCGCGCGCCAGAAGCGGTCGAACGCATGAGCGGTCTCGGCGCCTGACATGCCGGCTCCGCTATCGGCGACCTGAATGGACGCGATCCGACCGGTGGCCGAGATCACGATGTCAATGCGACCCGACTCATCGGTGAACTTCGCTGCGTTGTCCACGAGATTGGTGAGTGCCCGCGATAGCAGCTCGGGAGAGCCATCGACGATGACCGGGCGCGACGCTGTCACCGCTATCCGGCCTGCGGCGCGGTGACTGCGGGCGACTTTGCGCGCGAGGTCGTCGAGAGAGACCGGCTCGAAGGTCGCTGCCAGCTCGTCGCCGTCCTCCCGCGTGAGAAGCAGCAGATCGTTCGTCAACCGAGTCAGGCCTTGTGCGGATTCGAGCGCGGCCTTCATCGCCGCGCGGTACTGGAAGGGGGTACGAGACCGCGAGAGGGCCAACTCGAGCTCGCCTTGGATGACACTCAGCGGGCTGCGGAACTCGTGCGACGCCCCGTCGACGAAACGCTGCTGCAGCTCGTAGCTTCGGCGTACCGGTGCCAAAGCGATGCGCGCCATGAGGTAGCTGGAGATCGGTAGCACCACGACGAGCGCGGCATAGCCGGTGAGAAGTCCGTTCCGCAGCAGCTCGAAGCCCTGCTCGGCGCTCGCGACGGCACCTTCCCCGTCGAGTTCGGGAGCATCGAAGTCGAAGGTCCCGGTGACAAAGGCATAGATGCCTACTGCGAAGGCGCCAAAGAGCAGCAGCTGCACGACGGTGTAGGTCAGCGTAAGCCGGATGACCGCGCGGCGAAAGATCATCGATCTGCCGCGATCACGTAGCCGGCCCCGCGGCGAGTCTCGATGATGTCGAGTTCGCCGGGCAGCGTCAGCTTCTGCCGGAGGTAGCGGATGTAGGTCTGCACGACATTGCTGTACCCCTCGTAGTTGCTGTCCCAGGCGTGCGTGATCAGTTCGGAGGCGCTGATGATCTGCCCGTTGTTTCGCATGAGGTATTCCAGCACGGCAAATTCCTTCGCCGTCAAGGTAATGGTTCGGCCGTTTCTGGCCGCTGTTCGGGTCGCCGGGTCGAGGTCGACTCCCTGCGCCGTCAGGATAGGCGCATGCGCCCTGGGGGCCCGGCGAAGCAGCGCGCGAACCCGGGCGAGGAGCTCCACGAGATGGAAGGGCTTGACGAGGTAGTCATCTGCTCCGGCATCCAGCCCTTCCACTCGTTTGCGCGCCGAGTCCAAGGCGGTGAGCATGAGCACCGGTATGTCACGGTTGAGTTCGCGGATGCGCGCACAGACGTCCATGCCGCCTCTGGGCAGCCCGGGCAGCATCAGGTCGAGCACAACAAGGTCGTAGGTCTCGATCTCGAACGCCTCCACTCCGGCTGGAGCGGTGTGGACCACATCGACGGCGTAGCCGGCTTCGGAGAGAGTGCGTCGGACGACATCCGCGATGCGAATGTCGTCCTCGACAACGAGCAGCTTCACTGGAGCGCCGTACAGCCCGGGTTAGTCCGCTGCATCGCCCTCACCCGACCCTCTCGTGGCTGTCGCGGTGGCCACCTGCACCCCGCTAGCGCTGACCTCGACCGTGAAGTCCACCTGGTTCTTGGAGGTGCGGTAGATGCTGAAGGTGTTGTCAGGGAAATGACCAGGCCCGCTCTCGCCGTCGAACGACAGCGTACTCGTCGCACCGGCCGGAAGGGTGAACCCTGTCAGGGCCTGGTAGTACGCCTCACTCTGGCCTGTCGTCACATCTGTCATGACGTAGTAGATCTCGAAAGTGGACAGCTCGGAGGTGGTGTCATTCTTGACCGTCACCTGCAGCCGGTCGTCAATCGCCGCTTTTGTCACGGGGTCGACGTTGTCCTCAGCCGCGGCGGACACGATGGTGAGCCCCGGGGCGGTGCTCGTATTGACGATGGGGTTCGAGTCCACCGGCAGCACAGCGCTGACCTGCGAGCCGGCTGGGGCCGGCGCAGAGGTGGCCGTCTGGCAGCCTGCCAACCCAGCGACCGTGAGGGATGCCACCAGCGCGACGGGAACGAGCAGTCGTAGTTTCATGAGATCTTCCTTTGCAGATTGCGCCGGGTGGTAGCCCCGACGGCGAAGGTCACAGAGGCGAGGGTCGCCGCCGCGAGTGTGATGGCGTAGCCCCACATGTCGGTCCACACGAGGCCGAGGGGCTGCTGGTTGTACTTGTCCTTGATGCCGAGGAACGCGAACGACAGACGCTCGAAGTGCTTGGTGATCGACGAGACCTCTAGCCCATTGCGGATGCCGTCGAAGGCAGCGAAGTTCGCCAGCACCTTCAACTCGTCGGGCTTCTGAATCTGCAGGGTGGCGAACAGTCCGCCGGGAACCTGGTTATCGGGATCCATAGTGTCGCCGATCTGCGGGACGATCAGCACGAATGCCAACCACACAACGATTGACACGATCAGACCCGTGCTCAAGCGGGGCGAAAGGGCCGTGATTCCAATCGCCAGAGAACTCCAGAAAACGAGGTACACCCACGCCACGACCGCGGCGATGAGGATCCTCGCGACGTCGATCCCCTGCAAGGGCGCGTTGCCAATAACGAGGATGGCGAGGGTCGTCAGCACAGTCAGCACTGCGACCACGACCAGCCACACCACCGCAAGGCCGAGCACCTTGCCTGCGGGGATCGCGAACCGGCCGACCGGGCGACTCAGCAGCAGCTGCAGGGTGCCCCGGTACTTCTCCTTAGCGACCGTGCCGTATCCGAGAACGATCGCAAACAAGGCGCCGAGGATCTCGAGGTACTCCACCCCGCCCCTCAACAACTGCAGCGGGAACAGCTGCGGCGCCGCGGGTGGTGTTGTGCTGCCGCTGGCGGTGAGCTGCTGTACGTAAAGGTTGTAGGCATCCAGCTCGGTGCGGAAGGCCGCGGCCGCGACTCCGACAGAGATCAGCGTTGCGATCGCGAGGAATCCGATGAGCACGGCGAAGAGGCGGTCGCGGCGCAGGTCGAGCAGCTCCTTACTGGCGATGACCCAGGTGCTACTCATTAAGACCACTCCTCATTCGATTGCGCGGAGTCACCACGACGACGACCGTCATGACGACGAGAAAAGCAAGGAGGATGAGGATGCTCGAGGTCGCCTCACCCGTGACATTCGGGTCCTGCAGGATCATGCTGGATGCCCGCTTGAACTGCTCGGTCAACGACAGCGGACCGGTGAACGCGGACACCACGTCGAAGTAGCCGCCCGTCGATGCCACAGCCGGCACGGGATTGAGCAATGCGACCGGGCGGGCCGCCGTGCCGATCTGCGGGAGCACGAAGGCGACGGCGCTCCAGATCACGAACGGCACCAGCAGCGCCGTGGTCTCCTGCTTGCTTCGCAGACCAGTGAGCATCCCGAGCAGGGCGAATGCTGTCAGGAGAACCCACGACAGCGAGCCGAACGCGATGACCCGTCCCGTGTCATCCCAGCCCAGCGGAGCGCCGTTGATGATGCTTATGATCAGCCAGCTCACCGAGAAGCTGATGGCGATCACGGCCGCGAGCACCACCGCGAGTCCGGCGAGCTGACCCAGCAGTCGGGCGGGGGTGGCGACCGGTCGGCTGAGCACCAGGTCGACGGTGGACGCCTTGCGGTCGCGCAGTGTGGCCTGCACCCCGAGCACGATCGCCATCAGGGAGCCAATCAGCAGCACGTAGATCACGGCATTGCGGGCGTAGTACAGCGGACTCACACCGGCGAACGGGTTGGGCGCCGTCGTCAAGCCGTCGGCGACGACCTTGTTGTAGACGCCGGTTACCGTCTGGTTCGTGACCCATCCGATCACGGATGAGGCGATCACCATCCCGATGAACACGATGAGAAGGATGTGGGCGGTCCGAGCACGCCGGGTGTTGAGCATCTCGTGTCGGGCACTCACCAGGAAGGTGTTCACGAGACCGGCTCCGACTCCAGCTGGAAGTAGATCTCCTCGAGGGAGTCCTCGCCAGGGAAGTCGGCGAGGGTCTTCGCCAGGGTGTCGTGGTGGACGAGCGTGCCGCCCCGGAGGATCCCGATGCTCGTGCACGTCTTGGTCACCTCGGAGAGCAAGTGCGTGTTCATGAAGATCGTCATGCCGAACTCGGAATTCAGGCGCACGATCGTCTCGCGAAGGGTACGAACGCCTTCCGGATCTAGGCCCGAGGTCGGCTCATCGAGGAACAGCACCGACGGTGCATGCAGGATCGCTTGCGCGATCCCGACGCGCTGGCGCATCCCCTTGCTGAAGGTACCCAGTCGCTGCCGGTCGCGACCCTCGAAGTCGAGGATGCGCAGCACATCGCGGATGCGCTGGTCCGGCCGGCGCAGGCCTGACAGCTCGGCGAAGAACCGCAGGTTCTCGATCAAGGTGAGGTTGTCGTAGAACTGCACATTCTCGGGTAAGTACCCGATCGCACCACGGACCGCCCGCGCATCGGCGATGACACTGTGGCCAGCCACCTCTGCATCGCCCTGTGTTGGCTCAAGCAGAGTCGTGAGCACGTTCACGGTCGTTGTCTTCCCGGCGCCGTTGTGGCCGAGAAGACCGAACACTTCACCGGCAGCGACTTCCAAGGACAGCGCATCCAGCGCCAACGTGGATCCATACGACTTCGACAGGTTGTCAGTCGCGATTGCTGATTTCGTCATAATGCCGACCGTATTCAGGACATCGTGAGAGCACGATGAGAGAAGACGCTCGGCACTTGGCCAATCACTCGCTGATGTGGCCTACGGATCATAGGTCAATTGGTCAACTAAGCCGGCTGGACCAGAACCTCGACAAACACTGGGCTGTGGAGGGCTAGACAGCTCGAGTTTCGTTCCAAAATCGGGCCCAAATGTTTTCAACTGTGGGCAGAATGTGGGCACAAACCACAACGGGCCCGACCACATTCCAGAAGAAGTGCTGGTCAGACCCGTTATTTGTGGTGCGCCCGGAGGGATTTGAACCCCCGGCCTATTGATCCGTAGTCAATTGCTCTATCCGCTGAGCTACGGGCGCATGTGCCTGACTGTGCTTTCTTCAACACGAGGCAACCTGAAAACTATACCAGTCGACTCGGGGCCGAGAGAACCTAGCCCCAGGTGCCCGCCGGCGACTTCACCACAGGGACCTCGGCGTACGACCAGTGGCCGCCGTTGGCGTAGTGGCCGGAGGCCCAGTTGGAGTTCCAGATGGCCGACTCGATCTGGTCGGTCGGGGTCGAGCCGCTGGTGAGCGCCTCGACGATGCCGCGGTACCCGGCGAGCTTGCCGAGGGCCTCGGCCGCCTTCTGCGCGGCGATGACGAGGTTGGCGTAGCGGCCGGTGCCGCCGCCGCCGCCCGATCCCCAGCCGTTGTTGAGGGGGTTGTTGCGGTTCCACCAGTTGTTGGTGCCGTTCTCCTGCCGCATCCAGCGCATGACCACGGTGATGTTCGAGTCGGTCTGTGGCCAGCCGCCCGACAGCAGCACGAGCTGCGCCCAGTCGCGGTTGGTTCCACCGGCGGCGAGCGTGGCGATGCCGGGGCTGACGGAGTAGCTGGCGCGGGTGATCTCGCTGGTGCTGAGCACCGGCGAGACCGCCATCGACTGCGCGTTGTCGCTGATGTACTCGGCGAGCACCTCAGCCTCGGTTGGCGGCGCGGGAATGACGATGGCGAGCGAGACGGTCAACGCCATGGCGGCGACGACGACGATCTTCTCGCGCAGGGGCACCTTGGCGACCTTGAGGGTCACCGGGTGGCCGGCGACCTTCGTCACGGCGGGGTGGCTGGCGACCCGCGACGCGGCGCGGCGAATGGATTCAGTGAGAGGTAGCTTCATAAGTGAGCGGGACGCGCGGGTAGCGGCGCAAGTCCGTCGGCGACCGTACCAGCCCTTTCTGCGCTGAAGCTGGCAAAATGGTGGGATGTCATTTCAGGCCTACCTCGACACGGTCGAGAAGAAGACCGGACTCACCCCGCGGCAGCTCATGGAGCAGGCCAACGAGAAGGGCCTCGACGCCCCCGGCACGAAGGCCGGAGCCATCATCGAGTGGCTCGCCGCCGACTACGCGCTCGGCCGCGGCCACGCCATGGCAATGGTGCACGTCATACAGAAGGGCACGACGATCAGCGAGAAGCACGTCGGCACCGACGGCGTGCACCGCGACGAGTCGGTCGAGCTCTGGATCGACGGGGCAGCCACCAAGCCCACCTAGGCTTGCTGCATGCTCTCTGTTCTCGTTCCCTGGCGCCCCCAGCCCTCCCGCATCGAGGCCTTCGAGGCGCTGAAGGCCTGGTACGCGCGGCACGTGCCAGAGGCCGTGATTCGCACCTTCGACAGCGACGATGAGATCTTCAACCTCTCGGCCTGCCGCAACATCGCCATCGCCTCGATCGATGACGAGAACGAGGTGGTCGTCATCAACGACGCGGACACCGTGCCCGAGCTGGGCCCGCTGCTCGCCGCCGTCGAGGCTGCCGCGACCAGCAACCGCGTGCACCTGCCCTACGACCGCTACCACTGGCTCGGCGCGGCCGGCACCGCGCAGTTTCTCGCCGGAACCGAGCCAGAGGACTGCGAGTTCGAGCTCGTCATCGGCGCGCGCAGCGGCGTCTACGTCAGCACGCCCGCGACCTGGTGGAGTCACGGCGGGCAGGACGAGCGCTTTCGCGGCTGGGGCTTTGAAGACGCCGCCTGGTACGTCGCCCACGAGACCCTGCTCGGCGAGGCACCGCGCCGGCACCCGGGCGCCGTCTACGCGCTGCACCACGAGACGCAGCTGCGCGAAGGGCCGCAGTACGACCTCAACGCCCAGCTGATGGACCGCTACACCGCAGCCAGCACGAGTAAAGACGCGATGGCTCAGCTGGTCTTCGAGAAGGACGCGTAGGCGCGATCGGGGCCGTTGGTCTGCTCGACCGTGACCTCTATCTCGAGAACGCGGCGCAGGGCATCCGCCAGTTCGTCGACAGTGGCCTCGTTGGGCGCGAGCGCGACGCCGAAGCCGGCCCGCTCGAGGTCGGCTGCTCCGGCGAACTGGTCGGTCGAGAAAGGCAGCACGAGCAGCGGCACCCGGTGGTGCATGGCCTCGGTGACGCTGTTGTTGCCACCGTGGGTGACCGCGGCCGCGGCCCGGCCGAGCAGGCGAACCTGCGGCAGGAAGGGGCGCACGAGCCAGTCGGCGGGGGCGTCGACGACGGAGTTGCCAGTAGCGATGGCGGCGCGCAGTCCCGCCTGGCGAAGAGCGTCGGCCACTCGCTGCAGCACATCGTCGCGCACCGAGAGGAAGCTGCCGAAGCTGACATAGACGAAGGGCTCGTCGGCCTCGAGCCACAGCTCGATGTCGGGGTCGACGGGCTCCTCGCGGATGGCTGACCCGAGGAACACCGCGTCGCGGTCGCACAGCTCGGCCGGGTAGTTGAGCAGTAGCAGGTCGCCGTGCTCCTTGAAGGCGCTCGACGAGGGGGTGGCCGCCGGGTTCAGCTCGAGAAGGGCGGTGTTCCACTCGTTCGTGAAGGAGGCGGAGACCCGCTCGCACAACTCTCGCAACTGCTCCAGTGACGCGGCAGACGGCGTGAACGCGGCGGGCCAGCGGGGCGGGTAGCCATAGACCTCGCCTGCCACCGGCAGCGCCGACGGGTGGCCGAGCACGACGTCGGCGTGCTCGATGCCCGCGGCCACGAGCCCGACCCGCGCGCTGAACGCGAGGTGGTCGACGATGATCTGGTCGGGTTGCAGGTCGGCGACGATCTGCTGCACTGCGCGGGCCTGGCGCACTGGCTCCCACATGAGGTCGCTCAGGCGCGCCTCGGCCTGGAAGCTGAGGGTCTCGACCATGCCGCGGCGGGTCGCGTCGAAGAAGCCGCGCAGCGCGTCATCCTCGCCCTTGGGCTGGTCCTCGGCCTTGATGACCCCCGGGTTGGACCCCTTGCCCAACTGCAGATTCACCCGCTCGTACCCGAATGACTCGACGATCGCGGCCGTCGCCGGACCGGTCGCCACGACGACGCGCTCGCCCCGTTCGCGCCAGGCGGTGCCGAGCGTGGCGAGGGGCAGCAGGTGTGACGCGTAATCCGGGCTGATGATCAGCAGGGTCACAGGGCGGTCACCGCTTCGCGCAGTTCGCTCTCTTCGGCGTCGACGCGGGCGTAGACGCCGCCGAGGGCGCCGGCCATTGCCTCGATGGTGAAGCTCTTCTCGACGGTGGCCCGTGACTGCAGGGCACGCACCTCGCCCGACTCGCCCTGGGCCGCGGCGAGCGCCTTCGTCATCGCGGTGCGCAAGCGCTTCGGGTCCCACGTGGGGGCGAGGTAGCCGGTGACCCCCTGCTCGACGTAGGTGGCCGGGCCACCGCTGTCGGGGCCGACCACGAGAAGTCCTGCGCCCATCGCCTCGAGGAGGGCGATGCCGAACTCCTCCTTGAGGCTGCCGCAGACGTAGATGCCGCGCGGGGCTGCGAGGTCACCGACGCCGAAGCGGGCGGCCGCGACCCAGCGCGCGACAACGTCGTTCGGGCGGTGGCCGGCGAGGATGAGGCCGGCCGCACGCCGTGCCGTCGGCGCGACAATCGCGTCGATGAGGCCCAGTTGCTCCCGCTCGTCCGCCGAGGGGGTGACGAGGTCGCCACCGACGAGAATGAGGTTCGCCTTGTCGCGCAGCGGCCCGTTGGCCCACGCGTCGACGATGGTCGCCATGCCCTTGACGCGGTGGAAGCGCCCGACGCTGATGACGATCGGAAGGCCGCGGCGCTCGGCCGGCAGCTCGCTGAGCAGCTCTTCGAGCATGGCGAGCGGCGGGGTCGCGGGCTGGCCGGCGCTGAAGTCTGCGGCCTCGGAGACACCTTGGTCGACGACCCCGAGGTCGATGCCCTCGGGCACGATGCTGTGGCGCTCGGGGTGCTTCGAGATGTCGATGCCGACGAGGGTCTTCATGTCTTCTGCCAGCTTCGGGCGCGGGAAGAGCACGGTGTGCGCGGCGTTCGAGGCGAGCTGCTGCACCAGGCGCGCGCGGAACCAGAAGTGCTCGGTCTCGTCGATATCGCCGAAGTTGGCGTGCGAGAGCCGTCCCGACAGGTCGAGGGTGTTGATGACCGCGTGCGGGTCGGGCGCGACGGTGAAGACCACGGGAATGTCGAGTTCGCGCGCGACGTCGGCCGCCGCGAGGCTGCCGACGTCGGCCATGCGCAGGTGCACGACATCGACGCCGCCGGCGGCGCGCAGCAGGCGGCGGATTCCGCGGCGGGCGGCGACGCGCAGCGGCCAGGCGTTGGCCGACTGCACCGGCTCGCTGAGCAGCGGGATGCGGCCGTAAACGTGGCCATCGGCGGCCGCGCTGATCGACGAGACACTCTCTGTCGCGTCGGCCACCGACCCGCGCGACATGGTCAGCACGCGGGTGTCGGCGTCGCGCGCGACGAGGGCGTCGCCGAGGCGCACGAGCAAGGTCGCGATACCGCCGTTGTCGCCGCGGCCGGCGTGCTGCAGGCCCGCGTCGATGTCGGCGTGCAGAAAGAGCTGGGCGACGCTGAGACGGTCGTGGTTCTTCGGGGGCAGCGGGGGTGCAGCGAGGTCGACGATTGCGAGCTTGGCGACGTCGGCGAGCACGTCGCCGCCGAGACTGAGCGCGTCGAGCAGCGCGGGCACCTCTTTGTCGGTGCGGCGCTGGCCGAGGGCCGAGACGGCGGCGATGCGCACATTCTCGGGCTCCGACTGGTCGGCAGCGATGCGCAGCAGGGGGCCGCTGGCGATGCGGTGGCGCACGAGGCCGATTGTCTCGACGAGGCGGTACCGGGCCTCCGGCGCGGTGATGCCGAGCAGCGCGCCCTCGAGGCCGATAGCCACGTGCTTGGCGGCCTCCGACGACCACTGCTCGAGCGTGCGCTGCGCGAGCATGCCGCCGAAGCCGCCGGCGGCCACGGTGGCAACGAGGCGGCCGATGGTGTCGTAGCGCGGCAGTCGCGAGGCGAGCGCCCACGTCGCGTGCTCGCGGATGAACGCGCGGTCGTCGCTGAGCAGATCGCTGAGCAGCACGTCGGCCTCGGCGTCGAAGACCTGCGCGAGGGCGTGCACTGCAGCGATCGCGGCGATCTGGTCATCGCCGGTCAACGCGCTCGTGAGAACGCGGATCGTGCGGGCTCCCCCGTCGCGATTCGCGTCGAAGGCGAGGTCATCGGCGAGGCGCAGCGCGTCGATCACGCGGTCCGCGTTGCGGACTGCGTCGAGTGAGGTAAGGATTCCCACGGGCGGCCTTTCGGTTGTGCGGCCCTCAACGGGCCGACCCTGCATCGTACCGAGCGCAACTGACGCGCGGCTGACCCTTGCGTTTAGTCGATACTTGATGAATGCATTTCGTAGCCATCGGCGATATCGGTCCCGTCGACGGAATGCTCCACGTGGGCGATGAGGCCATGTTCGAGGCGCTCGTGCTCGAGCTGCGGGCGCGGGGCGTCGACCGCATCACCGCCATCACGTCCAACTCCGCCGACAGCGCCGCGCGCTACGGCGTCGATACCCTTGCCGGGCTCGGTTTCACCGCCGACCGGGAGCACAACGAGCGGCTGCTGGCGGGGGGCGTGAGCGCTGCCGTCCGGGAGGCGGTCGAGCAGGCCGACGCGGTCGTCGTCGCCGGCGGCGGCAACATGACGTCGATCTGGCCCGCCCATGTGTACGCGCGGGCGGCGCTGGGGGCCGTGGCGGCATCCAGCAGTGTTCCCTTCGTGGTGAGCGGGCAGACGATCGGGCCGCAGTTGAACGAGCGGGACTCCGAGCTCGTCGCCGGCATGCTGCGCTCGAGTGCGCTCTTCGGTGTGCGCGAGCGCGACAGCCTCGCGCTGTGCAGCTCGCTCGGCCCCTCACCGTCATTGAACGCGGACGACGCCTCCTTTCTCGCAGACATCACGACGACGCGCGAGCCGCTGCCCCCTGTTCCCTATGCCCTTGTCTCGCTGTCGACCCACACCGCCGACTTCGACAAAGCCCACTTCGTCACGGCGATGGCGGCCATGCTCGACGAGGTTGCGCGAAACACCGCCGTGCTGTTCAGCGCGCACTTCACCCCGTTCGACGGACCACCGCGCGGCGATGAGGTCATGCACGAGCGGGTGCGGTCGGCGATGACGCAGCCGAGCGGGGTGGTGCGCGTGCGGGACTCCGCCACGAGCGCGGCCCTGGCCCGCGGCGCCGAGCTCGTCATCAGCAGCCGCTACCACCCGGTCGTCTTCGCCGTCTCGGGCGGCGTGCCGTCGATCGGGGTTCCGGTCGACGATTACACGACCACGAAGCTGCACGGCGCGCTCGGCAACTTCGGCCAGAGCTCGCTGCTGCCGATCGAGCGGCTGCTCGCCGGCGACGGGCCCGACCTGGCCTTCGACGTCTGGCAGGCGCGGGCGGTGATCCGCGAGCGCGGCCTGGCCGAGGCTGCCGTGCAACGGGCCGCGTCGACGGCCTGGTGGGACCGCGTCGCTACAGCAGGCGGATCCAGATAGCCGCCGGGCTCGGCGACGTGCACTGCTCGACCTCCCACGGCTCGCGCTCGGCCAGGGGAACGTAGGTCAACCACTCTCGTACTCGTGTGAACATGACTGGACGACGAACGCCGCGCGCGCTTATCGACAGCGGTAACGTCAGAGCATGAAACGAATCGTGCGCCGCATTCTCCTCGGGGTGGCCGTCGCCCTCATCGCCGCGCTCGTCGCCTTCGTGATCTGGGCCGAGAACCCCATGCGCGCCGAGGCGGGCGCGCTGTCGACCGTGTCGTACGTCGACCAGCCCGAGGGCGTTGTGCTCACGCCCGACGAGCCCAAC
>JAAFHU010000005.1:33336-36519 GCA_013297645.1 Actinomycetota bacterium
AGCCCAACGGCACCGGCCTGGTCTTCATCGCCGGCGCGCGAGTCGAGCCGCAGGCCTACGCCGCCAAGCTCTCCGGGCTCGTCGACGCAGGAGTGACCGTCGTGATCGCGCGCCCGACCCTCAATTTCGCGATATTCGAGCTGCGCCCGCTGAGCACCTTCGAGAGCCTCGCGCCCGGCGTCGACACCTGGTTCGTCGGCGGCCACTCGCTCGGCGGCGTGAAGGCCTGCCAGTACGCGGCCGAGGCCGAGGGGCTCATCCTCTTCGGCTCCTACTGCGCCGCGGAGGTCTCTGGCCCCGTGCTCAGCGTCAGCGCGAGCAATGACGGCCTCAGCACGCCGGAGAAGATCGCGGATGCCGCATCACTGCTGCCGAAAGACACCGTGTTCGCGGTCATCGACGGCGGCAACCACGCCCAGTTCGGGGACTACGGCGTGCAGCCCGGGGACGGCGAGTCGACGATCAGCGACCCCGACTTCGAGCAGCAGCTCACTGCGGCCGTGCTCGACTTCATGCTGCCGTAGCCGCGCGGCGCTCGCGGGCTGCCGCGAACGCGAGCCAGATCGTCACGCCGAAGACGAGCAGGGCCAGGGGCACGTGCACGGCGATCCAGCCATCCTGCTCCGCGTCGGTGATGAGCTTGCCGATCACCAGCTGCCCCGCCGTCATGACGGCGAGCGCCACCGATCCCCAGAGCAGCACGGGGGACGAGCGGCGGAAGGCGATGGCCGCGACCACGGCGGTCGCCACCGCGGCGAGCAGGGTGAGGTAGCCGACCATGGAGTGCACCTCGAGCGGCAGCTTGGCATGCTCGTCGGCGATGAACTCTCCGGCGGTGACCGCCTGGCAGAGGATGAGCAGAGACGTCACGCCGACGAGAGGCGCGAACGCGCGGGCGAGGGGCGAGCGGGTGGTGGTCATGGGAGTCCTTTCTCTGTGCCCAGCATCGCTGCAGTACACCACTCGGCATAGGGCCGATAGTCCCAGCATGGTGCGGGCTGCGGGGGGATATCGTTGAGCCGTGGGAACCCTGCGCTATGACACCTCGCTTCCTCCGATCGAGCTGCCCGACCGCGTGCTGCAGCATCTGCACATCGTGGTGGCGCGCAAACTGCGCGAGCAGCAGCGCGTGGCGGTGAGCATCATCTCGGAGAAGACCGGTCCTATCCAGGTCTGGTTGGATGCGCGAATCCCCATCGTGATCACCTACGCGACCGGCGTCGCCACGGCCGTCAACCAGAAGTGGCTCGCCGAGCTCGAGGCATCGTTCTCCAATGCGGTGCTCATGCTGACCCCCGAGACCACCGCGTAGCTCTCGTGGAGCTCTCGGTTCCGGCTGTCATCGGTGCCGTCACCTTCATCGGCGACATCGTGGTCAAGGTGCTCGCCGTCATCTACGTGCCGCGCAACCGCCGCCCGCAGACGGCCCTCGCCTGGCTGCTCGCTATTTTTCTGCTGCCCTACGTCGGCATCGCGCTCTACCTGCTGGCCGGCAACTGGCTGCTGCCGAAGAAGCGCCGCGACAAGCAGCTGACCATCAACACGCTCATCAAGCGCACCGCCGATTCCGTCGACGCCGGCATCACCGACCTCGACCTACCCGACTGGCTGTCGCCCATCGAGACCCTCAACCGCACCCTCGGCGCGATGCCCATGGTCGGCGGCAACCGCGCGACGGTCTACCCGTCTGACGCGGAGGGCCTGGACGCGATGGTCGCCGCTATCGACGGGGCACGCGTCGCGGTGCACGCCGAGTTCTACATCATGTCGGTTGACGACACGTCGCAGCCCTTCTTCGACGCCCTGGTGCGCGCCCACGACCGCGGCGTGACCGTGCGGGTGCTCTTCGACCACCTCGGCAGCCGCCGATACAAGGGCTACAAGAAAATGAAGCGGATGCTGACGCAGTCAGGCATCGACTGGCACTTCATGCTGCCGTTCTTCCCCCTCGCCGGCCAGGTGCAGCGGCCCGACCTGCGCAACCACCGCAAGCTGCTCGTCATCGACGGCACCGCGGCCTTCACCGGCTCGCGCAACATCATCACCCCGAGCTACCAGAAGCGGCACACACTGCGGTGGCACGACTTCATGGTGCGCCTCGAGGGCCCGGTCGTCGCCGAGATCGAGGCGGTGTTCATCAGCGACTGGTTCGCCGAGACCAACGAGATCCTTGACGAGTTCGATCTCGATGACATTGGCATCGAGGGCGACCTCGCCTGCCAGGTCGTTCCCAGTGGACCGGGTTTCGAGGGCGAGAACAACCTGCGACTGTTCAACTCGCTCGTCTACAGCGCGCGCAAGCGCATCGTGCTCACCAGCCCCTACTTCGTGCCCGACGACTCGATGCTCTATGCGATTACGACCGCTGCGCAGAGCAGCATCGAGGTTGAGCTCTTCGTCAGCGAGATCGGCGACCAGTTTCTCGTGTACCACGCCCAGCGCAGCTACTACGAGGCACTGCTCAAGGCGGGCGTGCGCATCTGGCTCTACGAGAAGCCGACCGTGCTGCACGCGAAGCACTTCACCATCGACGACGAACTGTCGGTGTTCGGGTCGAGCAACATGGATATGCGCTCCTTCACCCTCGACCTCGAGATCACCGTCGTGGTTCTCGGCGCGTCATTCCACCGCGACCTCACCGCGACCCAGGAGGAGTACCGCGCGCACTCGCGCGAGCTCACCCTCGACGAGTGGAACCAGCGCGGCTTCCTCAGCCGCGCCCTCGACAACGTGGCGCGGCTCACTGCGGCCGTGCAGTAGCTACGACCGCAGAGCCGCGTCGAGCTCGGCGCGGGTGGGGGGCTGCGCGCCGGCCCGGCTCACGGTGATGGCGGCGGCCGCGATGGCGGCGGCGGCGGCCTCATCCAGCGGCTTGTCGTCTATCAGCGAGGCGATGAGGGCGGACATGAACGAGTCGCCGGCACCGATGGTGTCGCGCACCTCGACCCGCACGGCGGGCACATCGACGCGCTGCTCTGCCGAAGCGATCGTGGCCCCGTGCGCGCCGCGGGTCAGCGCGACGACCGAGGGACCGAGGGCGAGCAGCAGGGCGAGCGGGTCGTCGGCATCGGGGTAGAGCCATGCCGCGTCCTCGTCGCTGAGCTTGAGCACGCTCGTCAGGCGGGCGATGCGCTCGAAGCGCGCCCGCGCGTCGGCGGGCATGAGTGCCTGGCGGATGTTGGG
>JAAFHU010000050.1 GCA_013297645.1 Actinomycetota bacterium
CGATATCTTCGCCACAGCTAAACCAACTCTCTGCACCATCTACGCGTGAATGGGGTACCGCAATGGAGCTTGTCGTCATCAAGGACTACTGGACGCTGATTGCAATTGCAGCTGGCTTCGGCGCTATCGGCGGTCTCGTCTTCGAGCTCTTGCTGCCCGTGCGCGGGCAGATCGGCCGGATCGAGATTCCCAGCTTCGTCAAGTCAAACAAGAAACTCCGCTGGATCGATCTCGGAGTGTTTGCAAGTGTGATCGTCGGCGCCGTGGCGGCGGTCGCGGTGTTGTACTTCTTCCCGCCGCAGATCGCTCTGCCGGAGGATCCGAGCAATGCCGAGGCAGCGAAGACCGGGTACGACCTCATCAAGACCATTGCCCTGTCGCTCATCGCCGGGTCGGCGGGTGGTTCCTTCATCTCTGCGATGCAGGCTCGGGTTCTCGTTCAGGTGAAGGATGCCGAGGCCGCGTCAACAAAGGCGCAGCTCAAGCAGATCAGCGATCAAGCCGGCGCAGAGCAGTCCGCCTCGCTCAAGACTTCGCTCGACACACTGATATCTGGAATCGACGACCGCACCGGCAGCTCTCCCGGAGACGACTACTAGACGACTAGGCCGGGCCCTCGGCCAGCGTCAGCTGCAGCGTCTGCGGGTTGCCGTCGGCGTCGATGAGCGTGATGTCGACGACATCGCCGGGCTCGTGCTTGGCGACCTCGGCCTTGAGCTCGTCGACGGTGAAGACCGGCACACCCGCGAACTCGGTGATGGTGTCGCCCTCGGCGAGCCCGGCCTTGTCGGCGGGAGTGCCGTCGACGGTGCCGCTGAGGGTGACGCCGTCGGGGCCTTGCTCCTCGGCCAGCAGCACGCCGATGAAGGCGGTGGGGCCGACGTTGACGGTGCCCGACTCGTCGCCGTCGAGAATCTGCTCGACGATGTCCATGGCATCCGCGATGGTGATAGCGAACCCGCGGATGTCGTCGCTCGCCGTCGATGCGGCCGTCACCATTCCGATGACCTCGCCCGCGTCATCGACCAGCGGGCCGCCCGAGTCGCCGCTGACCACGTCGGCGTCGACCTCGATGAGGTTGTCGAGGTTCTCGTACTCCGCGCCGTAGCCGTCGCTGATCGAGAGCGACTCCCCCAGCGCGACGATCGCGCCCGTCGCGGTGACGAGGTCGCCGGTGCCGAGTGCGTTGCCGATCGAGCGCACCTCGTCACCGATCTCGGGCTCGTCGTAGTTGAGCTCGACGGTGTCGAGGCCGGTGACGTTGTCGCCGCGATAGTCCTGCAGTTGCAGCAGGGCGACATCCTTGGTCTTGTCCGTGCCGAGCACGATGGCGCTGTAGTTCGCGCCCGTCGACTCGATGGTGACCTCGATCGAGGTGGAGCCCTCGATGACGTGGTTGTTGGTGAGCACAGTGCCGTCGCTGGTGAGCACCGAGCCGCTGCCGGCCGCCTGCGCGTTGCCGTCGTAGTAGAGGTCGGTGAGGATCGTGACGACGCCGACGGTCTCGGTGGCCGTTGCGGCCGTGACGTCGAGGTCATTGTCGGCGGCGACCTGCGGCAGAGGCAGCGCGTGCCCAGGCCGGCCGAGGTCGGTGTCAGCCGAGCGGGAGTTGGCGTTGTCGGCGAGCTGCCAGATGCCGTGGCCGAGCAGGCCGGAGCCTACGAGCAGCAGCGCGGCACCGGAGGCGACAAGCGCGAGAGCACCCCTGCCGAGTCGGCGGGGCGGCGCGGCCATGACCTGTTGCGGAGCCGGGGCACTCCACGGGCGCGGCTCGGGCGGCACCAGTCCGGTAGGTGGTTCGATGGTCATTCGGGTCTCTCGCTTAGTCGTTCTACAGCACAGCTTGCCAG
Source organism: Actinomycetota bacterium (assembly GCA_013297645.1). Taxonomy (GTDB): domain Bacteria; phylum Actinomycetota; class Actinomycetes; order Actinomycetales; family Microbacteriaceae; genus Conyzicola. Next base: position 1,851 of record JAAFHU010000050.1, read on the forward strand.
CCTGTGACCTACATAAGTACAACCGGTGAGTCAACCGCGAGAATTCCCACGAAGCGTGACGTACGGTCGCGTCATGGCTACTCGCATCGAACTCACCCGCGGCGACATCACCGAATTCAGCGCGGATGTGATCGTCAACGCTGCCAACAGCTCCCTGCTCGGGGGCGGCGGCGTCGATGGCGCGATCCACCGGGTGGGCGGGCCGCAGATCCTCGCTGAGACACGGCGCCTGCGGGAGTCGCGGTATGTCGACGGGCTGCCGGCCGGCAAGGCCGTGTCGACCAACGCGGGAAGGCTGCCGGCGAAATGGGTGATCCACACCGTGGGACCGGTGTACTCGGCCGACGAGGACCGCTCAGAGACGCTCGCGAGCTGCTATTTCGAGTCGATGGAGCTCGCGGACAACCTCAGTGCCGCATCCGTCGCGTTCCCGGCGATCAGCGCTGGGGCCTACGGCTGGCCGCTCGACGATGCAGCAAGGATTGCCGTAGAGTCCGTGCGCTCAACGGAGACGCACATCGAACTGGTCACATTCGTCGTGGTCGGCGCCGACGCGCTGCAGGCCTTCGAGCGCGCGCTGGCCCCAGAGCACGCCCTAGCCCCACAGCATCATGGCGAAGGAATAGGCGAAGGCGAACCAGCCGAGTAGCAGCGCGGCCGTCGCATAGCGTTTGCGGCCAACGCCGTAGCCGAGCGCGGCAATAGCCAAGCCGACAGTGGGCAGCGCGACCAGCCAGGCCAGCTCGCGGGACGCGGGAACGACGACGCACACGATCGACAGCGCCCCGAGGCCGAGTGCCACCTGCCCGACGTGCTCGGCGCGCGACACCGTCGCACGCTCCACTCCGTCACGGGTATTACTGACCATTCCCCCACTGTCGCGTGCCGCGCTGGGCGAAGGCTTCGCGCAGAGTGGGCGTTAGCTGGCAGTGGCGGGTTACATCTCCTCGTGGGTGAGCGGATCGCCGCCCCACAGGCGCTCTGACTGCAGCGTCGCCACCTGCGCGATGTCATCGACAGAGAGCTCGAAATCGAAGATGTCGAGGTTCTCTCGCTGCCGCTCGGCGTTGGCCGACTTCGGAATCGGCAGGGCGCCGAGCTGGTGGTGCCAGCGCAGCACGATCTGGGTCGCAGTCTTGCCGTGCGCGGTCGCGAGCGCCTCGATGACCGGTTCGCCGGTCACTTCCTTGCGGCGGGCCAGCGGGCTCCAGCTCTGGGTGACGATTCCCTTGGATGCGTGAAAAGCCCGCAGCTCCGGCTGGCTGAACCGGGGGTGCAGCTCCACCTGGTTGACCGCGGGCAGCACGCCGGTCTCGGCCTCGAGACGCTCGAGAAACTCGATGGTGAAGTTGCTCACGCCGATGCTCGTCACCCGGCCCTGCTTCTGCAGCTCGATCATCGCTCGCCAGCTGTCGACGAATTTTCCGACGCTCGGGTTCGGCCAGTGGATCAGGTAGAGGTCGAGGTGGTCGAGCCCGAGGTTGCCAAGGGACTCGTCGAAGCTGGCGAGCGTCTCGTCGTAGCCGTGGTGGCGTCCCGGCAGCTTGCTGGTCACCAGCAGGTCGTCGCGGCCCGAGCGGCGGATCGCCTCGCCCACCTCGCGCTCGTTCTGGTAGTTGAGGGCGGTGTCAAGCAGCGTGTAGCCCGCGTCGATGGCGGTGCCGAGGGCCGCGATGCCGGCACTGTCGCGCAGCCCGTAGGTGCCGAGGCCGATGGCGGGAAGGGTAGCACCGTCGTTGAGTGCGAAGGGTGGGTTCGTCATAGAACCAGTGTCGCCTAGTCTCGATGGCGGAGGCACCGTGCTCGAGACCTGGTTGTTTGACCTCGCCCTGCTGGGCGTTCTCATCGCCTACGCCGTCTACGGCTGGCGCAACGGCCTCGTGCGCTCCGTCGCAGGCTTCGTCGGGGTGCTCGTCGGGGCCGTGGTCGCGTTCTTCTTAGTGCCGGTGATCGGCAACTGGATTCCGAACTCCGGCTGGCGCATCGTCGTGGTCGTCGCGACGGGCCTCTTCCTCGTGCTCGGCGGGCAGGCGATCGGCGCTGCCATCGGGCGCCGCCTCAGCGGTTCGCTGAAGCAGCGCGCACTGCGGCTCGCCGATCGGACGCTCGGGGCGGTCGTCAGCCTCGTCGCGACCGCCCTGGTGCTGTCTTTGCTGATGTCGAGCGCGGTGGCCCTCGGAATCCCGGCGCTATCACGCGCGATCGCGGGATCGACCGTGCTGCGTGTCATGGCGGCAATCACCCCCGACCCGCTCGAGTCGCTCGTCGCCCGGGCGCGATCCGTGCTGCTGCAAGACGGCCTGCCCGTCATCACCGAGGCGCTCGGCGGCATCGTCAACCCACCGACGCTGCCCAACGTCGACACCGGGTCGCCCGCCCTCACGGTCGCCGCGCAGTCGGTCGTGCGCATCACGGGCGCCGCTCCCGCCTGCGGGCAGAGCCAGGCCGGCAGCGGTTTCGTCGTCAGCGACGACCGCGTCGTGACCAACGCCCACGTTCTGGCCGGAGTGACCGAGCCGATCATCGAGACGCCGGGAGGCCAGGCCCTCGACGGCACCATCGTCTACTTCGACCCCCTCGACGACCTCGCGGTCATCGCGGTGCCGGGACTCAACGCCCCGCCGCTCGCGCTCGTTGACACGTCTGACGACGGCACGAAGGGCGTGATCAACGGCTACCCCTTCGGCGGGTCCTTCGTGACGAGCCCGGCCGAGGTGCTGTCGGTCGACACCGCGCAGGTCTATGACATCTACGAGGACAGCCAGAACCCCCGCGAGGTCTACACCCTCGCGACGGAGGTCAACATCGGCGACTCCGGCGGCCCCTTCCTCACCACCGATGGACAGGTCACCGGGGTCGTCTTCGCCAAGGCCGCGAACACGGCCAACCTCGGCTACGCCATGACCATGGCCGAGCTCGACCCGGTCGCAGCGCAGGCCGCCGGATTGTCGAAGCAGGTCGATTCGGGCACCTGCACGCGGGGCTGAGCCCGGCAGAGGCCCAAGGGTGCGGGGCTAGTAGCCGAACGATCCGATCGCCGACCACAGCATCGAGTAGGTGATGACGGCGAAGGCGCCGATGCCGATGACGCTGACGCCCACGGCCCAGGCCAGTTGAATGCGCCAAGCGCGGCGCACACTGGCCCGCAGCTGCTCGAACTGCTGGCGCCCGGTGTCGGGGCACTCCACCGCCGACGTGTCCCAGGTCGAGGCCAGAGAGGCCGCCGTGCTGATGTGCGAGACCTCCGCGGGGCTGAGCACCCGCTTGCGCCGCAGCAGCCATCCGACGATGCTGCTGGCGGCGAGCACAGCGACATCGCGGTGCTTCTCACGCACGACGACGCTCTTCGCCGCCACCATGGCGAGGATGCCCGACACCTCGACCGGACTGCCCGAGGCCGCGGAGAGCGAGCGCTCGGCGCGCCCCATCTCGTATTCCATGTTGCGGATGTGCGGCTGGCGCACTCCCGCGACCATGAGCGTGCGCTGCGATGCCCAGACGTTGAGTCCACTGTGGTTCTTGGTCGCCACCACGAAGACACCGGCCGGGCCGATGACGAGGTGGTCGATATCGGAGGCACCCGACTCGACCGGCACAGCGTGCAGCACCGACCACTCGGGGCCGAGGCGGTCGAGCGCCTCCCCCACCTCGATCTCGCCGACCACGCCGCGGTACATGGCGTGGGTCTCGTGATTGAGCGGGCTCATGCCGAAGATGCGCCCGAGCAGGGTGCGGGGCGGCACCTCGCTCTGGGCCCTGAGCAGCTCGGCGATCGCCACCTGCCCGGCGCGATTGGCACCAAGGGAATCCGCGGTGTCATCGGCGCATGCCGAGACGTCTCCGTCGGTCATCATGGGATCCCTTAAAGACAATGAGGGCAAGGATGGGGTGGTGGTCCTCTGTCAACTGTGGCTGAGACCCCGCACAGCGAGTACCCCCAGAGGTGAGGGTTAAGGCACCCCAGTCTGGGGGCGCGGAATTACAGGCCCGCGGGCAGCGGCTGCGAGGTGACGATGTGCAGGCGCTGTGTCGGCCGCGTCATCGCCACGTACAGAGCGGATGCGCCGCGCTCGATCTCGCCCACGATGAGGGCCGGCTCGACGATGATCGCCGTGTCGAACTCGAGTCCCTTGACGTCGTCAGGGGTCATGAACGCGATCGGCCGGCTGAGGCCCGCCGCACCCCGGGCCGCGAGAGCTCCGAGCTCCGACGAAGCGAGCAGGTCGTCGACCTGCGACGCGCTCGCGATGACCGCCATCGTGCCGGTGGAGTCGATGTCGCGGTCGGCGGCGATGACCCGGCGCAGGGCGGCAGCGACATCCACCGTCTCGTGGATCGCCACCGGCCACTCGCTCTCCCGCACCGCGCTCGAGCGCGTGACGCGCAGCCCGTGGGCCTCGGCCATGTCCTCGGCGGCCGACGCGATCTGCGCGGGCGTGCGGTAGTTGACCGTCAGCTCTTCGAGGCGCCAGTTGTCGGCTCCGAAGGAGCCGACCGCGTCCTGCCAGGTGGTCGCGCCAGCAGCAGCGGATGCCTGGGCGACGTCGCCGACGACGGTGAAGGATTTCGACGGCCCGCGACGCTGCAGCAGGCGCCACTGCATCGGCGAGAGCTCCTGCGCCTCGTCGACGACGATGTGCCCGTAGGCCCAGGTGCGGTCGGTCGCGGCGAGCTCGGCCGTCGTCGCCCGCTCGCTGATCGGCTCGAAGCCGCCCGCGAGCGTCTCGGCGCTGATGAAGCCCTCGACGTCCATGTTGCGGATGGCCTGCTCCGCGTTCTCGATATCGCGCTTTCGCTGCCGCTGCTCTTCTTTGCGGGCCGCGTCATTGCGCGTCTCGACTTCGCCGAGCAGCTCCGCCGCCTCGTCGAGCAGGGGCACGTCGGCGATGGTGAACGGTGCCCCGCGATCGCGCCGCAGGAGGGCGCGCTTCTCCGCGCTCCACCCCGGCGTGAGGGTCTCGAGCCACTGCGGGCGGGCATAGAGGTCGTGCAGCAGTTTCTGCGGCGTCAGCGGCAGCCAGGCCGTGTTGAGCACGACTTTCACGTCGTAGCTGGTGCGCAGGTCGTCGCGCAGATAACGCTGGTCCTGCTCGTCGACGGTATTGCCGCGCTCGCGCAGCTGCTCCGCGAGAACACGGCCGAGCGAATTGAGTGCCGCCTTGTTGAACGTCGCCCGCGCGATGTTGTGCTGCTTGCGGGTCTCCCAGGCGCGATTCATCGCGGCGCGGATCAGCTCGGGCTCGATCACCAGCTTCTCACCGTTGACGTCGACGGTCTGCGGCTCAGACGGCACCTGCTGGCGGCTGCGCACGGCCCGCGAGATGAGGCCGACCATCTCGTGGCTGCCTTTGAGCTGCGCGGTGGCCGGGGCGTCATCCGTCGTCGCCTCGACCCCGGGAAAGAGCTGCCCGACGCTCGCGAGCACAACGCCGGTCTCGCCGAGCGAGGGCAGCACCGACTCGATGTAGCGCAGGAACGACCGGCTCGGTCCGACAATGAGCACGCCGCTCGACGCGAGGCGGTCGCGGTGCGAGTACAGAAGGTAGGCGGCGCGGTGCAGGGCCACGGCCGTCTTGCCGGTTCCCGGCCCGCCCTGCACGACGAGAACACCCCGAAGATCCGAGCGGATGATGCGGTCCTGTTCGGCCTGGATGGTCGCGACGATGTCGCCCATCCGGCCGGTTCGCTGCGTGGTCAGCGCCGCCAGCAGGGCGGCCTCGCCCTGGAGGTTCGACGTGTCGCCCTCGAGCAGCGCGCGGTCGAAGATCTCGTCGTCGATGCCGACGATCTCGCGGCCCTTGCTCTGCAGGTGGCGCCGGGCCCGGATTCCCAGGGGCGTTGCCGCGGTCGCCTGGTAGAAGGCCCGCGCTTGCGGCACCCGCCAGTCGAGAAGCAGCGGGCGCTGCTCCTCGTCGCGCAAGCCGATGCGGCCGATATAGCGGTAGCGGTCCTCGCTCTGATCGACCAGCTCTAGGCGGCCGAAGGCGAGCCGCTCGTCGATCTCGGTGAGCTGGTTGACGCGGTCCTCGTAGATGCGGGCGAAGGCATCCCGTTCGGAGCGGTTCTGGTGGGTGCCGCCCTGGTTGGTGCGGCGCACCGCCTCGAGCTCGCTCTGCGCCGCATTGCGCAGCTGGTCGAGGCGCGCATAGAGGCTCGCGACATAGGCCTTCTCGCTTGCCAATTCAGCAGATTCCACGCCCACAACCCCTCGAAAGCCGGTTAGCAATTCTACGCGGCCTATTGCGCGCCGGTTGACACCGGAGTAGACCTAAGGAAGAACAACTCGTCGCCCAGAAGAGCTGCAGGCTATGCCGCACCGCTGGGCGATGAGTCTTTAAGCGCTGGTTGTGCCAGCATGAAAATATGAACCGCGTCGTCGACTACAGCGCCCTGCTCTATCCCGTGCCGCGCGAGCAGGTGGATGCCTTCAAGGCCCGCGCGAAGGCGTCGGGGGCTCCGTGGGCGCAGGTCAACGTGGTTCAGGTCGTCGCCGTCGTGTTCCTCGGTCTCGTCATCGGCGGAATTGTGCTCGCCTTCAGCGGCACCTTCATGGGCATTGCCCTCAGCAGCATGGAGGACGGCGCCAACCCTGTCGGCATCGCCTTCACCCTGTTTCCCGCGCTGTTCATTGCCGCATTCATCGCCGGCACTGCACTGCTCATCCGGTCCATCATCCGCGGCCGCAACTGGGAGGCCTGGCTGCGCCTCGACACCTTCGCCAAGGCGAACGGCATGACGTTCTCACCGAGCGACGCCAACCCGCAGTACCCGGGGGCGATCTTCAATCTGGGCGACACGCGGCTCGTGACCAACCACCTGACCTCGGCGACCGACCGCTTCCTCGATATCGGCAACTACCAGTACTCGACCGGCAGCGGAAAGAGCCGCTCGACGCACAACTGGGGCTTCATGGCGCTGCACCTCGACCGCAAGCTGCCGAATATGGTGCTCGACTCCAAGGCGAACAACGGACTGTTCGGCGGCACCAATCTGCCGGCCTACTTCGACAAGAAGCAGATCCTCAGCCTCGAGGGCAACTTCAACGAGTACTTCACGCTCTACTGCCCCCGGGAGTACGAGCGCGACGCGCTCTACGTCTTCACCCCCGACCTCATGGCACTGCTCATCGACAATGCGGCACCCTTCGACGTCGAGATCGTGGACGACTGGATGTTCGTCTACTCCGCGACCCCCTTCCCCTCGACCGCGCCCGGCGTCTACCAGCGGCTCTTCCAGATCGTCGACACCGTCGGAGCGAAGACCCTCGCGCAGACCGATCGCTACGTCGACGAGAAGGTGGGCGACTTCGGGGCGAACTTCGTTGCCCCCCAGGGCCAGCGCCTCAAGCGCGGTTTCTCGGTCGGCGCCGTGATCTTCATCGTCGTGTTCCTGGCGATCTGGGGCCTGCCCCAGCTGATCGGGTTCTTCTCGCTGTTCGCGCGCTAGACGCCCGACTGCGTCAACGCCGACCGGCGGGCGACGATGGCGGCGAGCATCGCCGCCTCCTCCACCTGCGCGCCCTCGGCCGCACGGCCGCTGACGAGGCGCTGGCGAATGAAGGCCAACTTCGTCGAGTCGATGATGTAGCCCTTCATGACGAGTCCGAGTCCACGTGCTCTGGCCCAGGCCATCGCCTGGCGGCGGCCCGCGGGTGTGGCGAGGGCGATGATCTCATCGGGGTTGTACCAGCCGGCTGCGGCGTACTCGGCGAGGCGTGCCCGGGTCGTGCGGGTCTCAGCCTTGCGCAATTGCACGACGAGCACGACGCCGGCGATGAACAGCGGAACCTGCACGAGCACGTAGTAGATGAGGTAGCTCTCGCCGACGACGTAGCTGGCACCGTTCCACAGCGCGTGCAGCAGCATCGCCGGCACGAGCCCGATGAGGAACGCGAGTATGCCACCCGCCACCCCGGTGCGCCGGGTCGCGAAGCCGATGGCGATGCCCGTGCAGGTGGTGAACATGACGTGGGCGAAGGGCGACATGATGCCGCGCACGATGAAGATGCCGACCGCGCCGCTGACGGTGCCGCCCTCGACGATCTCGGTGCCGAAGTAGAGGATGTTCTCGGTGAACGCGAACCCGCCGGCGATCGTCGCCGCATAGACGACGCCGTCGACCGGCCCGTCGAAGTACTTGCGGGCAGCGAGGAAGATGAGCAGGATACCCAGGCCCTTGGCAAACTCCTCGACGATAGGCGCCTGGATGACGGCGCCGAGAATCTCGCGCTCGGCCGCCCCCACGCCCGCGTCCTCCTGCACGATCTCGACGATGAGGCTCGCCAGCAGGGCGACGAAGACTGATGAGACGGCGCCCCAGAGGAAGGCGAAGACAAGGAGGCCGCGGGGCTCCGGCTCCCAGCGGTCGATCCAGCGGATGCCGAGCAGCACCACCACGAGCGGGATCAGTGCCATGAACCCGGCGATCGCGACCGCGCCCGTACCGAGGCTGACGACGAGGAAGGCGGCAACGAGCAGGCCGGTGATTCCGATGAGGACGAACGCGATGGTCGCCGGCACGATGAGGCTGCTCTTGTGGCCGGCAAGGTTCGCCTGCTCGGCGGGGCCGTGGGCGGCGAGCGCCTGGACGGTGATCTGGGCGGGAGCCTGCGACGGGTGTTCTTGCGGGTACAGGTCGGTCATGGCTACTCCTGCTGCTCGCGCAGGATCTGCAGGGCGCGCGCCACCCGGTCGCCGAGCCCGGCCACGCCCTTGCGCGTCGCCTTCTCGAGTTCGATGAGCAGGTCTTCGACCTCGCTGCGCTGCTTGAGGTAGACAGCGTGCCAGGCGGTCTTCGAGGCGAGGGAGGCGCGCGCGCTCGCGAGCGCGAGCAGGCTGCTGATCACGACGGCGGCGGCGAGGGCGACGGCGAGACCGACGTTCGCGGGGTCGACGATAGCGATCGCGAGGCCCAGCAGAAAGGCGAGAAGCGCGACGATCGGCGGAACCACCCGCAAGAAGTTGCCGCGCCAGAGATAGGCCCAGGCGAACTTCCACTGGATCGCCGACATGGCCTGGAAGCCGCTCGGCGGCACGGCACGGAATCCCTCGGCGAGGTTCTTGAGCTCGGCCCGTGTGCGGCTCATGCCCGCGGTGTCACGCACCCCGAGCCGGATGCGGCGCTGCTTCACGTCGATCTCGTCGAGCTGCGATCGGAACGCCTCGATCTGGCCCGCGGTGAGCCGCGACTCGGAGTCCTCCGCCAGGTTGGCGCGGAGGGTGGCGTAGCTGAGGGAGTCCACCCGTCCGAGTGCGTAGACGATGCCGATGCCCGCGGCGAACGCCACGAAGAGCAGAATGCTGACCACCACGAGCCCGTCGCGCGTGCGCGACTCGTCGAAGAGCAGGCGCCCGGCATAGTCCATGCCGAGGGTGAATCCGAGTACGAGCGTGAACACCACCGGGATGCCCCAGAAGTACTCGGTCACCCGGCGCTGGGCGGCCCGGCGCGTGAGCCGGTAGTCGTGCGCACCGCGCATGTCGACGAGGCTCGCGAAGAGGTCGGAGAGTTGCAGCGCGAACAGCAGCACCCACGCGAGAAAGGCGTAGAGCAGCACGTTCAGCGCGAGCGGGATGAGGCTTTGCACGATTGCGAGACTACTAGGCGGGTGCCAGCAGGGCCTTCTTGCGCGTGATGCTCGCACTCACTGCGGCAGCGACCAGGCACAGCGCTGCCGCGCCGAACCAGGCGAGGGTGTACTCCCCCGTTGCATCGCGCAGGGCGCCGGCGCTGACGGCGGCGATCGCGGCGCCGATCTGGTGCGACGCGAAGACCCAGCCGAAGACGATGGGGCCGTCTTTGCCGAAGACCTCCCGGCAGAGCGCCACCGTCGGCGGCACGGTCGCCACCCAGTCCAGGCCGTAGATGACGACGAAGATGATGATCGGCGGCTGCACCGTCGCGCTCAGCAGGAAGGGCAGCACGAGCAGGCCGAGGCCCCGGCCACCGTAATAGGCGGCGAGCAGGATGCGCGGGTTGACCTTGTCAGTCAGCCAGCCCGATGCGATGGTTCCGATGATGTCGAAGATGCCGACGACGGCGAGCAGCCCCGCCGCAGTCGTCTCGGCCATGCCGTGATCGTGGGCGCTGGGGATGAAGTGCGTGCCGATGAGGCCGTTCGTGGTTGCCCCGCAGATCGCGAAACCGGCCACGAGCGCCCAGAAGGTGCGCACGCGGGAGGCGCGCGCGAGCGTGCTCAGCGCGGTCCTCACCGCGTTGGTGCGCACCGGCTTCTCATAGACGTAGGTCTCGGGCGCACCGTAGGGGGTCAGCCCGATGTCCACTGGGTGGTTGCGCAGGAAGAGGAGCACGAGCGGCACGACCAGCAGCGCTCCGCCGGCGACCAGCAACGACGCCTGCCGCCAGCCCGCGTTCTCGACGAGCAGGGCGATGACGGGAAGGAAGGCCAGCTGGCCGGTGGCGCTGCCCGCGGTGAGGATGCCGACCACGAGTCCACGGCTCTTGACGAACCACTGGTCGGCCACGGTCGCGGCGAAGACGAGGGCCATCGACCCGGTGCCGAGGCCGATGAGCACGCCCCAGGTGAGCACGAGCATCCACGGCTCGGTCGCGAAGATGCTGAGCGCGGCACCGGATGCGACCAGCAGGAGGGCGACGCTCGTCACCCGGCGCAGGCCGAAGCGCGCCATGAGGGCCGCCGCGAAGGGGGCCGTCAGTCCGAAGAGCAGCAGGTTGACCGTCACGGCGAGCGACACCTGGGTGCGCGTCCAGCCGAATTCGTCTTCGAGCGGCAGCATGAGAACACTGGGCGCGGCGCGGAACCCGGCTGCCCCGACGAGCGCGAGGAAGGCCACGAGGGCGACGATCCAGGCCGGGTGAAAGCGGCGGGTTCTCACGGCAGTAGTGCTCATGGTTCGAGTATCACGCGCCGCAATGTCACGCGTACACGAACTTCTGCCAAATTAGGCGAGGCCCTCGTCGAGGGGAATCCGACCGACGGTCGCGAAGAGGTTGACGGCGACCATCATGCCGGCGAAGGCGACGAGGAGAGTGCGCAGCCGGGGGTTGAAGGTCGCCTCGAGGCGAGCGTACATCTCGTCGGGCACGCCGTGCGGGTCGCGGGCGATGTAGCGACCCCAGTCGATGAGCAGCTGCTCCGTCTCGGTCACCTGGGGGCTGTCGGGGTCGTCGCCCGCGTCGACCAGCGCCTTGCGGAAGAACGCCGACGGGATCGGGCCGCCATACTCCGACGAGATCGCGTAGCAGAACAGCGACACGGCGCGCTCACCGAGGTAGGGCACGACCGCGTCGCGCAGAGCGAACCACTGCGTGTAGGCGCTGAAGCTCGGCAGGTGGCCGAGGAGCGTGGCGTCCAGGTTGTTCACCGGGCCTCCGTAGCGGGCGACGTGCTCGTCACTCGCTGCCTTGGCTGCGTCATCCAACTGGTCGTGCGTGGTGATCGGCAGGAAGGTCATGCGGCCAGTGTAAGACCGTCATGGCATTACTACGCAGCTAGCAGCACCACGGGTCCCGATTCCACCGCGAGCTTGGCCTGGGCGGCGTCACTCAGCGGATAGCTCGCGATCTCGAGGCCGTCGAAGACACCGAGGCGCACCGCCTGGAACACGTCGGATGCGGCCAGCTGCCCCAACCCATGACTCGCCTTGAACGAGCGTGCGGCCCGATAGTCCGCCTCGGTGACGCGCACGTCGGCCGGCTCCGAGGCGTCGACCACGATCGCTCCGAGGTGCTGACACCACGCTGTGACGAAAGCATCGGCGCCGCCCAGGTCGATAGCGACGGACACGCGGTTGCCGCGCCCGATCGAGTGCAGCTGCTTGACGATGGTGCGGGCGACCAGCCCCATGGGCAGCAGGGCGGCGGCCTGCTCGATGGCGACATCCTTGGGGAACCCGATGAGGTCGCGCTCGCCGATGATGTGGCTGAGGCCAGGGGTCTCCGAGGTGAAGCGGTAGGCGACACGGTCGCCGGGGGCGAAGCCGCCTGCCTCGGGGCCGACAGCCTCGATGCGGCCGATGGCCTGCACGCCGAGTGTGCTCAGCCCGAGCGCTCCGACGCGCACACGCACCTCTCCGGTGCGGGGGCGCTGCAGGGTGCTGCGGGAACGACGGGGTCGGGTGACATCTGACATGGTGTTTCTCTCCGGCCGGGGGAACTGGATGACACTCCCGACCAGGGTTAAAAACACCGCACCGACCTGTGGTATTCCGGTGCGTTGGCTGACCGTTTAGAAGACCTTGCCCGGGTTGAGGATTCCCAGTGGATCGAAAACAGCCTTCACCTGCTGCTGCAGGTCGAACTGGTCCTGGCCGAGCTCGTCGATGAGCCAGCGCTTCTTGAGAACGCCGATTCCGTGCTCGCCGGTAAGTGTTCCGCCGAGCCGCACGGCCGCCAAGAACATCTCGTCTGCCGCCTGCCAGACCGCGACGGGAACCCCGCCCTCCTGGTTGGGGTCGGTGGTGAACACGAAGTTCGGGTGCAGGTTGCCGTCGCCCGCGTGCGCGACCGTGGGGATGCTGATGCCGTACTTGGCACCGATCTGCTCGATCGCGCTGAACATCGCGGGCAGTGCGCTGCGCGGTACGCAGACGTCCTCGATGAGCACGGTGCCAAGCTTCTCCATCGCGGGGTGGAAGCTGCGGCGGATGGCGAGCAGCCGTGCGCCGTGCTCGGGGTCGGTCGAGAGCTCGGCCTCGCCCCCGAGCGAGCGGATCACGCCCATGGCCGCCTCTGCCTCGATCGCGGCCGCCGGGCCGTCGGTCTGCACGAGCAGGTAGGACTCCTCGCGCACCGAGAGGCCGAGGTGGGCAGCGATGGCGATCATCGCGGGCTTGTCGAGCACCTCCATGATCGCCGGTCGAAGGCCCGATGACGAGATCACCGCGGCGGCGCGGGCAGCTTCTTCAACCGAGCCGAAGTAGGCGCCGATCGTCGAGACCGGGCTGGTGTCGAGCCGGCGAAGGCGCAGCGTGGCCTCGACGATGACGCCGAGAAGGCCCTCGCTGCCGATCATCAGCGCGGTGAGGTCGAGACCGGTGACACCCTTGATCGTGCGGTGGCCCAGCTGCACGAGCCGGCCATCCGCGAGCACGACCTTGAGGCCGAGCACGGCCTCGCGCGTCACACCGTACTTCACGCAGAGCAGCCCGCCCGCGTTGGTCGCGATATTGCCGCCGACCGTCGAGATCGCGCGGCTGGCGGGGTCGGGCGCCCACCACAGTCCCTTGTCGGCGAGCGCCGCGTTGAGGTCTGCATTGATGATGCCTGGCTCGACGACGGCGAGCTCGTCATCGGCGAGCACCTCGATGATGCGGGTCATGCGCAGGGTCGAGAGCACGATCTCGCCCCCGCCCGCATTGGCGGCCCCGGCGAGGCCCGTGCCAGCGCCCCGGGTGACCACCGGCGTGCGGGTGGCGGTTGCGATGCGCATCGCTGCCTGCACGTGCTCGACCGTCTCGGCATGCACGATGGCGATCGGCACGCCGTCGGCGACATGGCCCGACTTGTCGGCGCGGGTGGCATCGAGCTCTGCCGGG
>JAAFHU010000051.1 GCA_013297645.1 Actinomycetota bacterium
TCGCTGTCGACCACCGCGACCGCGCCGGCGCAGCCGTCGCTGGCGTACGACGCGCACGGGAACACGACCCGCCTGGCCGACCAGCTGCTGGCGTACGACGTGTCCGACAACCACACGAAGACGACGCTGGCGGACGGCACGGTCATCACCTACCTGCGGGATGTCTCCGGGTCGATCGTGCAGCGCACCGAGGCGCCGCCGACGGGTGCGGCGACGGTCACCAAGTACACGGCCGGGGCGGTGCTCAGCGCCGGCAACGCGGTCATGCAGCGCAGTGTGGGCCTGCCGGGCGGGGCGACCCGCACCTTCGACGGCACGACCGCAGCATGGTTCTACCCGAACCTGCACGGCGACGTGATCCTGCAGGCGAACGACTCCGGTGAGCGCACCGGGGTGCGCCGCATGTTCGACCCCTTCGGCCAGCCCATCGACCGGGCCACCGGGGACATCGGCACGATCACTGCGGACGACGCGGTGGTGGACACCACCCCGGGGGATGCGGACCTCGCCTTCGTCGGCGGGCACGGCAAGCTCTACGAGCACGGCGGTTCGATCGCGACCGTGGAGATGGGGGCGCGGCAGTACGTCGCGGCGCTGGGCCGGTTCCTGGAGGTCGACCCGGTCGAGGGCGGGGTGAGCAACTCGTACGATTACCCGGCCGACCCGATCAACCAGCTCGACCTCACGGGAATGTCGAGAGATACAGTCTCCAGCGGGTGCGGCACTAATCAGGCTTGCCGGACAGCAACAATCGTGGCCTCGCTCAAGCGACAGCTGCCTCGTCTTGCGCGAGAGTCGGCTGCTGCCAACAAGGCAAGGCTTGATGCAGAGGTTGCTGCAGGATGGGGCGCAGCGTTCCAGAAAATAGGAATAGCGTCCACGATAGCCCTCACTCAAGCAGCCTTCGCTGCGGGTGCTGTATTTATGGGGGCGGCTGCTTGCACGGTGGAGGCGGTGCCCACGTTTGGAGCCTCGTGTGTCGCGTGGACTGCGGCAGGGGCCGCTTATGCGACGAGCATCGACTTGTTCTTGGAAGGCAGTAAACAGGCAGTGATCAACAGCACTGATCCGGTACAAACTACCGTTGACATAATGCATGACCCATTCAACTGGGCGAACGGACTTCTTGGAGGAGTAGATCATGGTTATGTCCCCTAGACGTCGACGGTTTGTTCGAAGCGTCGCATGGGTGCTAGCGTTCGTCGCCGCCGCCGGTTTCATTCTTATGAACGCCTTAGCGTCGATGCAGATCGGATTCCCCGCAGCTCTGCTAATACTGACGCTGATATTGGTTGCCACGGCTTCCCTCGTCGCGTTTCGCTATAGCCGGGCAACCGAAAGCCCGACCTCCGACGGATAAGACCTATTGGGCGCGCTGTGTCTCGAGCCCTATTTGCTTGGACCGTTTGTTCAGAAGCCGCCTGACGACTTCACACGCACGGCAATACCATCCGCCTCGCCGACCAGGAGATCGCAACTACCCGGGCAACCCCATGACGACCAACTTCGAAATGGCAGGGTCATCGACTACGTGCGCGACGTGTGTAGGTCAATCGTGCGGCGACCGGCGGAACGAAAAGCGCTTACTCCCCGTGGGGACCGCCGCGCAATGAGTAGGCCTACTCCGCCGCCAGCCAGACCGTCGTGTCGCCGGGCAGCTCGGAGCCGGCGAGCGGCTCGCTCGCCAAGACCACGCGACCCGCGGGCAGCTCGATCGCCGAGGCGCCGGCGTTCGCGACGACGGTGATCGCGCCGTTGCGGAACGCGACCACATCGGGCCCGAGGTTCTCGATCCACTCGATCGACCCGAGGCCGAGGCTGTTCTCGGCGCGCAGTGCGAGAGCCGCGCGGTAGAGCTCGAGGGTGCTGCCCTCGACGTCCACCTGTGACGCGCGGGCATAGCGGTCCCAGTCAGTCGGCTGGGGCAGCCAGCTGGCGCCGGTGCTGTTGAAGCCGTAGCCGGGGGTGCCGGGCTCCCACGGGATCGGCACGCGGCATCCGTCCCGTCCGTAGCGCTCCCCGTTGGTGCGGAACCAGGTCGGGTCCTGTCGGGCCGAGTCGGGCAGGTCGATGACCTCGGGCAGCCCGAGCTCCTCGCCCTGGTAGATGTAGGCGCTGCCGGGAAGGCCCAGCATGAGGGATGTCGCAGCGCGGGCGCGCCGCAGCCCCACCACCGGATCCGGCTGGCCCGGAGACTTCGGCCCGATGCCCGCGCCCTGCGGGTTCTCGGCGGTGAGGGCCAGGCGTGATGCGTGCCGCACGACGTCGTGGTTCGACAGCACCCACGTGCTCGGAGCGCCGACGGTCGCGAACGACGAGATCGAGTTGTCGATGACGCGGCGCAGTGACGCGGCCTGCCACGGAGTCTCGAGGTAGGTGAAGTTGAAGGCCTGCTGCATCTCGTCGGGGCGCACCCAGTGGGCGAGCTTGGTGAGCGGCTCGACCCAGGCCTCGGCGCACAGCACGCGCTCGCCGTCGTACTGCTCGAGCACGGAGTGCCAATCGCGGTAGATCTCGTGCACGCCTTCTTGTGCCCAGTAGGGCGGCGTATTGCGGCCGTCGGAGTCGATCGCCGGCTCAAGGCCGACATCGGTGCTGCCGCTGCCGCCCATGCTGCCGCCGTCGGGCGCGGGGGTGTAGTCGGGCAGGCCCTCGGCCTTGATGAGGCCGTGGGCGACATCCACCCGGAACCCGTCGACCCCGCGGTCGAGCCAGAATCGCAGCACATCGCGGAACTGCGCACGCACCCACTCGCTCTTCCAGTTGAGGTCGGGCTGGGAGCTGTCGAAGAGGTGGAGGTACCACTGGCCCGGTGTGCCGTCGGGGCGGGTGACGCGGGTCCAGGCGGGGCCGCCGAAGACGGACTCCCAGTTGTTCGGCGGCAGCTCGCCCGTCTCGCCCTTGCCCTCGCGGAACATGTAGTGGTCGCGCGCTTCGGAGCCCTCGTCGGCGGCCAGCGCCTCTGTGAACCAGACGTGCTGGTCGCTCGAGTGGTTGGGGACGAGGTCGACGATCACGCGGATGCCGAGGTCGTGCGCCTTGGCCTGCATGGCGTCGAAATCGGCGAGGGTGCCGAAGATCGGGTCGACGTCGCAGTAGTCGGCGACGTCGTATCCGGCGTCTTTCTGCGGGGAGGTGAAGAAGGGCGAGAGCCAGATCGCGTCGACGCCGAGCGTCTTGAGCGAGTCGAGGCGCGCGGTGATGCCGGGAAGGTCGCCCATGCCGTCGCCCGTGGAGTCGGCGAAGGATCGCGGGTAGATCTGGTAAATGACGGCGGAGCGCCACCACTCGGAGTCGGGGGATACAGCGAGGGTCATGATCGTCACTTTACTTGTCGCGCGCCCCATTGCAAGCGCTTGCAGCCACGGTAGCGCATTTCGGAATTCCTGTAAACGATTCCACACTGCGCCCCCTGTTTGGGGTGCGAAACAACTTATCTCGACATTGCACCCCCTAGTTGCTAATGATCCGGCGACCCTGTATATCTGGAAGCGCTTGCAGTTCCGCAGGCACATCAAGAGAACGGCCTCTTGCAGCAGCATGGCAACGAGGCCCGAAACTGCATATGAAAGGCGACACCAATGAAGGTGAATCCCATTCTGGCAACGGGTGCAATGGCTACGGTCGCTGCCCTCGCCCTTGCCGGTTGCGCATCCGGAGACGCCGGCGACGACCTCGCTGACTCCGGCTCGACCACGATCGTCATGTGGGTCGACACCGAGCGTGCCCCCGCCCTCAAGGACATCGCGGCACAGTTCAAAGAAGACACCGGCATCACGGTGAAGCTCGAGATCAAGGACTTCGCCACCGTCGACCAGGACTTCATCAGCCAGGTTCCGACCGGCAAGGGCCCCGACCTCATCGTCAGCCCCCATGACAAGCTCGGCGCCTACGTCGCCAACGGTGTCGTCGCCCCGCTCGAGCTCGGTGACGTCGCGGGCGAGTTCGCCGACTCCGCCATCCAGGCCATGACCTACGAGGGCACCGTCTACGGCGTGCCGTACTCGATCGAGAACGTCGCGCTGCTGCGCAACGCCGACCTCGTGCCCGACGCCGTCGACACCATGGACGAGGTCATCGCCAACGGGCAGGCCTTCGCCAACGGCGAGGCCGACAAGTACCCCTTCCTCGTGGGCCTCTCGCCCGACCAGGGTGACCCGTACCACCTCTACCCGCTGCAGACGTCGTTCGGTGCGCCGGTCTTCGGACTCGACGCCAACGGCAGCTACGACCCGACCAACCTCACGCTCGGCAACGAGGGCGGCCTCGCCTTCGCGGCGCAGCTCAAGGAGTGGGGCGCCGAGGGCGTGCTCAACGCCAACATCGACGGTGACAAGGCGAAGGAGTTCTTCCTCGCCGGCCAGTCGCCGTACTGGATCACGGGCCCGTGGAACGTGCCGGACATCAAGGCCAGTGGCATGAACTACGCCATCGACCCGCTGCCCAGCGCGGGCGGCGAAGCCGCACAGCCCTTCATCGGCGTCAACGGCTTCTTCCTCAGCAGCAAGAGCACCAACGCCCTCGCGGCCACGCAGTTCATCGTCAACTACCTCTCGACCGAGGCCGTGCAGACGGCCCTCTACGAGATCGGTGGACGCCCGCCGGCACTGACGGCCGCCTACGAGGCTGCTGCAGCATCCGACCCCGACATCGCCGCACTCGGCGCCATCGGGCAGGGTGGCGTGCCGATGCCGGCCATTCCCGCGATGGGCCAGGTCTGGGCCGACTGGGGCAGCGCCGAGCTCGCCCTGATCAAGGGCGAGGGTGACCCGACCGAGGTCTGGAACACCGCCGTCGCCAACATCACGGCGAAGATCGCCGGTTAGCACGAGCGCATCGGTGGGGGTCGGCACTGTCGGCCCCCACCGTCGCGTACTTCAGGATTCAACGAGAGGCATTTGATGACGACCACGCCGACCTTCCGCCCCCCGCGGCGCAGAGGACTCTCTGGCCTCATCGTCAAGATCGTGCTGCTCGGCCTCGTCGACGCCTTCGGCGTGCAGGCCCTGCTCACCCTGTTCTTCCTCGAGGAGTGGCTGCTCTTCGGCATCGCGCTCGTCGTGCTCGCCGCCATCAACTACATCTACCTCGCGCCCGGCGCCCTGCCCGCGAAGTACCTCACGCCCGGCCTCTTCTTCCTCGCGATCTTCCAGGTTTTCGTCGTCATCTTCACCGGGTACATCGCGTTCACCAATTACAGCGACGGGCACAACAGCGACAAGGATGACGCGATCCTCTCGATCGTGCAGGTCGCCCAGAAGCGGGTGCCCGACTCGCCCCAGTACCAAGTGAGCGTGCTGCGTCAGGGCAGCGAGTTCTTCCTTCTCGTCACCGACCCCGACGGCCAGGCCCAGCTGGGCACGAACGACGACCCGCTGCACGAGGTCGACGCCGAGACCGACTTCACCGGCAAGGCAACCAGCGTTGATGGTTACGACACCCTGCAGCTGGGCGACGTCGTCGCCAACCAGGATGCGATCCTCGCCCTCAGCGTGCCCTTCTCCGACGACCCCAACGCGGGCTCGGTGCGCACGGCCGACGGCGTCAACGGCTATGTCTTCAGGTCGTCGCTGACCTACGACGAGAAGGCGGACAGTTTCACCGACACGGCGAACGGCACCGTCTACACCGACAACGGCTACGGCTCCTACGAGAGCGACTCGGGCAAGCAGCTCACCCCGGGCTGGCGCGTGAACGTCGGCATCGACAACTTCGTCAAGGCCTTCACGAACGACCAGGTCGGTCCGCCGCTGCTGCGGGTGATCCTCTGGACCTTCATCTTCGCGATCCTCTCGGTGCTGACCACCTTCGCGCTCGGGCTCTTCCTCGCGCTGGTGTTCAACGACCCGCGTGTGCGGTTCAAGAAGATCTACCGCATCCTCATCATCCTTCCCTATGCCTTCCCGGCCTTCCTCAGCGGCCTCGTCTTCGCGGGCCTGCTCAACCCCGAGTTCGGCTTCGTCAACCAGGTGATCTTCGGCGGGGTGCAGATTCCGTGGCTGAGCGATCCGTGGCTGGCCAAGGTGAGCGTGCTGATGCTCAACCTCTGGCTCGGCTACCCCTATATGTTCCTCATCTGCACGGGGGCGCTGCAGTCGATCCCCGACGAGCTGACCGAAGCGGCCCGGGTCGACGGCGCGAGCCCGTGGCGGGTGGTGCGTTCGATCAAGCTGCCGCTGCTGCTCGTCTCGGTCGCCCCGCTGCTCATCGCGAGCTTCGCCTTCAACTTCAACAACTTCAACGTGATCTACATGCTCACCAAGGGCTGGCCGCGGTTCAGTGACACGACGCTCGACATCGGAGCGACGGACATCATGATCACCCTCGTCTACAAGGTCGCCTTCGGCGGTGGCGGCGGCCGTGACTACGGCCTCGCCAGCGCCTTCTCGATTCTCATCTTCATCATCGTGGCCACCGTCTCGGCGATCGCGTTCAAGCGCACCCGCGCACTGGAGGACGTCTACTAATGACTGAGCTACTCGTTCCGATTCCGCGCCGCTCGATGGGCTTCAAGCGCTGGTTCCGCGAGGTGGGCTGGCGCCACCTGGTTGGCGTCATCGCGGTGCTGTTCTCGATCTTCCCGCTGCTCTACGTTCTCTCGGTCTCCTTCAACCCCATCGGCACCCTGACCGGGTCGAACCAGCTCTTTCGCTCCTTCGACCTCGGCAACTACGTCGAGCTGCTGAGCAACCCCGACGCGCCCTTCCTCAAGTGGTTCCTCAACACGCTGGTGGTGGGCACCATCTCGGGCGTCGGCTCCGTCTTCCTCGGGGCGCTCGCCGCCTACGCCTTCAGCCGCATGCGCTTCGCCGGCCGGCGGGCCGGGCTGCTGAGCCTGCTGCTGGTGCAGATGTTCCCGCAGTTCCTCGCGATCACCGCGATCTTCCTGCTGATGGTGACGATCAGCGACATCTGGCCGCAGTTCGGCCTCGGCACGCACGCCGGGCTCATCCTCATCTACCTCGGCGGCGCGCTCGGCGTGAACACCTTCCTCATGTACGGCTTCTTCAACACCGTGCCGACCTCGATCGACGAGGCCGCGAAGATCGACGGGGCGAGCCACGCGCGCATCTTCTTCACGATCATCCTGCGGCTGGTGATGCCGATCCTCGCGGTGGTGGGGCTCTTGTCGTTCATCAGCGCGGCGGGGGAGTTCGTCATTGCCAGCGTGATCCTCACCGACCCCGACTCGCAGACCCTGGCGGTCGGCCTCTACACCTTCGTCTCGCAGGCGCAGTCGAAGAACTGGGGAGTCTTCACGGCGGGTGCGGTGATCTCGGCCATTCCGATCGTTACGCTGTTCCTATTCCTGCAGAAGTACATCGTCAGTGGCCTCACGGCCGGATCGGTGAAGTGATTTGGCGCTAGCCCCGCACCACGACGGTTCCCCCCTCTACGTCTCGAACCCCGCCCCCGCGCTCGGGGACACCGTGCAGGTGCGGGTGCGCATCCCGCAGGCGCTCGGGCCGGTCGCGTTTGTGAAGACCCGGTCGAACCCCGACCACGAGCCGGTCTACACCGATGCGTCGCTCATTCACTCCGAGGACGGCTGGGACTGGTACCAAGCGCCCGTCGTCGTCGAGAACCCGGTGCACGGCTACCGCTTCTTCTTCGGGTGGGCGGATGGCGGCTACGGCTACCTCAACGCGTCGGGCTATTCCACCGGCGAGCTGCTCGATCTCGAAGACTTCAAGCTGCTCGCCTACCCCGAGCCGCCGCTGTGGGCGAAGTCGACCGTCATGTACCAGATCTTCCCCGACCGCTTCGCGCGGTCATCCGCTGCCGACGAGCGCGAGCTGCCGATCTGGGCGGAGCCCGCCGCGTGGACCGACGAGCCGATCAACATCGGGCCGTCGACGCCGCGCCAGTTCTATGGCGGCGACCTGCTCGGCATCGAGCAGAAGCTCGACCACCTGGTCGGGCTCGGCGTGACGATGATCTATCTGACGCCGATCTTTCCCGCGCACTCCAACCACCGCTACGACGCGCTCTCGTTCGCCGAGGTCGACCCGCTGCTCGGCGGCGACGACGCGCTCATCAGCCTCGTGCAGGCTGCGCACGCCCGCGGCCTCAACGTCATCGGCGACCTGACCAGCAACCACTCGGGCGACGCCCACGAGTGGTTCACCTCGTCGCACCTGCAGCCGGGCGCACCCGAGAGCGAGTTCTACTACTGGCTCGATGCAGAGCAGAAGAGCTACGTATCGTGGCTCGGCGTGCCGAGCCTGCCGAAGTTCAACTGGAAGTCGGCCGAGCTGCGCCGGCGCTTCATCGAAGGCCCCGACTCGATCGTCGCCAAGTGGCTCGGCGAGCCCTACAACTTCGACGGCTGGCGCATCGACGTGGCGAACATGACCGGCCGCTACCTCGACGAGGATCTCAACGCCGAGGTGCGGCAGGTGATCCGGCAGACGATGATCGACGTCAACCCCGAGACGATCCTGCTCGGCGAGTCGACGAACGACGCCTCGAGCGACTTCCAGGGTGACGCGTGGCACGGTGCCATGACCTATGCCAACTTCACGCGGCCGCTGTGGGGCTGGCTGTCGAAGCGGGTCGAGAAGAGCTGGTTCTTCGGGATCCCGACCACGACCATCCCGTCGTACACGGGCCGCGAGTTTCACGAGGCGCACATCCGCTTCTCGGCCGGTTTTCCGTGGCGCACCCGGCTGCACAACATGAACGCGCTCGACACGCACGACACGGCGCGCTTCCGCACCTCGGCGCGTGATGGCGCGGTTGCGGTGGCCTTCGGCATGTCGGTGACCCTGCCCGGAATCCCCGTCGTCTTCGCCGGCGACGAGTTCGGCCTGGTGGGCGACGACGGCGAGCACTCGCGATCGCCCCTGCCCTGGTCGTCGCTCGACGAGGACGGCCTCGCCCGCGAGACGGTTGAGCTGTACTCGCAGCTGATCGCCCTGCGCCGCGAGCATGTGGCGCTCAATCAGGGCGGCATCCGCTGGCTGCACGTTGACGACGATGTGCTCGTCTACGTCCGTGAAACCGCGGAAGAGAGTGTGCTGCTGCTCGCGGCCCGCGCCGACGTCGACCTCGAACTCGACCTGCCCGTTGGCGACTCGCTGTACGGCTCAGTGACGACGGAACGGCTGGATGCGACAACCCGCTTCACCGCGACCGGCCCCGCCTTCGCCGCCTGGCTGATCCCCTCTCCGCAGCTGCCCGCCTTCTAGGCAGACGTGGGGCCGCTGGCCCCAATGTCCTCCCAAAGGATGACTCACATTTGCGCGGTGGTCGCGTAGCCTGACGGTGACCGATGCAATCCCCGGCTCAGCGAGCCCTGCCACCTGGAGTACTCCAATGACTCGCACCCTTTCCGTTGCCCCCATCGCTCTGCTCGTCGGTGCGGCCCTCACGCTCAGCGGCTGCTCGCTGCTTCCCGGAGGCGGCGGCACCGACAAGCTCGACCCGGAGAAGAGCCCGCTGTCGGAGTACATGTCGGCCTTCTACGGCGAGCAGGACGAGGAGTTCTACGCCCAGCAGGCCCAAGAGGTCGAAGAGATGGTCGCCGCGTGCATGAACGACCAGGGCTTCGAGTACATCCCCGTCGACCAGACGCAGTACTCGAGCTTCGACTACGACTACGCAGAGACCCAGACCGAGAAGTGGATCGCGGCCAACGGCTACGGCGTCAACCTCACCAAAGAGCAGCAAGAGGAGCAGAACGCGCAGTACGAGGACATCACCGACCCCAACGACGAGTACCGCAGCTCGCTCTCGGAGAGTGAGAGCACCGCCTACTGGGAGGCCCTCTACGGCCCGCAGCCCAGCGAGGACGAGCTCAACGAAGACGGCTCCTACGAGTACTCGTGGGAGGACGGCGGGTGCTACGGCGTCTCGCAGCACGAGGTCAGCGGTGATCAGGCCTACGACCAAGACGAGTTCAAGCCGATCTTCGAGTCGATGAGCAAACTCTACGAGGACCAGTCCAAGGACCCGCGTATGAAGAAGCTCGACGCCGCGTGGGCCTCGTGCATGGCCGACGCCGGCTATGGGGACTTCAAGAAGCAGCAGGACGCCGCGCAGTCGATCTATGACCAGCAGAACGAGTTCTGGGACAACAACACCGACGGCAGCTCGCCGACCGACGAGCAGACCGCCGAGTGGCGCGAGGTCGAGCTCGACACCGCGATGGCCGACTTCAGGTGCAAAGAGAAGACGAACTACACCCAGGAGGCCCTCTCGGTGCAGTTCGAGCTCGAGAAGCAGTTCATCAAGGACCACCAGGCCGAGCTCGACGAGCTGGTCGCCTTCTCTGAGAAGAACAAGAAGTAATGGCGCGCGTCACCGAATCGGTGGTGGAGTCTGCCTCCACGACGGAGGAGGCGGCCAAGCCGCTCGCCACCGGATGGGGGCGGCTGCTGCAGGGCAACCGCGTGATCTGGGTCATCGCGGTCGTCGCGGTGGTGTCGTTGGTGGCCGGCATCGCGCTCAGCCGGTTCATCATCTCGCCGGCGGATGCCGCATCCAATGCCGCCGCCCCCGAGGGCGGCCTCATCACCGTTCCCGTCGAATTTCGCGCACTCTCGAACAACGTGACCATTCGCGGGGATGCAAACTATGCAGACTCCGTCGACGTCACCCTCGAGACCGGTGACATCGGCGGCCCCGCCGTCGTCACGGGCCAGGTGCCCGAGATCGGTGCCTCGCTCGGCGCAGCGTCCGTTGCCCTCGAGGTGGTCGGCCGACCGGTCATCGTGCTGCCCGGCGACTTGCCGGTGTACCGAACCCTGCGCGTCGGCGTCTCGGGCCCCGACGTGCTGCAGCTCAAGCAGGCGCTGCAGTCGCTCGGCATCAGCGCGGGCAACGTGTCGTCGAATGTGTTCGACTCGGCCACGGCCGCTGGGGTCGCCGCACTCTATGCCACCGTCGGATACCCGGCCCCGGAATCTGCCGAGGGCACCGCAGACAACATCGCGTCGGCCAAGGAGGGTGTCGCCAACGCGCAGGACACCCTGACCGCAGCGAACCTCGCCCTGCAGAAGGCGAAGGCCGGGCCCTCGCAGGTCGACGTGATCGAGCAGGGCAACCTCGTTGCCGCGGCACAGCGCGACGTCGACACCTGCGGCGACCCCGCTCTCGAGCCCTGCCTTGAGGCACAAGAGGCCCTCGCCCTCGCCCAAGCCGTCAGCGCCCAGAAGCTCGCCCCCGGCGACACCAGCGCGGAGGCCGCTGCCGTTGCATCGGCGAACCGCGCTCTGACGGCAGCCCGCGCGCTGCTCTCCGAGTCCCAGCAAGGGGCCCTCACCTACCTCCCGGCCAGCGAGGTGCTCTACCTCTCGGGCCTTCCGCGTCGGGTTGACGACGTCACGGTCAGCCGCGGCAGCATCGTGACCGCCTCGGTCATGCGCGTCTCCGGGGCGACCCTCGTGGTCGACGCCTCCGCGGCCGAGAGCGACGCCAACCTGCTCGAGGTCGGCGACCGCGCCGTTCTCACCATGCCCGACGACAGCGAGCACGGGGCGACCATCATCTCGATCGAGCCGCACAAGAGCGACAGCGGCTCGGCCGACTCCAGCCGCTTCGACGTGCTGCTCGAGCCCGATGAGCTCACCCTCGAGCAGCTGCAGATTCTGCAGGGCAACAACGTCAAGGTGAGCATCGCCGTGGGCGAGACCGACGGCGAGGTGCTGGCGGTTCCGCTGGCCGCCCTCACGGCGGGAGCCGGCGGTGAGGCCAGGGTCGAGGTCGTGGATCCCGCGGGCGACGGCGAGGAGACCATCCTCATCGAGGTCGAGACCGGCCTCGCGGCCGACGGATACGTCGAGATCACCCCCGTCGACGGCAAGCTCGACGAAGACGACCTCGTCGTGGTGGGCCGATGACCGAGCCGCCCATCGTGCAGCTCACCAACGTCACCCGCTCGTTCCCCGGCCCGCCGGAGGTGCAGGCGCTGAAGGCGGTGAACCTGCGCATCGACAAGGGCGAGTACGTCTCGATCGTCGGGCCGAGCGGCTCGGGCAAGTCGACGATGCTCAACGTGCTCGGCCTGCTCGACCGGCCGAGCGTCGGCGAGTACTACCTCGACGGCGAGCTCACCGGTCTCGCGTCCGAGGACGAGCGCGCCGCCCTGCGTGGCGGCAAGGTCGGCTTCGTGTTCCAGGCATTCCACCTGCTGCCCCACCGCAGCGTGCTCGAGAACGTCATGCTCGCCATGCTCTACAGCGGCGTTCCGCGCACCCAGCGCGAGAAGCGCGCCCGCACCGCCCTCGAGCGGGTCGGGCTCGGAGCCCGCATGACCTTCACGCCGAGCACCCTCTCGGGCGGTGAACGCCAGCGGGTCGCCGTCGCCCGCGCCGTGGTCAGCGAGCCCCGCCTGCTGCTCGCCGACGAGCCGACCGGCAACCTCGACGCCACCACCTCGGGCGAGGTCATGGACCTCTTCGAGGAGCTCAACGCCGACGGCCTCACCCTGATGATCATCACCCACGACTCCGCGGTGTCGTCGCGCGCGCACCGCCGAATCCGCATCGCCGACGGCACGCTGACGGAGGTCGCGTGAAGCTGCCCCGCCTGCCGCGCCTTGCCTTCCTGCGGCGTCCGCCCTTCCTCACGCGCAAGCCCGCGGCTGCCCCCAGCTACCGCGCGGGCAAGCGCGCCGACCACTTCAGCGTGCAAGACCTCATCGTCGAGGCGTCGTACGGCATCGGCGCGCGGCCGGCCCGCCTCGTCATGACGACGGCGGGCACGGTGCTGGGCATCGCATCCCTCGTGGTGACGATCGGCTTCGCGCAGACGGCCGCCGGCCAGATCGCGAAGCAGTTCGACGCGGTGGCCGCGACCCAGGTGGTCATTGAGCCGGGCGAGACCCAGCTGGCCAACGGCGGCA
The DNA here is from genome assembly GCA_013297645.1 of Actinomycetota bacterium. Lineage (GTDB taxonomy): Bacteria > Actinomycetota > Actinomycetes > Actinomycetales > Microbacteriaceae > Conyzicola. The sequence continues at coordinate 12,848 of JAAFHU010000051.1, forward strand.
GCGCCGCGAGCGGTCGGCTGCCGTGGGACTCCGAGGCACGCGTCGAGCGCCTGGCCGGCGTTGAGGGCGCGGGACTCGTCTCGGCCGTCGACATCGGTGAGCGCACCATCACCGCGGTGCCGGTGAACGACCCCTCCGCTCCTGAGACCCTCGGCCCGCCCCTCATCGCCGTCAGCCCGGGCCTGCTCGCCGCCGTGCGCGGTGAGGTCGTCACCGGCCGCATGTTCGACGCGGGCCACGACGGCCGCGGCGACCGGGTCGTCGTGCTCGGCGCGCGCGCGGCCGACGTGCTCGGCATCAACCGGGTCGACAGCCAGCCCTCCATCTTCATCGGCGACCACTCGTACACGGTGGTGGGACTCATCGACGGCGTCGAAAGGCGCCCGGACCTGCTGGATGCCGTCATCATCCCGATCGGGACCGCGCGCGCCGACTTCGGCCTCGCCGGCGCCGAGGAGCTGCAGATCCAGATCCAGGTCGGAGCCGGGGCGCTCGTCGCCCGCCAGGCCCCCATCGCGCTCGACCCGAACGCGCCAGAGAACTTCAGCGTCGTGGCTCCCTCGTCGGGATCGGGCCTGCAAGAGAACGTGCAGGCGGATGTCAACATCGTCTTCCTCATCCTCGGGTTCATCGCCCTGCTCGCCGGCGGCCTCGGAATCGCGAACGTCACGCTGCTCTCTGTCATGGAGCGCATCGGCGAGATCGGCCTGCGCCGCTCGCTCGGCGCGACCACGAAGAACATCGCCGGCCAGTTCATCGTCGAGTCGGCGGTCATCGGCCTGCTCGGCGGGCTGGTGGGATCGGCGATGGGCGTCTTCGCCGTCGTCATCGTCTCGCTCGTCAACGGCTGGACCCCGATCCTCGACATCTGGCTCGTGCTCGGCGCCGCCCTGCTCGGAGCGGTCGTCGGCCTGGCCGCCGGCGCCTACCCGGCGCTGCGCGCGTCGCGCATCGAACCGGTGACGGCGCTGCGCGGGGGTACATAAACCACCAGCCCCCGTTTGAGGTTCTAGTTAGTTTTGTACCCCTCAGCTAATCTCGGCACATGACCACGGAGCGCGTCGTTCTCATCGCACCCGTCGACACGGTTCTCATCGCAGAGCCGACCGTCGAGTCGCGCGTGCTGACCGACGACGATCTGCGCGATGTCGCCCAGTTGATCGTCGAGGCGTCCACCGGCGAGCTCAGCCTCGACCAGGCGCAGGCGAAGGTCGGCGGCCTCAGCGCGGGCGAGGGCGGCGAGCCGTGGCGTGCGGCGTGGCTCGGCATCTGGCAGGGTCCGGGGCTGCCGGTCAGCGCGATCCTCTGCACGACCTGGCGCGGCATGCCTTTCATCGCGGTCGTCGCCACCGCGCTGGCGGCACGCGAGCAGGGCTTCGCCAGCTCGCTCGTGCGCGACGCGGCGACCGTCTTCGCGGCCACCGGCGCCACTCACATGGGCATTTCGCTCGACCGCGAGAGTCCGGCCATGCACCTCTTTCGCGAGCTCGGTTTCGTCGAGATGTTCAGCACTGCCGACGCCTGATTTTTTCGCCCCGCGCGGGTGCTAGTCTCTTACGGTGCCAAAACGCGAACAGCGTTGCGTGCGCCCCCTTAGCTCATTGGTAGAGCACTTCCTTGGTAAGGAAGAGGTAGTGGGTCCGATTCCCACAGGGGGCTCAGTGTTCATTAGAGGCCTAAAGAAAGAGCGGGCCCCTGAGAGCGCTACTTGGCTGAGTAGCTCAGTTGGTTAGAGCGCACGACTCATAATCGTGAGGTCGCGGGATCGTGCCCCGCCTCAGCTACCACTGTGTTCTGCCGCCGCGGAGTCGGCTAGCCACGCTGCGGCCAATGGGCTCACCGCATACGGCTCGTGTGGTTACATGACCTCATGTCAGATACGCCGCAGCGCTCCGAGCCGCGGCAAGAGATTCACGCGCTTCGTGCAGCCGCGGTTCTCCTCGTGATCGCGTACCACTTCTGGCCCGGTCAGGCGCGCGCGGGCTTCATCGGCGTCGACGTCTTCTTCGTGATTTCAGGCTTCCTCATCACAGACCACGTGGTGCGGGAGCTGAGAGCGACCGGCACCGTCTCTTTCGCTCGCTTCTATGCTCGGCGAGCGCGTCGCATCCTGCCCGCTGCATTGACGGTCCTCGCCGCGTGTGCGGTCGCCACTGTCGCTCTCTCGTCTGCCGCGTTTTGGTCGGATCAGCTTCGGCACATCACGGCGAGCGCATTGTTCGTGGAGAACTGGGCCCTGGCCGCCGACAGCGTCGACTACCTCGCTGCATCCGATGCCCCGACCCCGGTGCAGCACTTCTGGTCGCTGTCTGTCGAGGAGCAGAAG
>JAAFHU010000052.1 GCA_013297645.1 Actinomycetota bacterium
GGCGTCCTGGCTGAGCACTGCGACTTGGTGCTGGGTCGCCCGTAGCTCGTCGATGAGGCGCTGCCGGGCGTGGCTCTGGTTGGCAATGCCGCTGATCCAGATTCCGAGGGCGATCGCGAAGGCGAGGGAGAGCGCCTCGATGACGAAGGCCTGCAGCAGCGAGCCCGTGGTGATCGCGAGACTGAGAGCGCAGAGCACGGCGATAGCGCCACTGGCCGCGATCGACTGCGAGACCTTCTCCAGCCGGGTCCACACCAGCGGAAAGGCGATGCACTGCACGATGGCCAGGTTGGGGTCGGCCAGGGTGACGGTGCCGGCGAACAGCACCGTCACCGCGCTGACGACGACGGCACCCCGCGAGCCAGAGGCGACCCTCGTGCCGAGGGCGAACCAGGACGCAATGAAGACGCCGATGGCAGCGAGCCCGAGGTTGAGCCGCCACGGCACCGGTGCACCGAGCACGAGCACGCTGGCGAGCACCGCCGCGGTACCGACCACGGCGATGCTCCACCAGCGCTGTTGCTGCATCTAGCTATCCTTGCGGATCCACCGGAAGGTCAGGCGCGTAATGATGAGCCCGACGACGAGCCAGATCCCCAGCGCGATCGCCACGCCGGCGAGGTTCCAGCTCTCGCCCTGCTCCAGCACCTCGAAGCCCTCGGGCAGGAAGACGCTGCGGGTGCCCTGCGCCATCCATTTGAGCGGGAAGATGCTGGCGAAGTTCTGCAGCCACTCGGGCAGCGAGGTGAACTGCAGGTACACGCCCGAGATGAACTGCAGCACGAGCACGATCGGGATGATGACCGCGGTCGCGCTCTTGCCGCTGCGCGGAAGGCCGCTGAGCGCGATGCCGAGCACGGCCGAGGTGATGACGCCGAACACGAATACCCAGAGGAAGGTGAGCCAGCGCTCGGGGTCGGTCGGCAGCGGCACCCGGAAGACCAGGGCGGCCACCGTGATGAGAATCGCCGCCTGCAGCGTGCCGGTGGCGAGCACCGCTCCGATCTTGCCGATGAAGTAGCTGCCGACCGGGAGGGGGGTGCCGGCGAAGCGCTTGAGGGTGCCGTCCGACTTCTCGCCGGCGATGTCGATCGCGAGGTTCTGCAGACCGCTGAGCAGGAGTCCGGCGGCGAGCATGGCGGGCAGGTAGAACTGGGCGGCGCTGACGTCGTTGCCGTCGGCATCCACCCCGAAGCTCTGCTCGCTGAAGGCGACCGAGAAGATCGTCAACATGATCAGCGGAAAGAGGAAAGTGAAGAAGACGGTGTCGGTCTGCCGAAAGTAGGTCTTGACCTCGTAGGCGACGCGGCTGAATCCGGTGGTGATCATGCGGTTGCCTCCTCGGCGGCGTGACGACCGACGAGGTCGATGTAGATGTCTTCCAGGCTCGGTCGAATGATCTCGAGCGCGTCCTTCTCGCCGAGCTTCGCGACGAGCGCGGCGGGGGTGGTGGTGCGCTCCTCTTTCAGCTGGCCCTTCTCGCGCCAGCGCACCACCGGGATGCGCGCGTCGGCGCCGCCGATCTCATCGATGCGTCCGATGTCGATGAGGCGGCCGCCGGCGATGATGCCGGCGCGGTCGCCCAGCTGGGCTGCCTCATCCAGGTAGTGCGTCGTCAGCAGGATGGTCGTGCCGCTCTTCTTGAGCGAGCGGATGAGCTCCCAGAACTGGCGGCGCGCCTCGGGGTCGAACCCGGTGGTCGGCTCGTCGAGAAACAGCAGCTCGGGATTGCCGATGATGCCGAGCGCGACGTCGACCCGGCGCTGCTGGCCCCCGCTGAGCTTGCGGATGAGCGTCTTCTGCTTGCTCTCGAGCCCGACGGCCGCGATGGTCTCGTCGACTGACCGGGGGTTCGGGTAGAAGCCGGCAAAGTGGGTGAGCTGCTCGCGCACGGTGACGTTGCCGCTCTCGCCGGTGGACTGCAGAACGATGCCGAGCTTCGCCTTCCAGTCGAGGCCGCCCTTGCCGGGGTCGGTGCCGAGCACGGAGGCCTCGCCGCTCGTGCGGTCACGGTAGCCCTCGAGGATCTCGATGGTCGTGCTCTTGCCTGCACCGTTCGGGCCGAGCAGCGCGAAGGTCTCGCCCCGCTCGATGTCGAAGCTGATGCCGTCGACGGCGGTGAAGCCGCCGTAGCTCTTGCGCAGGTCGCGCACGCGCACGACCGGGTCTGTGGTTGTCATGGCTTAACTGTGGCGGTGCACGGCCGCCAGAGGCAGCCGTGCACCGGATGGTTCGGGGGTCAGTCGACCGGTTGATCCTCGGTCTCGACGGGCGTGACCGCCGGGCGGCGGGTGAGCTGGGCGATACCGCCGACGAGCGCTGCCACCACGAGCAGGGCGCCGAAGCCGACGACCACGTGCACGAGGGTGAAGCCCCGCACCAGCTCGACATCCCAGGCCACGAAGGCGAAGGAGCTCGCGGCGATGAGCAGGAGCACGACGCCCCAGACGATAGTTGACGCGCGTGCTGGCTTCATTACTTCTCCTCCTGTACGAACGTCACGTCGCCATCTCCGACGAAGACGTGGATGCTGATGATTCGGTCCCCGCTGATGGTGCTGAAGTCGACATCACTGCCGTCCTCGGTCACGTAGAAGGTCTCGCCGCTGCCGATGGAGGAGCTCGTCGAGACCTCCTCGTCGGCCGGCAGCAGCACCCGCACGTCGCCCGACCCGACGAAGACGTAGACGTCGTCGCCGAGGGTGCCCTCGTCGCTCGAGCCGTAGAAGTCGGTGAGGTCGACCCGCACGTCGCCGCTGGCCACGAAGTAGACGTCGGGCCGACTGCCGGGCAGGTCGGTCGGGGCGATCGACCGGTCGCCGGCAAAGCTGACGTTCGAGAACAGCGGAAGCACGAGCACGACGGCGAGGGGGAAGATGAGCACCGAGGCCAGGCCAGAGGGCCCTCCGCCGCGCTTGCCGCGCACGCCGTTGACGATCACGCCGAGACCGAGCACGGCGACGACCACGGCGAGGCCGGAGACGACCGGGGTGGGCGCGAGCGCCCCTCCGCCGACGATCAGCGTCGTCACGCCGCCGGCCACCAGCGCGAGGCCGATCACGAGCAGGCTCCACAGCGGGTGGGGCGAGCTGGCGCGGTACTCCGCTTGGCGTGCGGCCAGCGCCTCGCGCTGCCGGGCGTGGGCGCTCTCGTTCTTGACGCGCCAGGCGGCGGCCCTGGCATCCGCCTCGGTGCGTCGGAATGCCGCGTTCTCCTCGCGCCACGCGGCCTGCTGGGCGCGCCACTCGGCGAACTCGCTGGCGGGGGCGGTGCTCGGGGGAGCCGGGGGAGCGGCCGGGCCCGACTTCGGCAGGCTGTCGCGCTGCGCGATCCAGACGACGAACCAGACGGCGAGCCCGACGAGCACGAGGGTCCAGATGACGCGGCCGGCGGTCTGCGGCCACACGTCGATGCCGAACCAGAGTCCGGGTGCGACCGGCAGCAGTCCGAGCAGCACAACGACGCCGATCGCCGCGAGTGTCGAGGCGAGGTGTCCCTTGATCGCACGCTCGAGGGGGATCGAGTCGTCGGTGTCGGGCAGCAGCAGCCAGGCTGCCGCGTAGACGAGCAGCGCAGGGGCGCCGAGCAGGGCCGTCACGACGAGGATGCCGCGCACGATGAGCGGGTCGATGCCGATACGAACGGCGATGCCGGCGGCGACCCCGCCGATCCAGCCCTTCTCGCGCTGGATGCCGAGCGAGCGCATCCAGGCGAAGAAGCGCTCGCTCGTGGTCGGTGTGGGAGTTTCGGTCTTGTCCATACCTCGATGGTGGCCGTCGGGGATGCGGAGGCGCTATCAGGGGTCACCCTGAGTCACCCCCGAGATCTGCCCCATTGCGGCAGGGGTCTGCTTGGATTGCACACGTGACCACCGCGACCGAGCGCCCACCGCTGATGCGGTCGCGCGTCGCTGTCGTCGGCGGGGTCAGCGACGGCCTCGCGCTGCACCTCGGCTGGGAGCCGCGCTCGGTGCGCGTGCTCTTCGTCGCCCTCAGCGCCGCCGGGGGAGCGGGCGCCCTGCTCTACCTCTGGCTCTGGGCGCTCGTGCCGCTGCAGCCGTCCGACGAGAACGAGCCGGTTGCCCGCTCGGCCCCGGTGGCGGCCATCGCGATCGCGGCTGCCGGTGTCTCGACAATGGTCGTGCTGTCGATCGCGGGCGCCGACGCCGTGCTCGGGTGGCTGGTGACCGTCGCGACTGCCGCATCCCTCGCTGTCGTCTGGGAGCTCGCCTTCGACCGCACCGACCCGACCCGCTCGCAGCGCTATCGCCTCGGCGTGCGATTCACGGCCGTCGGCCTGCTGCTCATCGCCGGCGTCGCCGCACTGCTCAGCCGCCCCTCGGCGCTCGCCGCGATTGTGGGCGTCGGCATGATCGTCATCGCCGTCGGCGTGCTCGTGGCCCCCTTCGTCGTGCAGCTCTGGGCCGACCTCATGGGCCAGCGCGCTGCCCGGGTGCGCGAGCTGCAGCGCGCCGAGATCGCCGCGCACCTGCACGACTCGGTGCTGCAGACCCTCGCACTCATCCAGAACCGTGCCGGCGCCTCGTCGGAGGTCGCCCGCATCGCCCGCGCCCAGGAGCGTGAACTGCGCGACTGGCTCTTCACCGGCGACGCTGCCGTCGTCGCCGACCTCGCCGCCTCCTTGCGCGACATCGCCGCGCAGATCGAGCTCGACTATCCCGCCCGTCTCGAGGTCGTCGCGGCCGGCGTCGCCGTGCCGGCGAACTCCGTGCTCGTGGCCGCGGCGCGCGAGGCCATGCTCAACGCCGCGCGCCATGCCGGCGGCACCGTGTCGGTCTACCTGGAGTCCAGCGAGGGCGCGATCGACGTGTTCGTGCGCGATCGCGGCCCGGGAGTCGACCTGGCCAACCTTCCTGCGGACCGCCTCGGCATCCGAGAGTCAATAATCGGCCGGATGACGCGGGCCGGCGGCACAGGAACGGTACGCCGAACCCCGACGGGGACCGAAGTCCACCTGCACCTGGAGGCAGCCTCATGACCACCGTTGTGATCGTCGACGACCACTCGATCTTCAGGTCGGGGCTGCGCGCCGACCTGGCCGACGACCTCGAGGTGCTGGGCGAGGCCGACTCGGTCGCCACCGCGCTCGTCTTGCTGGGCACCGTCAGCCCCGATGTCGTACTGCTCGACGTTCACCTGCCCGATGGAACGGGCGCCGACGTCATCGCCGGCGCCCCGGGGCCGCGCTACCTCGCGCTGTCGGTCTCGGACTCCGCCGAGGATGTCGTGGGCGTCATCCGCGCGGGAGCCCGGGGCTACATCACCAAGGGCTCGTCGGGCGCCGACGTCTCGGCGGCGGTGCGCGCCGTCGCGGGCGGCGACGCGGTGTTCAGCCCCCGGCTGGCCGGTTTCGTGTTGGACGCCTTCGGCGCGGTCGCCGGCGAGAGCGCGTCGAGCGCCGAAGAGCTGGACCGGCTCAGCGCCCGCGAGCAGGAGGTCATGCGCCTCATCGCCCGCGGCTACGCCTACAAGGAGGTCGCCTCCGAGCTCTTCATCTCGATCAAGACCGTCGAGACGCACGTCTCGGCCGTGCTGCGCAAGCTGCAGCTGTCGTCGCGCCACGAGCTCACCGCGTGGGCGCTCGAGCGCAAGCTGCTCTAGCGCGCGCGGCCCGCGCAGCCATCGAGTTGTTAGTAGTTGCCACTCTCGACGACTGCCGAAGCGGCAACTACTCACAACTCAGGTAAAGCTCGGGCGCTTGGCCAGCATGAAGCGCACTCGGGCGCACAATTCCGCGGCGTCCCAGAGGTCCCGGGCCGTGACCTCGATCGTGAACCAGTCGTCGGTAGCGAGAATCGACTGGCGCGTGACGTCGCGACGCCACTGCTCGCGGTCTCGGTGGTAGTCGCCCTGATACTCGACAATCAGCCGCTTGGCCGGAAACGCGAGATCGGCCCGGAACGACCGCCGACTAACAACTATCGGATAGTTGACCTCGAATCCCCGGATGCCCGCCGTGGCCAGGATCACCCTCAATCGCGATTCCTGCGGGGACTCTGCCCGATCGCTGATGAGTGCGAGCGCCGCGATCAGCGACCGTCGCCCGCGCCGACCCCGGTAGTCCGCGACTGCCTGGGTCAGCTCTTCCACCGAGCAGAGCGGGCTGCGCCAGTGCACGAGCCAGTCGCCTGCAACAACGAGGTCGATGAGTCCCAGCTCGTGACCGAGTTCGCACCAGGCGCGCGTGGGGGAGCTCACCCGGAGGCCGTGCAGGTCACGGTCAGCGTGCCGCGAGATCTGAACGGCGTGGCCGGTGACACCCCGCGTCCTGGTGGCGTTGGCGGGCGCCGGAGTGCTGACGTGGATCACGTCGCGCGGCCACCTCTGCGGAAGCGGGATGCCGGTGAGCGCCGCGGCGGTCGAGCAGCTGAAGAATCCGCCGGGCGGCATTCGCGCGGCGAAGGCTCGGCAGAGCTGCACGAGATCGTGATCGATGGGGGCGGACCGAACTCCGCGAAACGGCGCTTCGAGGTCTCGCCGTCGCATCCTGCCCGGAGAGAGCCCGGCTGCCAGACCGTCGCCGTAGGTGAAGGGGGCGTCGCCCAGGGATGTCGGCAGCGGGGGGACAGGGCGCACGATCCCAGCGTCGTGACCTGGCCGCTGCGGAGCGGTCACCTCAATCGAATTGTGAGCAGTTGCCGCTCACGCGATGCGGTGAACGACAACTACTGCCAACTCAACTGGCGACACTCAGACGGCGAACAGCTTCTGCAGCCGCGCGACCCCCTCGGCGAGTGCCTCATCGCCGAGCGCGTACGAGAGTCGGATGAACCCCGAGGGTCCGAAGGCCTCGCCCGGCACGACGGCGACCTCGGCCGTGTCGAGGATGTAGTCGGCCAGCTCCAGCGACGTGCCGATGCCGAGGCGCGCCATCAGGGCCGTGACGTCCGGGTAGACGTAGAACGCGCCCCGCGGCGTCGGGCAGTGGATGCCGTCGATCGCGTTGAGGCCGGCGACGATGGTGCGCCGGCGACGGTCGAACGCCTCCCGCATCAGCAGCACCGAGTCCTGCGGTCCGTTGAGGGCTTCGATGGCGGCACGCTGCGAGATGTTCGACACGTTCGACGAGAGGTGCGACTGCAGGTTGCCGGCGGCCTTGATGGCGTCGGCCGGGCCGATCATCCAGCCGAGGCGCCATCCGGTCATGGCATAGGTCTTGGCCACGCCGTTGACGAGGATGCACGTGTCGGCGAGCTCGGGAACCGCCTCGACGATCGAGATCGCCTTGACGCCGTCGTACACGAGGTTCTGGTAGATCTCGTCGGTGATGACCCAGATGCCGTGCGCGAGTGCCCACTCGCCGATCTCGCGTGTCTGCTGCTCGGAGTACACCGACCCCGTCGGGTTCGACGGCGACACGAAGAGCAAGACCTTCGTCTTGGATGTGCGCGCTGCCTCCAGCTGCGCCACCGTGACCAGGTAGTCCTGGTCGGCCCCGGCGAACACCTCGACCGGAACACCGCCCGCGAGCTTGATGGCCTCGGGGTAGGTGGTCCAGTACGGAGCGGGCAGGATGACCTCGTCACCCTCGCCGACGATGGTCGCGAAGGACTGGTAGACGGCCTGCTTGCCGCCGTTGGTGACGATCACCTGCGAGGCGTCGACGGCGTAGCCGCTGTCGCGCAGGGTCTTGTCGGCGATCGCCTGGCGCAACTCGGGCAGGCCGGCGGCCGGCGTGTAGCGGTAGTTCTTGGGGTCGAGCACCGCCGCGGAGGCGGCCTCGACGATGTGCGCGGGAGTCGCGAAGTCCGGCTCGCCCGCGGCGTAGCTGATGACCGGGCGGCCCGCGGCCTGCAGGGCCTTTGCCTTGGCATCCACCTTGAGAGTCGCGGATTCGGCGATGGCGGCGATGCGGGGCGATATTCTGGAGTCGGTTGCTGGCACGTGCTCAAGCTTAAAGCCCCGCCTTTGGCTCGGCCGCACGAATGCCTTACACTCTCAGAGGTGGTTGAAAAACCCCATGCTTTGTCATGCCTTCGTTCAATTCAAACAGGGGCATGTATAGGGCGGTGGCTCAATTGGTAGAGCAGCGGTCTCCAAAACCGCAGGTTGCAGGTTCGAGTCCTGTCCGCCCTGCAAAGTCCGGCACATTCGGTGCTGGCAGGCCAGAACGACGCGAGTCGGAAGGCAGTGGAAGTGGCAAAGAAGACCATCGACGAAAGCCCCTCTGAGGACATCGTCGCCAATGCCCGCAAGGAGCGCGCCCAGAAGCGCGGCCCCCTCGGGCGCTTCAGCCTGTTCATCCGCCAGGTGATCGCCGAGTTGCGCAAGGTCGTCACCCCGACCCGTCGCGAGCTCTTCACCTACACGCTCGTCGTTCTCGTCTTCGTGGTCATCATGATGGCGCTCGTCGGAGGCCTCGACTGGATCGACGCCTTCATCGTGAACTTCGTGTTCGGCGATCCGGCCGCGTCCTAACTACCGCAGATATACGAAAAGAGTTTTTACACGTGACTGAGAACCACCGCGACGACATCGACCTCGCGACGGCAGCAGAGCAGTCCTCCGAGGAGGACGAGGCCCAGGAGGGCAACTCGCTGGCCGCTGACGAGAACTCGGTCGACTCGGCTGAGCACGGAGCCCTGCACATCGAGGGCGACTCGGACGACGACGAAGACATCGCCGCCCTGCTCGCCGCGCTCGACGCCGCAGCCGACCCCGAGGCCGACGCCATCGTCGATGACGCCCTCGACATCGACAGCCCGGACGAGGCGGATGCGTCTGTCGCGGCCGCCGAGGACGAGGCCGACATCGAGGCCGAGGAAGAGGCCGCTGAAGAGCCCGAGGTCACCCCTTACGACGGCCCGGAGCTGGGCGACGACGACGAGGCCGAGGTTGACCCCTACGAGGCATTCCGCACCGAGCTGAAGTCAAAGCCGGGCAAGTGGTACGTCATCCACTCCTACGCCGGTTTCGAGCGCCGCGTCGAGCAGAACATCAACAACCGCAAGGTCTCCATGTCGATGGAGGACTACGTGTTCGAGGTGCAGGTGCCGATGGAAGACGTCGTCGAGATCAAGAACGGCCAGCGCAAGCTCGTCACCCGTGTTCGCATCCCCGGCTACGTGCTCGTGCGCATGGACCTCAACGAAGACAGCTGGTCGGTCGTTCGCCACACCCCCGGTGTGACCGGCTTCGTCGGCAACTCGCACAACCCGACCCCCCTGCGCTTCGAAGAGGCGTTCAACATGCTGAAGAGCCTCGTGCAGGTCGTCGAGGCGCCCAGCGCCAAGGGCTCTGCCGCCGGCAAGGGCAAGGCCGCGGTTCGCGCGATCCCCGCCGAGATCGACTTCGAGGTCGGCGAGACCATCACGATCAAGGAGGGCTCGTTCGCGGGCCTGCCCGGATCGATCAGCGAGATCAAGCCCGAGAGCGGCAAGCTCACCGTGCTCGTCTCGCTCTTCGAGCGTGAGACGCCGGTCGAGCTGAGCTTCGACCAGGTCACGAAGCTGTAGGCGCGCCGCCGCTGCTGCGGCGCGCGTCGTCCGAGCAACTGCACGATGCGATCGCGCAGTTGCTCGGCTAAAGTAGACAAGTTGTCTTGCGTTCAATCGCTGACGACACACAAGCCACCGCATCCAATCGGGATGTCGGGAGAGTCGCGAGACTCGAAAGAAAAGAGAAGAAGATGGCACCGAAGAAGAAGGTCACAGGTCTGATTAAGCTTCAGATCCAGGCCGGCGCCGCCAACCCCGCCCCGCCTATCGGCCCGGCTCTGGGACAGCACGGCGTTAACATCATGGAGTTCTGCAAGGCCTACAACGCGGCGACCGAAGCCCAGCGCGGCAACGTCATCCCGGTTGAGATCACCGTCTACGAGGACCGCTCGTTCACGTTCATCCTCAAGACCCCGCCGGCCGCAGAGCTCATCAAGAAGGCTGCCGGCGTGCAGAAGGGGTCGTCGACCCCGCACACCGTCAAGGTCGCCCGTCTCACCAACGACCAGGTTCGCTCGATCGCCGAGCAGAAGATGGTCGACCTCAACGCCAACGACGTCGAGGGCGCAATGAAGATCATCGCGGGCACCGCTCGCTCTATGGGAATCACGGTGGACGCATAATGGCCGCGAAGTCGAAGGCCTACCGGGCCGCAGCAGAGAAGATCGAAGAGGGCAAGTTCTACACGCCCACCGAGGCTGTCTCTGTCGCACGCACCACGGGATCCGCCAAGTTTGACTCGACCGTCGAGGTCGCCCTCAAGCTCGGTGTCGACCCCCGCAAGGCAGACCAGATGGTTCGCGGAACCGTCATCCTGCCCCACGGCACGGGCAAGACCGCCCGCGTCATCGTGTTCGCAACCGGCCCTGCCGCCGAGGCTGCTCTCGCAGCCGGCGCAGACGAGGTCGGCGGCGTCGAGCTCATCGAGAAGGTCGCCGCGGGCTACACCGCCTTCGACTCGGCCGTCTCGACCCCCGAGCTCATGGGCCAGGTCGGCCGTCTCGGAAAGGTGCTGGGCCCGCGCGGCCTCATGCCGAACCCGAAGACCGGCACCGTCACCCAGGACACCGCCAAGGCTGTCAGCGACATCAAGGGCGGCAAGATCGAGTTCCGCGTCGACAAGCACAGCAACGTGCACTTCGTCGCAGGCAAGGCCTCGTTCACCGAGGAGCAGCTCGCCGAGAACATCAAGGCTGCCCTGGACGAGATCGTGCGCTCCAAGCCGTCGAGCTCGAAGGGACGCTACATCACCAAGGGCACCGTTTCGACGACCTTCGGTCCGGGCATCCCGCTCGACATCAACGCGCTGGTATAGCAAGAACTACAGTTGGAGGGGTCCGCGCAAGCGGGCCCCTCTTTCTTTGTCATGTGCTCGTCTGCCTTGGGGAGACCAATGATCCGCCTCGCCACCAGCGCCGACGCTGCGCAGCTCGCCGAGCTTGCCGCGGCCACCTTCCCGCTGGCCTGCCCGGCGTCGGCCAAGCCGGCCGACATCCAGTCGTTTATCGACACGACGCTCAGCGAGGCGAGATTCGACGAATACCTCGCCGACCCCGACAAGGCCGTTCTCGTGGCCGATGACTTCAGCGGCTATACCCTCCTCGTCTTTCAAGAACCGAAAGACGAGGATGTGCTGGCCGCCATCGCCCACCGGCCGACGGCCGAACTGAGCAAGTGCTACTCTCGCGCCGAGACCCACGGCAGCGGCCTCGCGTCGCAGCTCATGCAGGCGTCGCTCGACCTCGCCCGGTCGCGGGGGGCCGTCAGCGTCTGGCTCGGGGTCAACGAGGAGAACGCCAAGGCGAACCGTTTCTACGAGAAGCACGGCCTCGCGAAGGTCGGCACGAAGCGCTTCAAGCTCGGTGAGCGCTGGGAGCACGACTTCGTGCGCGAGGTCGTGCTGTGAAGCCGGGCAGCACCGCGCGGGTGCGCGTTGCCGGCCGTGGCGACGCGGTCGTGCTGCACCTGCTGGCCGCGGCCACCTTTCCCCTGGCGTGCCCGCCCGACACCCCCGCCGAGGATGTCGCCGCCTTCATCGCCGAGGAGCTGACCGTCGAGCGCTTCAAGGCGCGCCTCGAGTCGGACAGGCGCGACATCCTCATCGTCGAGGTCGACGGCACCCCCGCCGGCTACGCGATGCTCGCCGACCACCAGGAGACGAGCCCGGATGTCGTGGCCATGCTCAGCGGCCTGCGCACGATCGAGCTGAGCAAGTTCTACCTGCTCGCCGGACGCCACGGCTCGGGCCTCGCCGACCTGCTCATGGCCTCTGCCCTCGACGCCGCGCGCGCCCGGGGAGCGAAGTCGGTGTGGCTCGGCCTCGACGCGAAGAACTCGCGGGCGAACAGCTTCTGGGACCGCTACGGCTTCGAGCGCAAGGGTCTGAAGAAGTTCAGGGTCGGATCGCGCCTCGAAGACGACGTGATCCGCGAACTGGTTCTCTAGCGCGCGGAGGGGCTAGAAGTCACTCACCGTCAGTACGATCTTGCCGCGCGTGTGGCCGGTCTCGAGTGCCGTGTGGGCGGCGGCGGCATCCTCGAGGGGAAAGACCTGGTCGACGAAGACGCGCACGTCGCCCGACTCGAGCAGGCGAGAGATCACGGCGAGGGTCGACCCGTCGGCCGAGACCTTGTAGCGTGAGGCGCGCACACCGGCGGCCGCGGCATCGTCGATGAGGCTGTCCCAGCTGCCGGTGGGGGCGTTGACGATGAGCCCGCCGGGGCGCAGCACCGAGAGCGAGCGGGTGCCGGTGTCGTCGTGCACGTTGCCGATGAGGTCGATGACGACATCGACGTCGCTGACCACCTCGTCGAAGCGGGTCGTCGTGTGGTCGATGACCTCGTTCGCGCCGAGCTCCCTCAGCCAGCCGACGTTGCGCGGGGAGCCGGTCGCGATGACCCAGGCCCCGAAGAAGCGGGCGAACTGCACCGCGAAGTGGCCGACGCCGCCAGCGCCGGCGTGGATGAGGATGCGCTGGCCCTCGTGCGCCTTCGCGAGCTCGACGACCATGCCCCAGGCGGTGAGCGCGGCAAGGGGGACCCCCGCCGCCTCGACGTGCGAGAGCGCCTTCGGCTTGCGGGTGAGGCTCATGCTCGGCACGCTGACGTACTCCGCGTAGCTGCCGCTGAAGCGCGGCACGCCCACCATGCCGTAGACCTCGTCTCCGGGCTTGATCGGGTGCCCCTCGTAGGGCGAGGAGACGACGATACCGCTGAAGTCGTTGCCGAGGATCGCCGGAAAGTCGAGAAGGGCCGAGACCCCGCGGCCGGCACGCGTCTTGGCGTCGATCGGGTTCACGCCCGCGGCGATCACCTTGACCAGGAACTCGGCGTTCGCCGTTGCCGGCTGCTCTACCTCGGCTACCGTCATGACGTCGGGTGCGCCGGTTCCGTCAATGACGACGGCCCGCATCGTACTCATTCCACTGGCCTCCCCGCCGTCTACCCCAGTAAAGGGGTTCAATGAGTCAGCGTTGTTACGCGCGTGTCACTGTGCTGCAAACTATGGTGTGACTGTGCCCGCCGACGATCCGCCCACCAGCAATGACCGCGTGCGGGTGACCGATGTGCGCCTCCTCAGCGACCACTGGCACCGCCTGCACGCCACCACCTTCGACTACCGCGGCGACGACGGCGAGTGGACGACGCAGACCCGCGAGACCTACGACCGCGGCAACGGAGCGACGATTCTGCTCTATAACCTCGCCCAGCGCACGGTGCTGCTGACCTCGCAGTTCCGGTATCCGGTCTACATCAACGGCCACCCCGACGGCTACCTCATCGAGGCGGCGGCCGGCCTGCTCGACCTCGACGACGCCGAGACGGCCATTCGCCGCGAGGCCGTCGAAGAGACCGGGCACCGCATCGGCGACGTGGAGCACATCTTCGACGTGTACATGAGCCCCGGCTCGGTGACCGAGAAGCTCTATTTCTTCGCCGCCCCCTACGACGCCCACACCCGCGAGACCGCGGGCGGCGGGCTCGCCGAGGAGGGCGAGGAGATCGGCGTTCTCGAGCTCGGCATCGACGAGGCCCTGGCGATGATCGGCACGACGATCGTCGACGCGAAGACCATCATGCTGCTGCAGTGGGCGGCGTTGTCGGGGCCCTTCGCTAGCGCCGCATAAGCTCCAGCAGCCGATTGGCCAGCTGCACGAGAACGTGGATCTCGTTGTCGTCGCGCTCGATCCATTTGACCTGGGGCTCGGGGTCCACCGGTATGAAGCCGTCATGGCGCTCCCAGACGAGCAGGGTGCGCTCCGCACCGAGCACGTACTGCTGCCACCACACCTGTCGGAGATAGGAGCGGGGGATGCTGCGCCAGACCGAGCTGGTCGTCTTGATCTCGGCGAGAACGAGGGCTCCGTTGACGATACCCACGCCGTCGGGGGTGGCCAGGTGCAGCTTCTCGCCGTCCGCGTGGAACAGCGCGGAGCTCGGCTCGATGCGGTGCTCGGCCCGCACCCAGCGGGCGATCTCGGGCTCGCGGGCGCGGCCGTGGTCGGTGAAGGCATTGCCGCCGAATCCGGTGCCCATGAGCTTGTCGAGGGCGACCGCCTGCAGCGCTTTGGCGCTCGAGAGGCGGGCGACATCCGTGGCGGTGACCCCGCGGCTGCGCGCGCGCAGCCAGGCGACGCGATCAGTCGAGTCCGCCAAAATGCGCGCGGTGTGCGGCACGGGCGCCTCGTCGAAGAACGAGAGCGTCGGCTGGATGAGGGTCACCCCTCTATTGTCGCGCGCCGGGGCGATGAACTGCGGCAGCTAGCCCGCCATCGCGCCGCATTGCATCGCAATGCGTTGGCGGCGTGCCGCCGCCGTCGGCCCTAGCCCGCCATAGCGTCGATGTTCTCCGGACTGAGTGCGTGGTGGATCGCGAGCATGCTCGCGCCGAGCACGGCGGCGTTGGCGCCCGCCGTCGACTGCGCGATCGAGAGGTGGCCGGTCGCCAGCGGCATGGACCGCGCGTAGACGATCTCGCGCACGCCCGCGATGAGGTGCTCCCCGGCCTGCGCCATCGAGCCGCCGATGGCGATGACCGAGGGGTTCATCAGGCTCACGCAGGCCGTTAGCACCTCGCCGATGTCGCGCCCCGCCTGCCGCACCGCCTGAATGGCGTCGAGGTTGCCGATCTTGACCAGGTCGACGACGTCTTGCGAGGTCTCGGCCGCGAGGCCGCTCTTGCGCAGCTCCGTGGCGATCGCCGGGCCGGAGGCGAGCGCCTCGAGACAGCCCCGGTTGCCGCAGTGGCAGGGCACG
>JAAFHU010000053.1:0-6197 GCA_013297645.1 Actinomycetota bacterium
TTACCGATTCCGAAAAGCAGGCCTTCAAGGCCGAGGGCCGGGCGCCGGCCCTGCGCCTCAAGGTGCCCGACAGCGACCTCAGCTTCGACGACCTGGTGCGCGGTGAGATCACCTTCCCGCAGGGGTCGTTCACCGACTTCGTCGTCGTGCGCCCCAACGGCGCCCCGCTCTACACCTTCGTCAACCCGGTCGACGATGCGCTCATGGGCATCACGCACGTGCTGCGCGGTGAGGACCTGCTCTCGAGCACCCCGCGCCAGATCGCCCTCTACACGGCGCTCATCGAGATCGGCCTGACGACTTTCGTTCCGCGCTTCGGGCACCTGCCCTTCGTCATGGGCGAGGGCAACAAGAAGCTGTCGAAGCGCGACCCGGAGTCGAACCTCTTCCACCACCGCGACCGCGGCTTCATCCCCGAGGGCCTGCTCAACTACCTCTCGCTGCTCGGCTGGTCGCTGACTCACGACCGCGACGTGTTCTCGAGCGACGAGATGGTGGCCGCCTTCGACGTCGTCAATGTGAACCCCAACCCGGCCCGCTTCGACCTCAAGAAGGCGGAGTCGATCAACGGCGACCACATCCGGCTGCTCTCGGTCGACGACCTGGCCGCGCGCCTCGAGCCCTACCTCGCCGACCTCGTCACGACCGACGACGACCGCGCGCTGCTGCGGCTCGCGACTCCGCTCGTGCAGGAGCGCATGCAGCTGCTCGGCGAGGCGCCCGCACTGCTCGGCTTCCTCTTCACCGAGACGTTCGAATACGACGCGGATGCCCTTCCGGGCGCCGAGGCCCCCCAGGTTCTCGACGCCGCGCTCACCGCCCTGTCGCCCCTCAGCCACTGGGAGCACGAGAACATCGAGGCGGCCCTGCGGGTGGCGCTCATCGAGGAGCTCGGGCTCAAGCCCCGCCTCGCCTTCGGCGCCCTGCGCACCGCCCTCTCGGGCAAGCGCATCAGCCCCCCGCTCTTCGAGTCGATGGAGCTGCTCGGCAAGGAGCGCACGGTCGAGCGACTCGAGCGCCTGCGCGCGCACCTAGTCACCTAGTCGCCTTCACGACCCACTTTCGGACACGACGGACTATTCGTGACAGGCTCGCGTGTCCGAAAACGCCTCGCGAGCCGTGCGATTTGGCGCAGGCCGCTAGTGCGCTAAAGTGGACAGTCGGCTGATCTCCGGATTAGCCCATTGGGGTATGGTGTAATTGGCAACACGGAAGATTCTGATTCTTTTGTTCTTGGTTCGAGTCCAGGTACCCCAGCAAGAAAAGCCGCTCATCTGAGCGGCTTTTTTGTCTCTATGGACATCCTCTAGGGTGTGATGGTGCCAGAGCCGACCGCAGTCATGGACGTCGGCGGCAGCCACGTCACCGCCGCCCTCGTCGACACCGACCACGTCGCCGCCCGCGCGGATGCCGACATCGATCCCCACGGCACGGCCGACGAGATCCTCGGCGCGATCGCCGGGGCGGGCCTGCAGTTCGGCGCCCAGGGCAGCTGGACCCTCGCCTTCCCCGGACCGTTCGACTACGCCCGCGGCATCGGCACCTTCGAGGGCGTCGGCAAGTTCGGCGCACTGGCCGGCATCGACCTGCGCGCCGAACTCGGCGCCCGGCTGGACGCCGACGTGCGCTTCATCGACGACGCCGACGCCTACATCATGGGCGAGTGGAGGGCCGGGGCCGCGCGCGGGCACGCGCGGGTCATCGGGGTCACGCTCGGCACCGGCGTGGGGGCCGCGTTTCTTGTGGACGGGCGTCCCCAGGCGGTCGGGCCCGGTGTGCCCGCCGGCGGGAACCTCTACCCCGAGCTCTACCTCGGGCGCCCGATTGAAGACACGGTGTCGACGCGGGCACTGCTGGCTGCTTATGGCCAGCACGGGGTGAGCGTGCGCGATGTGTTCGAGCGCGCCCGGGCGGGGGAGGCATCCGCGCTGTCTGTGGTGAACAGCACCATGGAGCACCTCGGCCGCTTCGTCGCACCCTTCATCGCCGACTTCGGCGCGACGGTGTTCGTGGTCGGCGGGTCGATCTCGCGGTCGTGGGACCTCATCGAGCCCGCCCTGCGCCGCGGCCTGGGCGACACCCGCGTCGTGATCGCGCGCAGCGAGCTGCTCGCCGACGCCCCGCTCATCGGCGCGGCCGGCGCGTCTACTCTCTGACGCGCACCCGCCCGGCGATGACGGAGGCCGGCCAGAGCAGGATCCAGCTGAGCATTGCGATGACGGGGTCGATCAGTGCCACGACGATCGAGAGCGCGAATGCGACGACCGTGACCAGGAGGCTGCGCCGCACGAGGCGGTAGATGCCGCTGTCGACGGAGGGCGCGAGCAGGCCAGCCCTGCGGGCGTGCGCCCACAGCCCGTACTGGGCAAGGCTCATGCCTCCGACCGTTGCGGCATAGAGCGCCACGGCGGGCGTCGACGGGTCGCTCTCGCTCAGCAGTGCCGTGGGAAAGGGTGCGAAGGCAACCAGAAGAAGCAGCACGAGATTCAGTTGGATCAGCCGGCTGTCGAAGCCGGTCATCACCGCGAATTTGCGGCGGTGGGTTATCCAGTTGAAACCGATGATGGCGAAGCTCAACACGTAGGCGAAGAACTCGGGTACAAGGTCGACCAGCGCTGGGCCGACCTCGGCCGCGGGCACGTCGGGCACCGCGATCTCGAGCACGAGCAGCGTCATAGCGATCGCGAAGACCGCGTCGCTGAAGAACTCGATCCGATCCGTTGACGATCCGCGGTCGAACAGGGCGCGGTAGCGCTCGCGTGCGGTGCTCACAGGTCGAGCGACTCCCCGGGCTCCAGCACGAAGTAGCTTCCGCCGCCCTGCTCGGCCGCCCAGGTGAGGCGGTCGTTGCCCATGCCCTTGCCGGCCGCCGACAGCACCATCTCGTGCACGGGGAACGCGCGCTTCGGCTTGACAGCGACCACGTAGTCCATGGCGTCGCCGATCTTGAGCCACGGCGCACCGACGGGGGCGGCGAGCGTCGACACCTCGACCGGCGGAACGACCAGGGCGTCGCCGCCGTAGAAGAGCTCGTCGTTCACGAGCACACCGACGTTGTCGATCACCGGGATGGACTCGTGGATGACGGCGTGCTTCTCGCCGAAGAACTTGAGGGTGAAGGCCCCGGCCTCGATCACGTCGCCGTCCTTGACGACCGTGACGGGCACCTCGCCGGCGGCCGCGGCCACCCCCGCCGGACCATAGATGACGACATCCGGGTTGCGCTCGATGATGCGCTGCAGCTGCTCGGCCGTCCAGTGGTCGCCGTGCTCATGGGTGACCACTACGGCGACGACCTCGCCGAAGTCGCCGAGGGGCATCGTGAAGACCCCCGGGTCGATGATGAGGCGCTCGTCGGCGACCTCGAGGATCAGGCAGGCGTGCTCGAACTTCGTCAGCTTCATGAGTGCAACACTAGAACCGGAAATACCCCCGGGGGGTATGCTATTGACATGATCGACGAGCTGAAGAAGCGTGCGCTGCACCGCACCAAGATCCTTGAGGGCCAGATGCGCGGCCTTGAGAAGATGATCGAGGGCGAGGAGTACTGCATCGACATCATCACGCAGTCGCTCGCGATCCAGAAGTCGCTGCGCAGCCTCAACAAGCTGCTCGTCGAGAACCACCTGCGCACCCACGTGAGCGACATGTTCGCCGCCGGGGGAGAGCAGAAGGAGATGGCGGTCGACGAGCTGCTGCGCGTCTACGAGATCGGCAATAGGGAATGACCATGGACCACAGCCACCACGAGCACATGCAGCACGACCACGCGTCGATGGAGCACGACCACGCGGGAATGGACCACAGCGCGCACGACCCCGCGCAGTTTAAGCGCAAGTTCTGGATCAGCCTCGCGCTGACCATCCCCACCCTCGTGTTCTCGACGGGGCTGCAAGAGATCCTCGGCCTCACCGGTCCGCGCTTTGCCTACAGCGAGTTCATCCCCGCGGCCTTCGGCGTCGCCCTCTTCTTCTACGGCGGGCTGGTCTTCCTGCGGGGCGCGTGGGCGGAGCTGCGGGCCCGACAGCCCGGCATGATGACCCTCATCTCGCTCGCGATCATCGTCGCCTTCGGCTACTCGATCGCCGTGCTGCTGGGCTTCCCCGGCATGGACTTCTGGTGGGAGCTCGCCACCCTCATCACCATCATGCTGCTCGGCCACTGGGTCGAGATGTCTGCCGTCATGGGAGCGCAGAACGCGCTCGGCGAGCTGGCGAAGCTCATCCCCGACGAGGCCGACGTCGTGCACGGCGACCATGTGATGGTCATGCCCGTCGCCTCGCTGACGACCGGCGACCACGTTCTCGTGCGCCCCGGCGCCTCCGTGCCCGTCGACGGCATGGTCATCGAGGGGGAGTCCGACGTCGACGAGGCCCTGCTCACCGGCGAGTCCTCCGACGTCGCCAAGAAGAAGGGCGATTCCGTGGTCGCCGGCAGCATCAACCGCTCCGGGTCGCTCACCATCGAAGTGACCAGAATCGGATCGGACACCGCCCTCGCCGGCGTCATGAAGCTCGTCGCCGACGCCCAGGCCTCCAAGTCCGCGGTGCAGGTGCTCGCCGACCGGGCCGCGTCCTGGCTGTTCTACGTCGCCCTGGCGGCCGCGCTCCTCACCCTCGCCGCCTGGTGGCTCATCGACCCGAGCGACCCGGCCTTCGTGGTCGAGCGCGTCGTCACGGTGCTCGTCATCGCCTGCCCGCACGCCCTCGGGCTCGCGATCCCGCTCGTGGCGCAGATCTCGACGTCGCTCGCTGCCCGCAACGGCATCCTCGTGCGCAGCCGGTCCGCACTCGAAGACGCCCGCCGCATCCAGGTGGTGCTGTTCGACAAGACCGGCACGCTCACCGAGGGCCGCCAGGGCGTGACGGCCGTCGTGGCCACGGACGGCCACGCGGCCGACGACCTGCTCGCGCTCGCCGCCGCCGTCGAGGCGAAGTCCGAGCACCCCATCGCGCGGGCGATCGTCGCCGAGGCGAAGGGGCGCAAGCTCAAGTCGCAGCGGTCGAGCAAGTTCGTCTCCCTCGCCGGACTCGGCGCCGAGGCGACGGTGGCCGAGAAGCGCGTCACCGTCGCGAGCCAGCGGCACGTGACGGCGCGGGGGCTGAGTGCACCGTCCGACCTCGTGCACGCGGCCGCTGCCGCGCGGGCCGCGGGTGCGGGCTACGTGTTCATCGTGGTTGATGACCGGATTCTCGGGTTGGTGGCGCTTGCTGACGTCGTGCGCGCGGAATCCAGGGAGGCCGTCGAGAGACTGCACAAGGCGGGCATTCGCGTGGCGATGCTCACGGGCGACTCCCATGCGGTGGCGAACGCCGTCGCGGCCGAGCTCGGCATCGACGAGGTCTTCGCCGAGGTGCTGCCCGGGCAGAAGGCCGAGGTCGTGGCCGGGCTGCAGGAGGACGATACCCGCGTGGCCATGGTCGGCGACGGCGTCAACGACGCCCCGGCCCTCGCCCGCGCCGACGTCGGCATCGCGATCGGCGCCGGAACGGATGTGGCGATCGAGTCCGCGGGAATCGTGCTCGCCTCGAGCGACCCCCGCGCGGTGCTCGACACCATCAAGCTCAGCCGCGCGACCTACCGCAAGATGCAGCAGAACCTGTTCTGGGCGACCGGCTACAACGTTGTCGGCATCCCGCTGGCGGCGGGTGTGCTGTTCGGCGCGGGAGTACTGCTGTCTCCGGCCCTCGGCGCGCTGTTCATGTCGGTGTCGACGATCGTCGTCGCGCTCAACGCACAGTTGCTGCGGCGTCTGCGGTTGGGGGCCTAAAGCCGCCATAATGAGCGCATGTCGACGAAGCCATTGAAGCTAGTTGTTGCGATCAACCCCTCGGCGTCCTTCGGCAATCGCAAGACGGTAGGCCCGGCGCTCGTCAGCACCCTGCGCGGCCTCGGCCACGAGGTGACGTCGCTGACCGAGCCGAGCTACGCCGAGCTGGTCGAGGCGGGGCACACGGCCGTGGCGAAGAAGCCCGACGCGCTCATCGTCGTCGGCGGCGACGGCATGGTCAGTCTCGGGGTCAACCTGGTCGCGAAGACGAAGGTGCCGCTCGGCATCGTGCCCTCGGGCACAGGCAACGACATGGCCCGCGTGCTCAACATCCCCCACGACAACACCGAGGCCGCGATCGACTCGCTCGTCGCGTCGCTCGCCGCCGGACCCCGCACCATCGACCTCGCCCTCATCACCCACCAGG
>JAAFHU010000053.1:6207-14605 GCA_013297645.1 Actinomycetota bacterium
CCAGGATGACGACGGCAGTCACAAAGAGACCTGGTTCGCCTGCGCCATCTCGGCCGGCTTCGACGCGATCGTCAACGACCGCGCCAACCACATGACCTACCCCAAGGGCCCGAGCCGCTACATCATCGCGCTGGTGATCGAGCTGGCGAAGCTCAAGCCGATCGAGTACACGCTCACCCTCGACGGTGTCGTCACGAAGACCAAGGCGGCGCTCGTCTCCATCGGCAACGGCGTCTCACTCGGCGGAGGTATGAAGATCACGCCCGACGCCCTCGTCGACGACGGCCTGCTCGACGTGCTCGTCGTCAAGCCGCTCTCGCGCTTCGCCTTCATCCGCATCTTCCCGCGGGTGTTCAAGGGCGAGCACGTGACCGATCCGCGGGTGAGCATCACCCGGGCGAAGCGCGTGCGGATCGAGTCGGAGGGCATCGCGGCATTCGCCGACGGCGAGCGTCTCGGGCTGCTGCCGATCGACGTCGAGATCGTGCCCGGGGCGCTGCGGGTCTACGCTCCGCACCCCTGATTGGCGAGTCGCGAATACGTATGGCATACTCGTAAAGTTGTCGCGACGGCCCCATCGTATAGCGGCCTAGTACGCTGCCCTCTCACGGCGGTAACACCGGTTCGAATCCGGTTGGGGTCACCAACACGAACAAACGCCCGCTAGCTCAGCTAGTCGGGCGTTTTGTCTTGCGGGGCCGTTACTGGCCGGCGCGACGGCTCCGCATGCGCTCAACCTCGGCGTCGATGTCGCTCTCGGTGATGCCGCGCTGGCCGGGGCCGTAGGCGTCGAGGCCGATGAAGAAGGCGGCGACGCCCATGCCGCCGATCGGCCAGATCGGCCAGAAGTAGAGCGGCGTGCCGGTGCTGTAGGAGGTGAAGGCCCAGATCGCGAGCAGCAGCAGCGAGACGCCGAGCCAGATGCCCAGGAACTGCTTGAAGTCCTGCTTCGCCTTGAGGCGCTTCTTGGCGAGCGTGCGCAGGTCGTCGGTGCTCGAGGGGGCAGGGGTGCTGTCGTTCGTCATGCCATCAACGGTAGGGCGGCGCCCGCATCCACCGCTTCAACCGTTCGGTTGACCCCGCCCTCGGTCAGATAGCATGGAGCACGCGAAGGGGAGTATTCCAACTCGCCGTGATCGTCAGCACGGGCTCCAGCGTCGAAGCCCCGGACACGGCGGCATCCGTCTCTATAGGAGGGGATGCGGAAGAGACTTTCGGGTTCGCCCCTGCCCGCCTTCACCGAAAGAGACCCCTTGTCTTTCCTTCTCGAGACCGTTGCCGCCACGACCGACGAGGCCCCGCTGCCCGCCTGGTTCGAGATCTCGGCCTTCGTCATACTGCTGTTGATCCTCGCGATCGACCTCTTCCTCGCCTACAAGCGCCCGCACATCCCGTCCACGCGGGAGTCGGCCCTGTGGGTCAGCTTCTACGTCGTGCTCGCCCTCGTCTTCGCCGTGCTCATGCTCTGGCAGGGCTCGGCCGAGCACGCGGTGCAGTTCATCACCGGCTGGGCGACCGAGTACAGCCTGTCGATCGACAACCTCTTCGTCTTCGTCATCATCATGGCGAGGTTCTCGGTGCCGAGAAAGTACCAGCAGGAGGTGCTCATGGTCGGCATCATCATCGCGCTCGTGCTGCGCGGCATCTTCATCCTGCTCGGCGCCCAGCTCATCGAGAACTTCTCGTGGATCTTCTACATCTTCGGCCTGTTCCTCATCTACACCGCTATTCAGCAGGCGCGCGAGAACCACGACGACATGGATGAGACCGAGAGCCGCTTCATCCGCTTCCTGCGCAAGCGCGTCGAGATCACCGACACCTACGACGGCGTGAAGATGCGCACCGTGATCGACGGCAAGAAGGTGTTCACGCCGATCCTCGTGGTCTTCATCGCCCTGGGCACGACCGACCTCATCTTCGCGCTCGACTCGATCCCCGCGATCTTCGGAATCACCCAGGACCCCTTCATCGTCTTCACGGCGAACATCTTCGCGCTCATGGGCCTGCGGCAGCTGTACTTCCTGCTCGGCGACCTCATCGACAAGCTGGAGTACCTGCACTACGGCATCGCCTTCATCCTCGCTTTCATCGGCGTGAAGCTGTTCTTCCACGCCCTGCACGAGAACGAGGTTCCCTTCATCAACGGCGGCAAGCCGGTGGAGTGGGCGCCCGACATCGACACCTTCGTCTCGCTGGGCATCATCATCGCGTCGATGGCGGTGGCGACCATCGCGAGCCTGGTGAAGATCCGGCTCGACGCCCGCAAGGTGCAGTAGCTCTCGGCAGTTTTTGAGTTGCTGCGACTAGCGTCTGGCCATGGAGCACACTGACCTCGACTGGGTCACACGGTTCGATGAGACGCCGGTGCGGCCGCCGCGCAGCCGGGCGCTCACCGTTGCCCTCGGCGCCCTGTTCGGCGGCGGCGGCATCGCGGCGATCACGCTGCTCGTCGCCGCGCTGTCGCGGCCGGCGGAGGAGGAGTCGGGCCTGCGCCCGACACGAACGGCCACCCCCGTGCCCACTCCGACGACCACGCAGACCGAGACGCAACCCCCGAGTGTGATCCCCGCGGGGTGCGGAGCGCTCTACAGCGAGTCGATGACGATCACGCTCGAGCAGATCGGCTTCGAACTCGGGTCGGACTACGACGGGCCATGGCACGCCGGCAGCGCCGACGCCGAGCTGCGCGCGCTGTTGGCCGGCTCCGACCTCGAATGCGACTGGACGGATGAGACGGCTGCCCTGCTGACCAAGGTCACCGAGGTCGACCCCGACACCCAGGCGCGGGCCATCGAGCGCCTGGAGGGTCTGGGCTTCACCCGCCTCACCGAGCACGGGGGAGTGCGCTACTTCGTCGAGCGCTCGGAGGCGACCGGGCCAACGGGCGAGTCGCATTTCTTCCGCGAGGGGGTCTGGTTCGCCACCCACTGGCTCGGCCATGGCCAGTACGGCTACACCGCCGATATGGCGCGCACGGTCTTCGACTGATTGCGGCGGCAAATAGCGGCGTAGCCGCGGTTGCTTGCTAGCGTGGGACTGCTGGCACTCGGCCGACGCAGGAAGGGGCAGATTCGCATGGCGTGTCCCTCGTGCGGCGAGCCGATCCGCCCCGGTTCGCGCCTGTGCACGAGTTGTGGGGCCTGGCTGCTCGACGACGATCTGCGCACTGACAAGAGCGTGCCGTCGTTCAGCCCAACAGCGGGTCCGCGGATCGTTCCGCCCGGCCCGATGCCCACGGGCCCGATGCCGACAGGCCCGATGTCCACAGGACCGATGCCCACCGGATCCATGCCCGCTGACCCCTCCGGCTGGGCGCCCCCGCGTGCCGCGCAGCGCGTCGACCAGCCGCCGCCGGGCGGTTTCGGCGGATTCGCCGCCGCGCCGGCATCCGCGCCGTTCTCCGCCCCCTTCGTGGTGCCCGTCGACGATGAGTTCGAGGAGCACACCACCCTGTCGTCGCGCCGCAGCGGGAAGGCGGCCTTCTGGACGCTCTCGCTGCCCAACGGCGCCGTCGAGCTCGTCACGGACCGTGCCATCGTCATCGGCCGGGAGCCCCAGTTCATGCCGGCCCTGCCGCAGGCCCGGCTGATCCCAGTGCCCGACCCCACCCGCTCGGTCTCGAAGAACCATGCCTGCTTCTCGATGTACGGCGCGGCGCTCGTGGTCGAAGACCTCGGGTCGACCAACGGAATCGTCGTCACCCGCCCCGACGGGCGCGAGAGCGACCTCGGCGTCGGCGGCCGCACCGAGCTCGAGGCCGGTTCGAAGGTCGAGCTCGGCGACGCCGTGATCACCATCGGCCGCGCCTAGCGACCCGACCGCTCCGATTCGACTCCGGGGTGCCGGTGGCCGTGCCCGCGCATGCCGCGGTTTGCGGGCTGAGACCCCTGCTGCACCCGCGGTTCGGCGCAGTGCTACGCTCGGATGGTGTCCAGCGTCCAGCTTCTTCTTAGCTGCCGCGACGAGTCCTAACTCCCAGGCCTCCCTCGTCGCGGCATCCGCTATGGCCGCTCACCCCCTTTCTGTTGGAGACCGCTATGACCGCACTGCCCCCCGGTAAGAAAGCACAGACCCTTGCCGAGAAAGTCTGGGATGCCCACCTCGTCGCGAAGGGCGAAGACGGCACCCCCGACCTCATCTACATCGACCTGCACCTCGTCCACGAGGTGACCAGCCCCCAGGCCTTCGACGGCCTGCGGCTCGCCGGGCGCCCGGTGCGCCGGCCCGACCTCACCATCGCCACCGAGGACCACAACACCCCCACCCTCGATATCGACAAGCCGATCGCCGACCTGACCAGTCGCACGCAGATCCAGACCTTGCGCAACAACGCGGCAGAGTTCGGTATTCGCCTGCACTCGCTCGGCGACATCGAGCAGGGCATCGTGCACGTTGTCGGCCCGCAGCTCGGCCTCACCCAGCCGGGCATCACCGTGGTGTGCGGCGACTCGCACACCTCGACCCACGGAGCCTTCGGCGCCATGGCCTTCGGCATCGGAACGAGCGAGGTCGAGCACGTGCTCGCCACGCAGACCCTGCCCCTGCAGCAGTTCAAGACGATGGCCATCACGGTCGAGGGCGAGCTGCGCCCCGGAGTGACCGCGAAGGACATCATCCTCGCCGTGATCGCGAAGATCGGCACCGGCGGCGGCCAGGGCTACGTTCTCGAGTACCGCGGCAGCGCCATCCGCTCGCTCTCGATGGACGGCCGCATGACCATCTGCAACATGTCGATCGAGGCGGGCGCCCGCGCCGGCATGGTCGCCCCCGACGAGACGACCTACGCCTACCTGCGCGACAAGCCGCACGCGCCGCAGGGCGCCGACTGGGATGCCGCGGTCGCCTACTGGGAGACCCTCAAGACAGACGACGACGCCGTCTTCGACGCCGAGGTCTTCCTCGACGCGAACGAGCTGGAGCCCTTCGTCACCTGGGGCACCAACCCCGGCCAGGGCGCATCGTTGAGCGATGCCGTGCCCGACCCCTCCACGATCATCGACCCCAACGAGCGGGCCGCCGCCGAGCGCGCCCTCGAGTACATGGACCTCGCCGCCGGCACCCCGCTCAAAGAGATCGCGGTCGACGCCGTCTTCATGGGGTCGTGCACGAACAGCCGCATCGAAGACCTGCGCGCCTTCGCGTCGATCATCAAGGGCAAGAAGAAGGCGGATGGCGTGCGCGTCATGGTCGTGCCCGGCTCGGCCCGCGTGCGCATCGAGGCCGAGGCCGAGGGCATCGACAAGATCGTGACAGACTTCGGGGCCGAGTGGCGCTTCGCCGGCTGCTCCATGTGCCTCGGCATGAACCCCGACCAGCTGGCCCCGGGCGAGCGCTGCGCATCCACCAGCAACCGCAACTTCGAGGGCAGGCAGGGCAAGGGCGGTCGCACGCACCTCGTCTCGCCGCTCGTCGCGGCGGCCACGGCGATCCGCGGAACGCTGTCGAGTCCCTGGGACCTGGCCAAAGAAGAGGTGAGCGCGTAATGGAGAAGGTATCCGTCGTCACCGGAGTCGCCGTGCCGCTCGAGCGCAGCAACGTCGACACCGACCAGATCATCCCCGCGCAGTTCCTCAAGCGCGTGACCAAGACCGGATTCGATGACGCCCTGTTCTTCCAGTGGCGCCAGGATCCCGACTTCGTGCTCAACCAGCCCGCCTTCGCCAATCCCCGCGTGCTGGTCGCCGGCCCCGACTTCGGCACCGGCTCGAGCCGCGAGCACGCCGTGTGGGCGCTGCGCGACTTCGGCTTCCGCGCGGTGCTGAGTCACCGCTTCGGCGATATCTTCCGCGGCAACTCGGGCAAGCAGGGCCTTCTGGCCGCCGAGCTCGCCGAGGCCGACATCGAGCAGATCTGGGGGCTCATCGACGCGCAGCCGGGAATAGAGGTCTCGGTCGACCTTGTTGCCAAGACAGTGACCGCAGGATCTCTCATGGTTCCTTTCGAGATCGATGATTACACTAGGTGGCGCTTGCTCGAAGGTCTCGATGACATCGGGCTCACCCTCCGCGATGAGGCTGCAATCACCGAGTTCGAGGGTCGCCGCGAATCCTGGCGGCCCACCACTCTCCCCGCTAGATAATCCCCCAGTAAGGCGGAGTCTTATGAACTCTCTCGTCACCGATGCCCACAAGGCAGGGAAGCGAGTCGGGCTGACGTCCGATCAGATCGTCATCCGCGGCGGCAAGCCGCTCGAGGGCCGCATCGAGGTGCGCGGCGCGAAGAACCTCGCCACCAAGGCCATGGTGGCTGCCCTCCTCGCCGACACCCCGTCGACGCTGAAAGACGTCCCCAACATCAGTGACGTCGGCGTGGTGACCGGCATGCTCGAGGCCTACGGCGTCTCGGTCACCGAGGTTGCCCCGGGCGAGCTGCTGCTGGACCCATCCAATGTCGAGAAGGCGCACTTCGCGCAGATCGACGCGCTGGCCGGGTCGAGCCGCATCCCGATCCTGTTCTGCGGCCCGCTGCTGCACCGCCTCGGCGAGGCGCTCATCCCCGACCTCGGCGGCTGCCGCATCGGCGACCGCCCGATCGACTTCCACATGGACGCCCTGCGAGCCTTCGGCGCGATCGTCGACAAGAGCTACGAGGGAATCCGCCTCACCGCCCCCAACGGACTCAAGGGCGCCGAGATCGAGCTGCCCTACCCGAGTGTCGGCGCCACCGAGCAGGTGCTGCTGACCGCCGTGCTCGCCCAGGGCGTCACGGAGCTCAAGAATGCGGCGATCGAGCCAGAGATCATGGATCTCATCGCCATCCTGCAGAAGATGGGCGCGATCATCTCGGTCGAGCCCAACCGCGTCATCTTCATCGAGGGCGTCGACAAGCTGCACGGCTACAACCACCGCGCGCTCTTCGACCGCAACGAGGCCGCGAGCTGGGCATCGGCCGCGCTCGCGACCGAGGGCGATATCTTCGTCGGCGGCGCCAAGCAGTCCGAGTTGATGACCTTCCTCAACATCTTCCGCAAGGCGGGCGGTGCCTTTGACATCCACGAGGACGGCATCCGCTTCTACCACCCCGGCGGCCCGCTCAAGCCGGTCGTCGTCGAGACCGATGTGCACCCCGGGTTCATGACCGACTGGCAGCAGCCGCTCATCGTCGCGCTCACCAAGGCCGAGGGCATCAGCATCGTGCACGAGACCGTCTACGAGAACCGTTTCGGATTCACCGACGCCCTCATCAAGATGGGGGCCAACATCGTCGTGCACAAGGAGGGTATCGAGTCCGTCACCCGCCGGGTGCCCCGGCGCCCGCTCGAGCAGGCGGCCGTCATCACCGGCCCCACCAAGCTGCACGGCGCTGACATCGAGATTCCCGACCTGCGCGGCGGCTTCAGCCACCTCATCGCTGCACTCACCGCCGAGGGCGAGTCGACCATCAGCAACGTCGGCATCATCAGCCGCGGCTATGAGCACTTCATCGACAAGCTGGCGATGCTTGGCGCCGACTTCGACTACGAGGGCTAAGCGCTTCATGGGGGACGCCGCGGTAACGGTGCCGCGCCAGGAGCGCACCGGCATCTTCCGGGTGCTCGAGGTGACCGTTGTGCCGCTGCTCTGGATGCTCGCGGGCATCGAGAGACAGGGCACGGCGAATATCCCGCGCGAGGGCGGCTTCGTCATCGCACCGAACCACACGAGCAACCTCGACCCCATCGTGGTCGGGGCCGCCGTCTACAAGGGCGGACGATCGCCGCACTTCCTGGGCAAGGCATCCCTGTGGAAAGTCGTCATCGTGCGCTCGCTGCTCGAGGCCACGCGGCAGATCCCCGTCTACCGCGGCGCCGTCACGCGCGAGAACGACCCGCTGCGCTCGGCCATCGCCGCGGTGCGCGACGACGGCCGCGGCGTGATCGTCTACCCGGAGGGAACGCTCACCCGTGACCCCGGCCTCTGGCCGATGCGCGGCAAGACGGGAGCGGTGCGGTTGGCGCTCGCGACCGGCGTTCCCCTCATCCCGGCCGCGCAGTGGGGAACGGAGCGCGTGCTGCCGCCGTACGCGAAGTGGCTGCGCCCGCTGCCGCGAAAGACGATCGTCGTGCGCTTTGGCGAGCCACTCGACCTCTCGGCCTACTCGGACAAGACGCTCGACGGTGCCACGCTGATGGCCGCGACGACCGTGCTGATGGACGCCATCACCGCTCTCGTCGCCGACCTGCGCGACGAGACACCCCCGGGTGGCCGCTGGGATCCGGCCGCGCACGGCCAGACGGAGTTCGGCCACCCCTAGCCCGCTCGGGTGTGACACTGTGTTACTCGTGTCACGGCTATGGAGCCGCAGCTCACTAGGATTCGTCCACAGACTATTCTGTCTGCTTATCCGAAAAGAGCCTTATGTCTATCTCCCGAAAGACAGTTCGCATCACTGTAACCTCCATTGGACTGGGCGTTGCAGC
>JAAFHU010000054.1 GCA_013297645.1 Actinomycetota bacterium
ACGAAGGGCGCCACGAGTGACGCGATGAGCACGCCGTTGAGCAGCACCCACACCGAGTCCTGCGAGAGGGTGAAGTTGCCCTGCTCCGGCGTGTGGTTGGTGAGCACGACGGCGATGCCGGTCAGAACGAGCGTGAAGATCTTCGCGGCGAGGCCGGCGGCGAGGCCGAGGGGGAGGTCGATCCAGCGAAAGCGCACGCCGAAGTCCGCGGCGAGCGACCTGAGGCCCTTGCGGGAGGCGAGCACGACGACGGCGACCAGCGCGGCGTAGGTGACGACGCCGCTGACGAAGCCGAAGGCATCCTCGCTCTCCGGTCCGAGGTTGAGTGCGACCACGGCCACGATCTGCAGGGTGAGGGCGAGGAAGAACGCGGCGATGCCGTAGACGACGTCCCACCAGCCCCAGCGCACCTCTGGCGGCGAATATGACAGGAATCGTGGGGACGTTGGCGTGGTTGTCACAGTCGGGTCGGCGCTCACGCCTTCACAATAGACTTGAACGTCCTCGTACAAGCTGAATGGATCATCATGAGTAACCCCGGAGTACGTATCGGCGTGGTCGGCGCCACCGGCCAGGTCGGCGCCGTTGTGCGCCGCCTCCTCGAGGAGCGCGACTTTCCGGTAGCCGAGATTCGCTACTTCGCCTCCGCCCGATCTGCCGGCACGACTCTTCCGTGGAAGGGCGAGGATGTCGTCGTCGAAGACGCCGAGACCGCCGATCCCACGGGACTCGACATCGCCATCTTCAGCGCCGGAGCAACCACGAGCAAGGCCCAGGCTCCGCGCTTCGCGGCGGCCGGTGTGCTCGTCATCGACAACTCCAGCGGCTTCCGCATGGACCCCGAGGTGCCGCTCGTCGTCAGCGAGGTCAACCCGCACGCGATCACGCAGGCAGTCAAGGGCATCATCGCCAACCCGAACTGCACCACGATGGCGGCCATGCCCGTGCTCAAGGTGCTGCACGAGGAGGCCGGACTGCAGCGCCTCATCGTCAGCACCTACCAGGCCGTCAGCGGCGCCGGACTCAAGGGCGGCGAGGAACTGCTCGCGCAGGCCCGTGTTGCCGTTGCGGGTGACGCCCTCGGGCTCGTGCACGACGGCGGCGCCGTGGAGTTTCCCGCGGCATCCGCCTTCCCGAAGACCATCGCCTTCGACGTGATCCCGCAGGCCGGCAGCTTCGTCGACGACGGCCTCTTCGAGACCGACGAGGAGAAGAAGCTGCGCAACGAGAGCCGCAAGATCCTCGAGCTGCCCGACCTGCTGGTCAGCGGCATCTGCGTGCGCGTGCCCGTCTTCACCGGCCACTCGCTCGCGATCAACGCGGAGTTCGCCGACTCGCTGACGGTCGAGCGCGCCAAAGAGCTGCTCTCGAACGCCGAGGGCGTGACCTACACCGACGTGCCGACCCCGCTCGAGGCCGCCGGCCAGGACCCGTCGTTCGTCGGCCGCCTGCGCCAAGACGAGGGCGTGCCGAACAACCGCGGCCTCGCGATGTTCATCAGCAACGACAACCTGCGCAAGGGCGCGGCCCTCAACGCCGTGCAGATCGCGGAGCTCGTCGCAGCCGACCTGGCGGTCAGCGCATAGCAATCGCCCAGGGGCAGGGCGTCGAATAGGCTGCATGACCACACGCCGATGGATCCTGCCCGCCATCGGCATAGTCATCATTGGAGTTCTCGTGGCGCTCTTTGCCAGCCCGGCCGTGAATGACGGCCGCACCCGGGTCGCGTTCTACGGCGACTCGTACACGCTCGGTACCGGCTCGACCGCCGTCGAGAAGCGCTGGTCGACCATCATCAGCACCGAGCGCGACTGGAGCGAGTTCAACCCGAGCGTCAACGGGCTCGGCTTCGTGCGCAACCGCCCGCCGGGCGAGGGGTTGCCCGAACAGGTCATTGCCGACAGGCCCGACATTGTCTTCATCACCATGGGGCTCAACGACAACTTCGCCTTTGACTACGCGGCCGACGAGATCACGGCGGCCATCACCGACGACTTCACCACGCTGAAGACAGCGCTGCCCGACGCGCGCTTCATCGTTGTTGAGCCCTTCTGGTACACCGACTCGCGACCCGGCTCCGTCGAGACCATCATCGGCTGGGTGAAAGACGCGGCCGCGGCCATCGGCGCCGACTACATTCCCGGTGCGAGCCACTGGATCGAGGGCCACCCCGAGTGGATGGCCGCCGACGGCCTGCACCCCAACGACGACGGATACGCCGAGATGGCCAGGCGAATGGATGCCGAACTCGGCGAGCTGGGTCTCTGAGCCGCCGTAAACTTATGTGGTGAGCTCCTCAGAGAACGTCGTTGACGTCGCCCTCATCGGCGGCGGGGTAATGAGTGCAACACTCGGCACGATCCTGTCTGAACTCGAGCCGACCTGGTCGATCCGCCTGTTCGAGCGGCTCAGCCAGTCGGCCCTCGAGAGCTCCAATCCGTGGAACAACGCGGGTACCGGCCACTCGGCACTGTGCGAGCTCAACTACACCCCCGAGCGCCCCGACGGATCGATCGACATCTCGAGCGCAGTGAAGGTCAACGAGCAGTTCCAGGTGTCGCGCCAGTTCTGGGCCCACCTGGTCGACACCGGCCTGCTGCCCTCGCCAGAGCAGTTCATCAACCCTGTCCCGCACATGAGCTTCGTGTGGGGCGAGACCAACGTCGAGTACCTACGCAAGCGGTGGGAGGCTTTGAAAGACCACCCGCTGTTCGCCGGTATGGAGTTCAGCGATGATGCCTCCGTCATCCGGTCCTGGTCGCCGCTGCTCATTCCGGGGCGTGCGAAGTCGCAGCCGATTGCCGCCACGCGCATCGCGGCCGGCACCGACGTGGACTTCGGGGCGCTCACCCGCATGCTGCTCGGCCTGTTGCGCGAGCGCGGCGCCGTTCTCACCCCGGAGTCGAAGGTCACCGGCCTCAAGAAGATGCGCAACGGCCTGTGGCGCATCACCTACCGCCAGGAGGTCGGCTACACGACCTTTACCCTCTTCGCCCGCTTCGTCTTCGTCGGTGCGGGCGGCTACGCCCTCAACCTGCTGCAGAAGTCGGGAATCAAAGAGATCCGCGGCTTCGGCGGCTTCCCGGTGAGCGGCGAGTTCTTGCGCACCGACAATCTAGAGATTGCTGCCCGCCACGACTCCAAGGTCTACGGCAAGGCGGCGGTCGGCTCGCCCCCGATGTCGGTTCCGCACCTCGACCGCCGCATCGTCGACGGCGTGCCGAGCCTCATGTTCGGCCCTTACGCCGGCTTCAGCCCCAAGTTTCTCAAGACCGGATCGTGGTTCGATCTCTTCGCCTCGATCCGCTGGCACAACGTCGTGCCGATGGTCGCCGCCGGCCTCGGCAACCTCGGCCTGGTGGGCTACCTCGTCGGCCAGCTTGCCGCCCGCAGGCAGACGAAGTTCGCGGCACTCCAGGAGTTCTTCCCGAACGCCGACCCCCAGGACTGGTACCGGATTACCGCCGGACAACGCGTGCAGGTCATCAAGAAGGACAAGAAGAAGCTCGGCGTTCTGCAGTTCGGCACCGAGGTCGTGGCCGCCGCCGACGGGTCGATTGCGGGACTGCTCGGGGCGTCGCCCGGAGCATCCACCGCCGTCCCGATCATGATCGGCCTCATCGAGAAGTGCTTCCCGGCGAAGCTCGAGCAGTGGACCCCCCAGCTGCGCGCCATGGTGCCCAGCTACGGCCTGCAGCTCTCGGACGACCCGACGCTGGCCGGCGCCACCATGGGGCGCACGGCCGCTGTGCTCAAGATCGCGGGCTAGCGCCGTACCCCGAGCCCCGCCCGAATTGGGGGAGAAGGCCCGCACTCTCGCTGCAATAGTCTTGCAGCACGAGGAAAGGACGGGACTGTGTCGTTGGGACTTCCCGTACACCTCGTACCCCATCACGTGCGGCGGGCCTACGCGAAGGCAGCACACGTCGTCGCCCTGATCTGCATTCTCACGGGCGTCTTCGTGGTCATTGCCATTCAGGCCGTGCTTCCGACCCGCATCCTCTGGCCGGCGCTCATAGCGTTCGCCATCATGCTGGTGGCCCTCTGGCAGCTCGACCGTCACCGCACGCCCCTCTACAACGCGGCCTACCTGGCGGTGGGCGGAGCGTGCGTGTACTGGGTGAGCGTCGTGGCGATGTCGGAGTTCCCCGGCGCAGCGCTCTCTGACACCTTCGTGCTGTCGATGGCGAAGGTGGCCCTCATCATGGTGGGCGGCGCCGGCGTGCGCACGATCACCGCGATCGCCTGGACCGCGGGCGGCGGCCTTGTCGCGGGTCTGGCGACCTTCATCGCCACGCGGCAGACCGACTCGACCTTCGTCATCGACGGCACCGCCATTGCAGCGGTGCTCCTCTTCTGCGCCCTGCAGGTGGGGCTGACTATCACCCGGGTTCGCGGGCGCAGCTCGCAGCCCAACCTGCACCGCGCCGCCCGGGACGAGCAGCTCTCGGCCATGCGCTACCGCATCGAGATCAAGGCGGCGGCCATCATGCACGACACCGTGCTCAACCACCTCGCGGCGATCGCCAACGCCCCGGCCGGCGAGATCCAGCAGACCCTGCGCGACCAGATCGACCGCGACCTCGAGGTTCTCATCGGCGAGGAGTGGCTGCTCGACGCGGATGGCGCCCCCGACCAGCAAACGCACGTCGAGTGGCGCACCAGCCCGCTCTTCAAGGCCGTCGAGGAGTCGCGCCAGCTCGGACTCGAAGTCGAGGTGAGCGGCGACCTCGCCGCGGTATCGCGACTGGGGCTGGAGCGGGCAACAGCCGTGGCGCTCGCCACCAAGCAGTGTCTCGTCAATGTCTCGCGGCACGCGGGCACCGATCGCGCGGAGCTGGTCGTCTACGGTTCCGACCGCGAGGTGTCGGTCATGGTGATCGACACCGGCATGGGCTTCTCCGAAGAGGAGACGGGATCCGACCGCCTCGGCCTCCGGCAGTCGGTGCGCCGCCGCATCGAGAACGTCGGCGGGTCGGTGCAGGTGTGGTCGACCCCGGGACGGGGCACCTCGGTGATGATCCGCGTGCCGGCCGTCGACCGTGCGGGGGTGCAGGCGCCATGAACCCTGAGCGCACCTTCCAGCAACTCGACCCCCTGGGTGTTCTCATCGGACGTCCGATGACCTACATCGCGGCGGCAGGCATTCCGGCCTACGCCACGACAATGACCTGGTTCAACCGCTTCGACATCGATTACCCGCTGGTGGCCGTGGCGGCGCTGGCCGTGGTCGCCGTGACGAGCGCGGTGCTCGTCTACGGCTCGAGCCCGCTGCGCGCCCCCTTCTCGCTGGCCATGCACGGTCTGGTCACGGGCGCTGCCTGCGTCGCCTACCTGCTCAGCGCGCTCTCGATGTGGCAGAGCAACGGCTACGTGCGCGACGACTGGGGGCCAGTCGTCATCGGACTCGCCCTGCTGTCGCTGTCGCAGTACCGCCCGCCCAAAGAGATCGCCTCGACCGGGCTCGCGCTCGCGCTCTTCGTCGGGCTCTTCACGCTGCTGCAGTCCCACTCGTTCGTGACCGTGACGCCCGTCATCAACTTCGCCCTGGTCGCCATGCTGCCGATCCTGGCGCTGTCGCTCGCCTCGGCGACCTTCGGCACCTTCCTCATCGACGGACTGCTGCGCTGGCGCCGCCGCGCCCAAGAAGCAGTCTCGAGCTACACCACACAGAACACCGGCTGGATCGCGCGCTCCGTGCAACAGGATCGCGTCACCATCCTCAATCAAGAGGTCGTGCCCTTCTTCGCCGATGTGCTGCACCGCGGCACCATCACCGACGACGACCGGGAGCGCGCCCGCCGCATCTCCGACGCCATCCGGGTCATCATGGTGGCCGAGGTCGACCGCACCTGGCTCGACGCGATCGTTGAGCAGGTGGCCGGTCACCCGAGCGACGATCCCGACCGAGTGGCCGTGTCGATGACCATGGACCAGCGCACGGCGACGCGGGCCGCCATTATCGCGGTAGCGCAGCATCCCGCGTTCTCGGCGCGGGCCTTCGAACTCTCCATCCGTGCCGCCGACTCCGTCTGCACGGTCGAGCTGCGGGCCACACTGGAGACAGGCGACAACGTTCTGCGCGGACAGATCGCCTCATATCTCGCCGTGATCCGAGTCGTCTTCTCCGACGTCAAAGTCGAATTCACGAACCCCACACTCACACTAAGGTTTTCCTATGAGCAGCGATGACCCGGGCGGCGTTGCCCTGGCCGAGCCGGGGGTGAGCGACAGCACAAAGCGGGTTCGCCTGGCCATCCTCGACGACCACGAGGTGCTGCTCGACAGCCTCAGCAGCTGGATAACGATGAACGCGCCCGACTTCAACCTCGTGCTCAGCGCAAGCACCTGGCTGCAGCTTGTGCACAGTGACAACTTTCCGACCGACCTGGTCTTCCTCGACTTCCAGCTGAAAGAGCCGGTGTCGATCGAGGCCCGGGTGCGCACCTGTCGCGCGGCGGGAGCCAAGGTGATCGTTCTGTCGAGCCTCGACACGCGCGAGTCGCGCGAGCGGGCGCTCGACGCCGGCGCCGCGGCATTCCTCTCCAAGACGCTGCCGATGCAGGAGGTCATGGATGCCGCCCGCGGCATCATGGGAGTCGACGTCGACACCACCCCCCGCCGCGACTGGCGCCCGCTGCCGTCCGGGGCTTCACAGCAGTCACGGCCGAAGCTCAGCGCCGGTGAGGTCGTAGCGCTTAAGCTGTATGTCTCCGGGTTCAGCACGGTCGAGGTCGCAAGCCAGATGAACGTGCAGTACGAGACCGCCAAGACCTACCTGCGCCGAGTGCGTGAGAAGTACGCCAAGGCGAATCGCCCCGCGAGCAAGAAGTCTGAACTGATCCGCCGTGCTGCGGAGGATGGATACCTGCGCTAGTGGCAAAGCTCTACTTCCGTTACGGGGCAATGAACAGCGGTAAGAGCACGGCGCTACTGCAGGCGGCCTTCAACTACGAGGAGCGCGGCCTGCGCATCCTGCTCGCCAAGCCGCGGCTCGACACCAAGGGCCAGTCGCTCATCGTCTCGCGCCTCGGGGTCGAGCGGGCCACCGACTTCACCATCGGTGCGGATGAAGACGTCTACGCGCGCTTCGTGGCCGAGCGGCAGGCTGCCGGCTCCTCGATCGCGTGCCTGCTCATCGACGAGGCGCAGTTTCTCAGCGAACGGCAGGTGGACGACCTGCTGCGCATCGCCGTCATCGAGAACGTGCCCGTGCTGGCCTACGGCATCCGCACCGATTTCCAGACGATCGCCTTTCCGGGCAGCCGGCGCCTGCTCGAGGTCGCGCACGCGATCGAAGAGCTCAAGACCATCTGCCGCTGCGGCCGCAAGGCCGTGTTCAACGCGCGCACGATCGACGGCAAGTTCGTCTTCGACGGCGACCAGGTCGCGATCGACGGCGTGGATGCCTCGTACCAGTCGCTCTGCGGATCCTGCTACCTCGAGGAGAGCGGCGGCGTGCTCAACAACTCGTGGCGCGACTCCGCCGAGTTTCGCGACGCGAACTTCCCGGACGCAGACTTCGCCTAATGCGCTGCGGCCGCGAGCCCCGCGGATAACGGGCGTTTAGCCACAAACGGTCACGGTTCCTGCAACCACGGAATTCACCGCGCCGTCAGAGGCGCCCACGGTGCAGATCTCCACAATCTCGCTGTTGATGGCATTCGTGGTGGCAATCATTCCGATCGACTTAGTGAGCTCGGAGGCAAATTGCCCGTATTGCCCCTCGGGAATGCCCCAAATTCTGCTCCCTGTGGGATTCGCGTCGCTGAACTCGTCAAGATAGCCGCCACGCT
Organism: Actinomycetota bacterium; assembly: GCA_013297645.1. GTDB lineage: Bacteria > Actinomycetota > Actinomycetes > Actinomycetales > Microbacteriaceae > Conyzicola. Next base: position 7,797 of record JAAFHU010000054.1, read on the forward strand.
TGGCATTCTGCGCGGTCCCGTCAAGCAGTGTGGCCTTATCGAACTGGACAGCGGCGACAGCGATCGCGCATGAACCATTGGGCATGTCTACTACTGCCAGATCACTGGTGCAAATCAAGCCCCCCGCCGGATACACGAGATGCAGCGTGAACGTGTACCCCGCGATCGCGAGTTCGCGCCCGTCAGTGGTGTTCTCGATAGAACCCCCGAGCCCCTCCCCCGCGAAGACCGCCGTGGTTTCACCGGGAGGCGTCTTGCTGAAATCTTCAGCGGCGTCGCCCAGATCAAGGTCCAACTTGAGATTGAAGGTGTAGCCCTGCGCGATAGTGACTTCCTGATCAATGTAGAAAGTCGTGCCAGTCAATTCCACCGGAGTCGAATCAAAGGACGACGCATTCTCGAGAGACGCCTGATAGGTCTCGACGGCAGAAGCCAGGGCATCTGCGTAAGGGCTGTCTCCCTTGCCAGAACAGTTTCTTCCGACGAGGCGAGAAAGCTCCTCCGCGCTGTACGCCGTGTCCTCGCTGACGGGAAGTGCGGCGGCATCCTGCTCGATCTTCGCCGTCTTGGCGCCTGAAGTCAGGTTCGCGTACGCAGCGCACGACTCCGGGGCGGGGGTCGCAGAGGACTCGGACTGTGAGCTCGTGCATCCCACCAGGGTCAGGGAAATGACGGCAATTGCGAGAGGAGCAAGCCTCACAGGACTCCTTAGGTGAACCGGGTATCGATCAATCGCGAGGTCTACGAGAGTGTCGACTCGGCAACAGTGTAGAGGCTTTAGCAGCCGCAAGGCGGTCACCCTTAACGCCCTCCTGAAATGACGGCCGTTCGCGGGGGAGTCCGTCCTTTCAGGAGGTCGCTGCCGACGGTGCCCGCTGCGGGTGGTACGGCCCCACCGGCACGGCGGGGACACCGCTATGACAGCGGCCATGACGCTACACCAAAAGGGACCGCCCGAAGGCGGTCCCCTTTGGTGAAACTTCAGTCGGGGTGCGCCCCACGGGCACGGCCGTCACATTTCGCGGCCTCACGGCGGTGGACCCTCATGCGCAGGGCGAAATGCGCCGGAACCGGCGCCGCGGGGACCCCGCGATGACCAGGCCATCAGGCATTGAAAAAGGGACCACTCAAGAGTGATCCCTTTTCCAATGCCTGAGTCGGGGTAACAGGATTTGAACCTGCGACCTCGTCGTCCCGAACGACGCGCGCTACCAAACTGCGCCATACCCCGATGGTCGTAAGACCCGTGGCCCGAGGGCCGAATCAAGAATAGCCGATATCTCCGGCCGTCAATGTCACGAGCACCGCCTCGGGCGGGCAGGCGAAGCGCACGGGCGCGTAAATCGAGGTGCCGAGGCCCGCCGACACGTTGAGGAATGACGCGCGACCCGCGTGGTGCCAGACGCTGAGGCCCTGTGCCTGCTCCCGCGGGATATCGCAATTGGTCACCAGGGCGGGAAGGCCGGGGATGCGCACCTGGCCGCCGTGGGTGTGGCCGGCGAAGATCATCTCCGCCCCGTTCGTCACGAAGGAGTTGAGAACCCGCTGGTATGGAGCGTGGGTGACGCCGATCGGCACCGCCGTCGATGTGCTCTCGTACCAGCTCTCCTCTTCGCGCATGTCGTCGATGAGGCGGGGCAGCGACTCCAGCTTGTCCCAGTTGCGGTGCGCGTCGTTGGTGCCGAAGAATTCGAGATTCGATCCGCCGACCGTCATAGCCGCGACACCATTGTTGAGATTGGACCATCCGAACCGGTCGACGAACACCCGCTCGAGGCCGGCGGTATCGAGCGGCTCAGCCTCCTCACGGTGCTTCGAGGGAGCACCGAAGTAGGCGAAGGGGTTCTTGAACGAGGGGCCGAAGTAGTCGTTGGACCCGTGCACGAAGACGCCGGGGGTGCCGCTGAAGGGCTCGAGTGCGTAGGCGACCGCCTCGACCGCATCCGGGTGTCCAAGGTTGTCGCCCGTGTTGACGATGAGGTCGGGTTCGAGCACCGCGAGAGCGCGCACCCAGTCCTGCTTGGCGGTCTGCCACGGTGCCAGGTGCAGATCGCTGAGGTGCAGCACGGTCAGCTGTCGCGAGCCGGGCTCGAGAACAGGCACGAACTCGTGCCGCACGGTGAAGCGGTTGCGCTCGACCAGGTTTCCCCAGGCGAAAGCCGCAGCGCCGGCTGCGGCAGCCACGCCGAGGGCAGCGCCGATGGTGCTGCCCGTCGACTTAGCCACTAACAGCTGAGCGCGCCAACGCCGAGTTTGACCTCGTTGCTGCGCCGATAGATGGATCCCGGTGTTGGTTGGCTCTCAAGAACCTTCGCGACGAGACCGGGGTCGGCCGTCACCACGCAGTATTGCGACACGGTGGTGAAACCCGCGGTGGACAGTGTGCCCTGCGCGGTGGCGAAGTCCGGATTGCCCGTGACCACGTCAGGCAGCGCACTCATCGAGTTATTGCTCGTGTAGACGGTGACCGTCATTCCCGCAGCCATGACGGTGCCGGCAGCCGGGTCGGTCTGGGCGACCTGGCCGAGCGGAAGGTCGGAGTCGACCTGACCGCCGTCGGCGTAGACCAGTCCGCGCGCCTCGATGATCGACTTGGCGTTCTCCGGGGTCTGGCCGACAAAGTTGTCCAGGGTGATTCCAGCGCCGGTCATGAGGTTGGCCGGCGGATCGGGGAAGTCCCCGCCACCGTAGTACGCGTCGGCCTCGAGCATGATGGCCCTCGAGATGAGGTGGCGCAGGTTACCGCCCGAGCCGGTGGCGTTGCGATAGTTACGCATGGGGAAGTCGCCGATGATGTTTCCCACCCACGTGACGCTCGTCACCTCCGTGCTCGAGTTGACGACCCAGGTCTGCTTCGACGAGTTCGTGGTACCCGTCTTGCCCATGTGCGGGATGCCGTCGCGCGGATTGGCCACGTAGCCGTTCATGGCCCCCTTGAGGGCGTACACCGCTGCGGCGGCGACATCGGCGTCGATGAGGCTCGGGCTGCATTCGACCTGCTGCCCCGGAAGCTCCTCGCCCGCGGAGTTCTTGATCTTGTCGACCGCGATCGGCTTGCAGTAGGTGCCGCCGTTGGCGAGCGCCGCGTAGGCCGCCGCCACGGTCATGGGGGCGATGTCGTTGGTTCCGAGGATCGACGAGGGGTTCGAGAGGATCTTGTCCTCGACGTAGGCGGTCTCGGGGTCGTCCTTGCGAATGGCCGTGTGAACTCCGAGGCTCTCGGCGATCTTCCTGGTCTGGCAGAGGTCCAGCTTGAGGGCCATGGAGACGTAGGCGCCGTTGACCGAGGCGGCAGTAGCTGCCATGACGGTGCGCGTGCCCTTCTCGCCGGAGTCGTTGCGGAACTTCCACGTGCCGCCGTAGGGGCCGTCACAGGTGTCGGTGAATGATGCCTGGTTCTCGGTGCGCGCCTCGGCGTTCACCACCTCGTTGAGGCCGTGCCCCGACTGGAGCCAGTTGAGCAGGGTGAAGACCTTGTAGGTCGAGCCCACCTGGAATCCGGACGATCCTCCGTAGGGCTGGTCGGTATTGAAGTTGATGGCGGTGTAGGCGTCGCCGGCACCGTCGAGGGTGTCGTCGAAGCCCTTGTTCTGGGCCATCACGAGGATGCGGCCGGTGCCGACCTCGAGAACTGTCGAGGAGGCTCCGAGAGCCAGCTTCGTCTCGTCGGCGGGGGCGTAGTAGCGCAGAGTCTCCTGAGCGGTCTGCTGCAATCCCACGTTGAGCGAGGTGTAGATCGTGTAGCCACCGATCTTCCAGTTCGCCTCGCGCTCCGCGGGATCCTCGCCGAGCGACTTGAGGTCTTTGACGCTCTTGACGATGTAGTCGCAGAACTGGCGCGCGTACTCCGCGCCGGCGATGCAGCCGTTGGACGGCGCCGCGAGGTGCACGGTCGTGTCGTCGACGGGCACCGCCAGAGCGGCCTTGTACTCGGCGTCCGTGATCATGTTCTCGACGCGCATGTTGCCGAGGATGACGTCGCGGCGCTCCTTGTTGGAGGCGTAGTGCTCAGGGTCGTTGAGGCTGCGCACACCCGGCTGCTGCACGATCGCCACGAGGCTGGCCGCCTGCGGCAGGTCGAGCTCGGCCGCGCTCACGCCGTAGTAGCGCTGGGCAGCGGCCTCGATGCCGTAGGTGTTGTTGCCGAATCCGGCGATGTTCAGGTAGGCGAGAAGGATCTCGTCCTTCGTGTAGCGCTTCTCCAGACCGATCGCGAGCTTCATCTCTTTGAGCTTGCGGTCGATCGAGGTCTCCTGCGCCTTCGCGATACCCGCCTTGCGGGCATCCTCGGTGTCGAACTGCAGGGCCTCTTGAATGTAGATGTTCTTGACGAGCTGCATCGTCAGCGTCGATGCGCCCGACTGCACGCCACCGGCGACCGTGTTGGCCAGAGCGGCACGCACCAGACCCTGCAGGTCGACGCCGCCGTGCTCGTAGAAGCGGCGGTCTTCACCGGCGACGGTCGCGTCCTTGACGAACTGCGACACCTCGTCCCACTTCACTTCTTCGCGGTTCTGGCTGTACACCGTTGCGAGAGGAATCTCGTTGTTGTCCGCGTCGACGGCAACGATCCTGTTCTCCTGCGGCTGGTCGCCGATGTCGATGAAGTCGGGGAGAGAGTCGAAGATGCCGATGGTGTTGCTCGCCGTGAGGCTGGTGACGGCGAGGCCCGGGGTCAGCATCACAGCCACGAGGACCCCAGCGAGTACGCTGAATCCAAGCATTCCTGCGATGGCTCCAAAGACGCCTTGGGGCTGGGTGTTTTGGGCAGACATGCCCGTAATCCTACTTGACCCCTTTCTTCAACTAGCTGAGTGAAAGCCGCAAATGACCACTTGGGAATACCTCACGACGCCGCTGATGATCCACAACACTGCCGCAATCCTCAACAACTGGGGCTCCCAGGGCTGGGAACTGGTGCAGGTCGTCACCGGCCCCGAAGGCGGGCTTGTCGCCTATCTCAAGCGCCCGATCGAAAGCGAACCGCATGTCCATTGATACTCGTCTTGCCGAGCTCGGCATTGAGATTCCCGCCCTCGCCACCCCGGCAGGCGCCTACGTTCCCTACGTGGTGACGGGCAACCTCGTCTTCACCGCCGGCCAGCTTCCCTTCGTCGACGGTGCGCTGCCGGCCACCGGCAAGCTCGGCGCCGGAATCGACGCGGATGACGCGAAGGCCTACGCGCGCACCGCGGCCCTCAACGCACTCGCCGCCGTCCAGGCCGCCATCGGCTCGCTCGACCGCGTGACGCGCGTCGTCAAGCTCGTCGGATTCGTCGCCTCCGACCCGTCGTTCAGTGGCCAGCCCGGCGTGATCAACGGCGCCTCCGAGGTGCTCGGCGAGATCTTCGGCGACCTCGGCAAGCACGCGCGCAGCGCCGTGGGCGTCGCGGTGCTGCCGCTCGACTCGCCCGTGGAAGTCGAACTGATAGTTGAGTTCGCGTAACCGTTGATCGAGCCTGCCGAGATCTCGACAGGCTCGATCGCCGTTACTTCAACTTGTCGGTGATGATCTGCATGACGTTCGCGTCGGTCAGTGTCGTCGTGTCGCCGAGCTCGCGACCCTCGGCGACGTCTTGCAGCAGGCGCCGCATGATCTTGCCGCTGCGGGTCTTCGGCAGCTCCGACACGATGAAGATCTGACGGGGGCGCGCGATCGCGCCGATCTGTGTGGCGACGTGGGCGCGCAGCAGGGTGCTGGCCTCATCCGCAGTCTGCGCGTGCTCTTGGTCGCTGCGCAGGATGACGAAGGCGACGACCGCCTGACCCGTGGCCTCATCGACTGCGCCAACGACCGCGGCCTCGGCGACGATCGGGTGCGACACGAGCGCGGACTCGATCTCTTGCGTGCTGAGGCGGTGGCCGCTGACGTTCATGACGTCGTCGACGCGCCCGAGCAGCACGATGTCGCCGTCCGCGTCGACGTGCGCACCGTCGCCGGCGAAGTAGCGCCAGGCGCCATCGGCGCTGAAGCGCGACCAGTAGGTCTCTGTGAAGCGCTCCGGGTCGCCCCAGATGCCGCGCAGCATGCCGGGCCACGGCTCGGTAGCAACGAGCAGTCCTCCCTGGGGAGGATCCACGCGGCTGCCGTCTTCACCGACGATCTCGATCGAGATTCCGGGCTGCGCCTTCTGCGCGGCCCCCGGCTTGAGGGTGGTCTGGCCGGGGAGCGCGCTGATCATGATGCCGCCGGTCTCGGTCTGCCACCAGGTGTCGACGATCGGGGTGTGGCCGCCGCCGATGGCGTCGCGGTACCAGATCCACGCCTCGGGGTTGATGGGCTCGCCCACGCTGCCGAGCACGCGCAGCGAGCTGAGGTCGAATCCGTCGGGAATCTGTCGTCCCAGTTTCATAAACGAGCGGATCGCGGTGGGCGCCGTGTAGAAGATCGACACCTTGTACTTCTCGATCAGCTCCCACCAGCGGCCCGCGTGCGGGGTGTCGGGGGTGCCCTCGTACATGACCTGGGTCGCGCCGTTGGCGAGCGGACCGTAGACGACGTAGCTGTGCCCGGTGATCCAGCCGACATCGGCGGTGCACCAGTAGACGTCGGTCTCGGGGTGGAGGTCGAACACGTTCTTGTGCGTCGTGGCGACGTGGGTGAGGTACCCGCCGCTCGTGTGCAGGATGCCCTTC
>JAAFHU010000055.1 GCA_013297645.1 Actinomycetota bacterium
TCGGGGTGCACTACCTCGAGCAGCTCGAGCGGGTGGCCGCGGCCGAGGGCCGCGCGAACGTGCAGGTCAAGCTCGACACCGGACTCGGCCGCAACGGGGTACCTGCGAGCGAGTGGCCCAGCTTCTTCGAGCGGGCGGCTGAGCTGCAGGCCGCAGGTGCGATCCACGTTCGCGGCCTGTTCAGCCACCTCTCGAGCGCCGGCTCCGCGATCGACCAGCAGCACCTCGCCCGCTTCACCGCCGGCCTCGAGCAGGCGCGCGCCGCGGGGCTCGACCCCGAGGTAGTGCACCTGACGGCGACCGGCGGCACCCTGCAGCTGCCCGCCGGCCACTTCTCGATGGTGCGCATCGGCATCGGCGCCTACGGCCTCACCCCCTTCGAGCAGGACGAGTCCGTTCCGGTCGCTCTGACACCCGCCATGCAGGTGAGCGCGGCCGTCGTCAACGTCAAGCGGGTTCCGGCCGGCAGCGGGCTCTCGTATGGCCACACCTACACGACCGATCGCGAGACGACCGTCGCGCTCGTGCCCCTGGGCTATGCCGATGGGATGCCGCGGCACGCCTCGAACGCCGGCCCGGTCAGCATCAACGGCCACACCTACCGCGTCAGCGGACGCATCGCCATGGACCAGTTCATCGTCGACGTCGGCGACGCCCCGGTGAAGGTCGGCGACCGGGCGATCGTCTTCGGCAACCCGGCGGACGGCGTGCCCAGCGCCGACGACTGGGCCGCGGCCGCCGACACCATCAACTACGAGATCGTCACGCGCATCGGACCGAGGGTCGTGCGCCGGTACGAGCGATGATCGTCGCCACGCCCGAGGCGATGGCCGCTCTCGGCGCGCTCATCGCCAGCCGCCTGCAGGCCGGTGACCTCGTCGCGCTCAACGGCGAGCTCGGCGCGGGCAAGACGACGCTGACCCGCGGCCTGGGCGAGGCGCTGGGGGTGCGCGGCGCTGTGACGAGTCCGACTTTCGTGCTCGCGCGCACGCATCCGCGTGAGGGAGGTGCGCCGCTCGTGCACGTCGACGCCTACCGCCTGCAGAGCGCCGTCGAGCTCGACGACCTCGACATCGACTTCGAGCGCTCGATCACCGTCGTGGAGTGGGGCGCCGGGCTGCTCGACGGCATCACCGACACGTGGCTCGAGCTCGATATCGTGCGACCCGTCGGCGGGGTGGAGACCGAGGATGGCGTGGAGCCCCGCACGGTCACCGTCACCGGCCACGGTCAGCGCTGGGCCGACCTCTCGTGGTTGGCTAGCTAAGTGCTTCTCGCTATCGACACCTCGGCTGGAACGAGCGTCGCCATCGTCGACCGCGACCGCGGAGTGCTCGCGTCGCGCGACTCCGCCGACACCCGCGGCCATGCCGAGGTGATCGGCAGCTTCATCGCCGACTGCCTCACCGAGTCGGGCATCGCGATCAGCGAGCTGAGCGGCGTTGTCGCGGGTATGGGCCCCGGACCCTTCACCGGACTGCGGGTGGGCATCGCGGCCGCCCGCACCTTCGCGCTCGGGGCCGGCAAGCCGGTCATCCCCATGGTCAGCCACGACGCCCTCGCCTTCGGCCGCACCGAGCCGACGCTCGTCACGACCGATGCCCGCCGCCGCGAGGTCTACTGGTCGCTCTTCGGCGCGCCCGACGCCGACGGCCTGCCTACTCGGCTGGAGGGGCCCGCGTTGGCGAAGCCCGACGACCTGCCCACTCCCGACGGCTATGCGCGGCTCGACGCCGCGACTGTCAGCGCCGCCCAGCTGGGCCTGCTCGCCGAGGCGATGTACGTGCACGGGCGCAGCTTCGCTGGCAGCGAGGCGCTCTACCTGCGCTCACCCGACGTGACGATGTCGGCCGGCCCGAAGCGGGTGAGCTGATGACCTGGCTGCTGCGGCGGGCCGGGGTCGACGACCTCGACGCGATCATGGTGATCGAGACGGCGACCTTCGCGAACGACGCGTGGAGCTCCGAGCTCATGCACGCGGAGCTCGCCAACGCGCACACCTACTACCTCGTGGCGCTCGGCGACGGGGGTGAAGGCCCTGTGCTTGTTGCATACGGGGGATTGCTGGCGCCGCGCGGTGCCGGCCAGGCCGACATCCAGACCATTGCTGTTGTCGAGGGCGCACGCGGCCACGGCCTCGGGCGCACCCTGATGAACGCGCTGCTCAGCGAGGCCCGCACGCGCGGAGCCGACGAGGTGTTTCTCGAGGTGCGCGCCGACAATCCGGCTGCGCAGCACCTCTACGAGTCGCTCGGCTTCGAGCAGATCGACCTGCGCAAGAAGTACTACCAACCCGACGGCGTGGATGCGATCATCATGCGCCTACGTCTGCCGGCCCCGCAGGTGGTGACCGCATGACCGCCCCCCTGGTGCTCGGCATCGAGACGAGCTGCGACGAGACCGGCATCGGCATCGTGCGCGGCCAGCAGCTGCTCGCCAACGTCATCGCCAGCTCGATGGACGAGCATGCCCGCTATGGCGGCGTCGTGCCCGAGGTCGCCGCCAGAGCGCACCTCGAGGCGATCGTTCCGGCCCTCGAGGAGGCCCTGCGCACTGCGGGGGTCACCCTCGACGAGCTGGATGCGATCGCCGTCACCAGCGGTCCCGGCCTCGCCGGTGCGCTCATGGTCGGTGTCGCTGCCGCCAAGGCGCTGGCCATCTCGCTCGACAAGCCGCTCTACGCCGTCAACCACCTCGTCGGGCACGTCGGCGCCGATGTGCTGCGCGAGGATGGCAGCGACATCGAGCTGCCAACGATCGCCCTGCTGGTGAGCGGCGGCCACACCAGCCTGCTGCTCGTGCGCGACCTCATCGACGACGTCGAGCTGCTCGGCGAGACGATCGACGACGCGGCGGGGGAGGCCTTCGACAAGGTCGCCCGCCTGCTCGGTCTGCCGTATCCCGGCGGTCCGCAGATCGACCGCGCTGCCGTCGGCGGCGACCCGGCGGCGATCCGTTTTCCCCGCGGGCTCACCCACCAGAAGGACCTCGAGAAGCACCGCTACGACTTCTCGTTCAGCGGACTCAAGACGGCGGTCGCCCGCTGGGTGGAGCAGAAGCGCGACAGCGGCGACGAGCTGCCCCTCGCGGATGTCGCGGCCAGCTTCAGGGAGGCGGTCGCCGACGTGCTGCTGACCAAGGCCATCGCCGCCTGCCACGACCACGGGGTGCCCCGCCTGCTGCTCGGCGGCGGAGTCGTCGCCAACGCGCGGGTGCGCGAGCTCGCAGCCGAGCGTTGTGCCGCAGCGGGGATCGAGCTGCGCGTGCCTCCGCTGTCGCTGTGCACCGACAACGGAGCCATGATTGCCGCCCTGGGCGCACAGCTCGTCGCGGCCGGCCGTCGGCCCTCGACCCTGGACTTCGGGGCCGACTCGACTCTGCCCGTCACGGTCATTCAGGCGTAATCGTCTGCCGTTAGTGAGTTTGTGCAAACCACGCGATAGCGTGGATGAATCCGATGACCCCTTGAGCGTGGAGTAGCAACCGTGGCTGACAAAGACCCCTCCGATGTGCCGCCGATCCCGATCCCCCCGATCGTCGACCTGGCCGGTAGCGGCGCAGAGCCTGCAGAGAAGCCGGTAGCGCGCCCGCGCAAGAAGGCCGAGCCCAAGGTGGTTCCGCCTGCCGTGCCGCCGGCAACCGTGACGCCCGTGGAAGAGGCACCCGCCGCTGCCGCACCTGCCGCGGCGCCGCCCGCCGCCGCTGCCGCCGAGCAGCCCAACCCGTACGCGCAGCCGAACCCCTACGCGGCCCCCGGCGCTGCTCCCGCTGCGGCGCCCGGCGCCCCGCAGCCCTACGCCTACGGCCCCTACGTTCCCCAGCCGCCGAAGGGTTTGTCGATCACCTCCATGGTGCTCGGCATTGCGGGCGTGCTGTTCTCCTTCTGCTACGGCAGTGGCCTGCTGTTCGGTATTGCCGCCGTCATCACGGGTCACCTCGCGACCAAGCGCCAGCCCTATGCCAAGGCCTTCTGGCTGACGGGAATCATCACCGGGTATGCGACGATCGGCATCGCCCTGCTCTGGGTGCTCTTCCTCGTGGTTATCCTCTGGGCATCGAGCTCCGGCGCGTTCTACAGCTACTAGAGCTCACGCCGCCAGCAGGTTGCGCACGACGGCGGAATAGAGCCCGGCGGCTACCACCAGCGCCAGTGCGGCGAAGGCCAGATTATTGCCAAGGCGTGATCTGGCCTTCGTCGTCGCGATCGCGGACGCGGTGATGAGCGCCGCGGCCGCGTAGAGCGCGAGCAGCAGCGGGTTCATCGCGACGGACTGCACGATGTCGCCGTGCAGCAGCGACGAGAAGGCGCGGATGCCGCCGCACCCCGGGCACTGCCAGCCAGTGAGCTGCAGCACGGGGCACGGCGGCAGAATCTCGGACGTATAGGGGTCGTGGCCCGCGAAGTAGACCGCGGCCGCGACATGGCAGGCGACGGCGCCTCCCGCCGCGAGCACGACAGCACTGCGCCTCACCGTGATACTCCTCTCGCCCGGTAATCGATCATAGGCCGAGGGCCAGGGCGACCGGCTAGCATGCAACCCACACCGATTCGACCGTGGAGCCACCGTGACCGACAACACCCCACCGATCGCCCACCCGCCTGCCGGCGGCACTCCGGTGGCCCCCGTCGCGCCGGTCTTCACCCCCTACGCGGCGCCACAGCCCTACTACCGCGCCCCCCAGCTGCCGAAGGGCCTCTCGGTCGCCTCGATGATCCTCGGCGTGGGCGGCCTGCTGTTCTCGTTCTTCGGCTTCGGCTTCCTCCTCAACGCGGCAGCCGTCATCACCGGCCACCTCGCCGCGGCGCGCCACCCGCACGCGAAGGGCTACTGGCTCACCGGCCTCTTCACCGGCTACCTCGGCATCGCCTTCTCGCTCATCTACAGCGCGATCTGGGTGAACTACTTCTCCCAGCTGCTCAGCTGACGCGGTCGGCGAGCACGGCAATGCGGCGCTCGCCCACTCGCGCGACGATGAGTGTCGCGGACTCGGTTCCTTTGAGCGCGAGCCGCTTGCGCAGCACAGCCGGGTCGATGTCGACGCCCCGTTTCTTGATCTCGAGCACGCCGATGCCGCGGGCGGCGAGCTCCCGCTTGAGCACGCGCTCGTCGAAGGCGAAGGTCTCGCGCACGCGGAAGCACGAGGCGAAGGGGGTGGGGACCGCCTCATCGGCCGTGAGGTAGGCGATCTGGGGGTCGAGCATCCGCCCCTGTATCTGTCGACCGAGGTCTCCGATCAACCGCGCACGGATGACGGCGCCGTCAGGCTCGTAGACGAACTCGCCGAGCGGCCCGGCGTCAACATCGTCGCTATCGCCCGCGGCCGTGAGTTCTGCGCTGCGGCCGTTGGCGATGACGAGGGCCGCCCGTGCGACGCCGGCGCGAGCGAGTGGCCCGAACCAGACGCCGAGCTCGACCACCTCGTGATCGACCGACACCCACTGCGCCTCGCTGTCGGGCGGGATGAGGTCGCGGTCGATGCCGGGGCCGAGCTTGACGCCCACGGGCAGCCGCGAGGCGAGCCCGAAAGCGAAGTCGAGCGAGGGGGTCCAGTCGGCCGGGTCGTTGAGGCGGCGGCCGTTGGAGCGCCGGGCCGGGTCGAGCCACGCCCCGTCGAAGCCGTCGAGGTCGAAGCCGGTGGCATCCTCGTTGACGACGCTCGCGTTCGACCAGGGGGCCAGGTTGTAGGCGGCGAGGGCGGCTGTCACCTCGTCGAGCTCCACGGCAGTGACGAGCAGGTCGAGGGAGGCCAGGGCGAGTGCGTCGGCCCCGATGCCGCTGCCGAGGTCGGCAATGCGGGTGAGCCCCGCGTCGCGGAAGCGGCCGGCGTGCAGGGCCGCCACCGAGAGGCGGGTCGCCTGCTCGAGGCCGGCAGTGGTGAAGAGCATGCGCGCGGCGAAGGGACCGAATTTGGCCTCCGCCTTGGCGCGCAGCCGCGACTGGTGCAGCACCGCGGCGACGAGCACGGGCGAGTGGCCGGCTTTGCGCAACTCGCTCACCGAGCGCACGACGTCGCTGGCCGAATCCCAGCGCGGCAGCGAATCGAGCAGCCGCAGGCCGTCGGCGGTCAACAGCTCGCGCAGCTCCGATTGCTCCATGGTGCAACCGTAGCAATTGGCACTCGCGTTGATTGAGTGCCAACCCGCGGCTATAGTTGCTTTGGCACTCTCCCCGTGAGAATGCCAACCACAGTTTTCGTGCAATTCCAGAAAGAAGAGGTCAACCGTGTCGGTCGCCATCAAGCCGCTCGAGGATCGCATTGTCATCCAGCAGGTCGAAGCAGAAACCACCACTGCCTCGGGTCTCGTCATTCCTGACACTGCCAAGGAGAAGCCCCAGGAGGGCGAGGTCGTCGCCGTTGGACCGGGTCGCATTGACGACAACGGCAACCGCGTCCCGCTCGACATCGCCGTGGGCGACAAGGTCATCTACTCCAAGTACGGCGGAACCGAGGTGAAGTACGGCGGCGTCGACTACCTCGTGCTCTCGGCCCGCGACGTGCTCGCCGTCGTAGTTCGCTAGCCAACTACACGCGCATTACTGCCAGAGGGTCCGGTTCGTCAGAGCCGGGCCCTTTCGCGCGCCTAGGCTGAGGCAATGCCAGAACAGCAGCGCACCGGGGTCGGCGTCGCCTTCGCGGTCGCCGCCTACGTGCTCTGGGGATTCCTCCCCCTGTACTTCGCGGCTCTTGCGCCGGCCGGCGCTGTCGAGGTTGTCGCCTGGCGGGTGCTGCTCTCGCTCGTCTTCTGCGCCCTGCTGCTGACCGTCACCCGCGGGTGGCCGGCGCTCGTCGTGATCCTGCGCGATCGCCGCACCATGCTCATCATGGGCGCCGCGGGCGTCTTCATCCTCATCAACTGGCTCGTCTACGTCTTCGCCGCGCTCAGCGGCCACGTCGTCGAGGCCTCGCTCGGCTACTTCACCAACCCGATCGTCACCGTGCTGCTCGGCGTCATCGTTCTGCGCGAGCGGCTGCGGCCGTTGCAGTGGGTCGCCATCGGGTTCAGCGCCCTCGCCGTGCTCGTTCTCGCGGTCAACTACGGCAAGTTCCCGTGGATCGCGCTCGCGCTCGCCTTCTCCTTCGGCCTCTACGGCTTCATCAAGAAGCAGGTCGGCGGCCGTGTCGACGCCATCAGCGGCTTGACGATCGAGACGGCCTGGCTGGCCCCGGTGGCGGCCGTCGCCGTCGTCGTCATCGCCCTCAACGGTGGGCTCGCCATGGGCACCGCGGGAACGGGGCACACCGTCCTGCTGCTGCTCGCCGGGGGCATCACGGCGATTCCGCTGCTGCTGTTCGCCGCGGCCGCGCGGCGGCTGCCGCTCGTCTATCTGGGGCTGACGCAGTATTTCGCTCCGGTCATCCAGTTCCTTATCGGTGTATTCATCTTCCGGGAGGACATGCCCGTCGCTCGCTGGGTCGGTTTCACGCTGGTCTGGGTGGCACTCGTGGTGCTGACGATCGACATGCTGCGCAGCAATCGCGTGGCCCGCCGTGCCGTGGTCGAACCGGTCTAGGCAGCCGGTAGGGTTCCGGTAACCACCTCGGCGAAAGGAACACCGTGTCGCGCACCGCTCTGGCAGCCATCGGCCTGGTGTTCGCGGCCTCGTTGAGCGGCTGCTCTGACCTGGGGGCGCCGATGCCCACCCCGACCCCGTCGCCGACCTACGCCGTCACCGGCGACGGAGTGCTGCGCATCGGAACGCTCTTCGCGACGACAGGCCCCTACGGCACCGCGCAAGTCGCCGGCGTCGAGGCCGCCGTGCGCGAGATCAACGAGGCGGGCGGCGTCAACGGCGTTCCGGTCGAGGTCTTCCACCGCAACTCCGGCGATAGCTCGACCGACACGGCAGAGGCGGCCTACGCCGAGCTGGTGGCGAAGGGCGTCGATGTGGTCATCGGACCGACGTCATCCGCCCTCGCGGAGCGACTCGTCGAGCCGGTGATCGCGGCGGGCGTGCCGCTCATCTCGCCGTCTGCCACCGCCCCCTCAGTGACGACACTGGATGACGCCGGCCTCGTCTTCCGCACCGTCGGCAGCTATGCCGACCAGGGCAGCGTGCTCGCCGCCGAGTTGGCCGACGCGGGCGCCACGACGGTGGCCTACGTCTACCTCGACGATGCGAACGGCGCCGCGCTGCTCGAATCACTCACAGCGGCGGTCGAGGAGCAGGGCCTCACCCTCGGCTACTCCGGCTCCTTCGCGAAGTCGGCCACCTCGTTCACGAGCATCATCACGAAGACCACGAAGGCCAAGCCGGATGCGGTGGTGCTGGCGACTCCCGCCGAGGCCTCCGCGCAGACCACAGCACTCGTCACCGCACTCACCGAGGCGAAGCTCGGCGGCAGCACGCTCTGGCTCACGAGCCAGAACCTCGGCGACTACTCGCAGCAGCTGGCTGCCGGCGTGCTCGAGGGGGCGAATGGGCTGCTCGAGGGCGCGCGGCCCGACGACGCCTTCGTTGCGCGGTTGAAACAGGCCGACCCAGGGCTGGGCACCGTGCGCTACGCGGCCGAGGCCTACGACGCGACAGTCCTCGCGGCACTCGCCGCGATCCGAGCGGGGGATGATGGTGGCCCAGCCATCGCGCGTCTGCTGCCGACCGTGTCGGCCACGGGCATTCCGTGCACCAGCTTCGGCCAATGCCTCGACGTGCTCTCGACGGAGCCCGACATCGACTACACCGGTGTCTCGGGGCCCGTGGATTTCACGGTCGACGGAGACGTCGCGGCGTCTCCCTGGACTGTTTACGCCTATAACGCAGATAACGTTCTCGCACCTGTTCGCGTCATTTCTTCGCGCTGATCCGCGTAATACGGGGCAAGAAATCGCTATGAAACAATCAGCGCTTTCTCTCGAAACAAACTCGCACTAAGGTGAACTCACCCAACTGCCGATCAAGCGCGCGTGGAACCTTTCGGCGACAGCCGTGGCGACACGCACACAGGCTCGGTGGCGGAGTTGCTTGATTACATTCCAGCAATCACATCTGAAAGACAGAAAACACTAGGAGGACCCGATGAGGGCAATCAAGGCGAGCCAGCTGCTCGTTGTAGGCGTCGCGAGCGCACTTGTGCTCAGCGCTTGCGCAGCACCGGCTGACACCACCGAGGGAGGCAGCGGCTCGACCGAGTCGTTCTCCATCGCATACCAGGGCCCGCTCACCGGCGCCGACGCCAAGTACGGCGAGTACGCCAAGGCTGGCATCGAGATCGCGCTTGCTGACTACGCAGCCGCATACCCCGACGGTCCGACCGTTACCGCCATCTACTCCGACTCGCAGGGCGACCCGGCACAGGCTCCGGCCCTCGCCGCCGACCTGATCAACAACGCCGATGTTCTCGGCGTCGTTGGCCCGGCATTCTCGGGTGAGACCGAGGCCACCGAGCCGGCGTACTCCGAGGCCGGTCTCGTCACCGTCTCGCCGTCCGCTACCCGCGTCTCGCTCAGCGAGCAGGGCTGGTCGACCTTCTTCCGCGTTGTCGCGAACGACGGTGCTCAGGCACCCGCCGCCGCGAAGCTGCTGACCGACGTCGTCGGCGCGAAGACCGTCTTCGTCATCGATGACGCCTCCGCCTACGGTGTTGGCCTCGGCGACGGCATCAAGGACGCCCTTGGCGACAAGGTCATCGGCAGCGACTCCGTCGAGAAGGGTTCGACCACGGACTTCTCTGCAACCGTCACCAAGGTCACCGCTTCGGGTGCTGAGGCTGTCTACTACGCCGGTTACGCGACCGA
The DNA here is from genome assembly GCA_013297645.1 of Actinomycetota bacterium. Taxonomy (GTDB): domain Bacteria; phylum Actinomycetota; class Actinomycetes; order Actinomycetales; family Microbacteriaceae; genus Conyzicola. The sequence continues at coordinate 9,737 of JAAFHU010000055.1, forward strand.
CGCAGGCCTCATCCAGAAGCAGCTCACCGCAGCCGGCTTCGAGGGCACCTACGCCTCGGGCGACGGATCGCTCGAGTCGACCTTCATCGAGACCGCTGGCGAGGCATCCGAGGGTGCTTACCTGACGGCCGCTGCCGGCGCTGCCGGTGACGACTTCGTCGCCAAGTGGGACGCCCTGACCGTGTCCGACAAGGGCTCGATCGGCGTCTACTCGACCGAGGCCTACGACGCTGCCTGGGTTATCCTCAGCGGCATCGGCGAGGGCAACACCACCCGCGAGGACGTCCTCGCCTGGGTTGCCGGCTACGACGCAGAGGGCATCACCAAGCACATCAAGTTCGCCGACAACGGTGAGATCGATGGCGCTGGTGGCGTGTACTACTACCTCGTCAAGGACGGCGACTTCGAGGCGCCCGTCGCGATCGACTAGTTAGCTCTGTTATCTAGATCACAGCAGTAGCTAGATCACAGACCGCGGCTGGGGCACCCGCCCCAGCCGCGGTCTTTCGACAAAACTCTCGACAGGCGACACGTGGAATTTCTCATTGGCAACTTCGCCGAGCTGACCATCACCGGTCTGGTTCTCGGCTCGGTCTACGCCCTCGTTGCACTGGGGTACACCCTGGTCTACGGCGTACTCCAGCTCATCAACTTCGCGCACTCTGAAGTGTTCATGTGGGGCACATACGCTGTTGTATGGGTACTCACCCTTCTCGGTGCGTCCGGCACCTCATCCCTCGCGGGTGCCGCCGGCTACCTGGCGATCGCCCTCGTGGCGGCCGTACTCATGTCGGGTGGTGTGGCGCTCATCGTCGAGCGCTTCGCGTACCGCCGACTGGTGCGGCAGAACGCGCCGAAGTACATCATCCTCATCTCGGCGATCGGCGCGTCGTTCGTGCTCTCCGAGATCATGGGACTCCGCGACAAGATCGCCGGATTCCTCGGCCTGCAGGGCGTGCTCGGCGACTACGTCAACAACCCGCGCAACACCTCGACCCTCCCGGTCGAGATCAAGCCGGAGCCGGTGCTGCAGATCGGCAACTACATGGTGCGCGACACCGAGTTGCTCATCATCATCTCGGCGCTCATCATGATGTTCGTGCTCGACCAGTTCATTCGGCGCACGAGCTTCGGCCGGCAGATCCGCGCAGTGGCGCAGGACCCCGAAGCAGCGTCGCTCATGGGTGCGAACTCGACGAACGTCGTGCGCCTCACCTTCCTCATCGGCGGTGTCATGGCCGGTGTCGCAGCGACCCTCTACATGATCAAGGTCGGCGCGACGGGCTTCAACGTCGGCTTCGTGCTCGGCGTCAAGGCCTTCACCGCGGCCGTGCTCGGCGGTATCGGCAACCTGCGCGGGGCTCTTCTCGGTGGCCTGATCCTCGGCATCGCCGAGAACTACGCGTCGGGAATCCTCGGCTCCGAGTGGCGCGATGTGACCGCCTTCGTGCTGCTCGTGCTCGTGCTCCTCGTTCGCCCGTCCGGTCTTCTCGGTGAATCCCTCGGAAGGGCCCGCGCATGAACAACATCATCTCCGGCCTTCGGGCGAGGCTTGCCCCGGTGGCCGACCGCGTCGGCACCGCGCTCGAGCCGGTGGGCCGCGTGCTCGGTATGAAGTCGGTCAAGTACCCGCTCCGCACCGTCGGCGTGCTGCTCATCTACGCACTCCCGATCCTGCACCTGCCGCTGATCAACACCGAGAACTCGGACTTCTCCGGCGTGCTCTTCACGGTCGGAACCTACGTTCTCGTCGCCCTCGGCCTCAACATCGTCATCGGCTACGCCGGACTCCTCGACCTCGGCTACGTGGGCTTCTACGCCGTCGGCGCCTACACGGTCGGTGTCGTCACGTCGGAGCACGGCCAGTGGCCGTTCTTCTTGGCGCTGCCGCTCGCACTCGTCGTCACCATGGCCTCGGGCGTGCTGCTCGGAGCCCCGACGTTGCGCGTGCGCGGCGACTACCTGGCCATTGTCACCATGGGCTTCGGTGAGATCATCCGCATCGTCGCCCGCAACACCGACTGGCTCGGCGGGGCAGGCGGCATCAACTCGATCCCGTCGCCGCCCGACATCGGGCCGGAGGAGGGGCTGTTCCAGATTCCCCACCTCAGCTGGCAGTACGGCTACCCGACCATCGACGACCGGGTGACCAAGGTGCTCCACTTCGGTGTGCTCGACGCGACGCCGTACTTCTGGATGATCCTCACGACGATCATCCTGGTGATCTGCGCCGACATGCTCATCAAGAACAGCCGGGTCGGCCGTGCGTGGGAGGCGACTCGCGAAGACGAGGACGTCGCCGAGCTCATGGGCGTTCCCACTTTCAAGTTCAAGCTGCTCGCCTTCGCGATGGGAGCCTGCATCGGCGGCCTGGCCGGAGCGATGTACGCAACGCGCGTCGGATTCATCAACCCGCCGAGCTTCCCGCTCATGCTGTCGCTGCTCTTCGTCGCGGCAGTCGTCATCGGTGGCGCCGGCAACCGCTGGGGAGCGATCCTCGGCGCGGTCATCGTCGCCTATCTGCCGGAGCGCTTCCGCGAGTTCGCCGACTGGCGCCTGCTGGTCTTCGGTATCGCGCTCATCGTCATCGTCTCCTTCCGCACCCAGGGCCTGTTCCCGGGGCGCCAGAAGAAGCGTGTGGCGCAGGCGGAGAAAGAAGTCCAGAAGCTAGAAGAGGGGGCCGAGATTGTCTGAGTCAGAAGACATCCTTCTCGAGCTAGAAGCAGTAACGATCAAGTTCGGCGGCGTCGTCGCCCTCGACGACGTGAGCATGACGATCAAGAAGGGCGAGATCCTCGGTCTCATCGGCCCGAACGGCGCTGGCAAGACGACCTGCTTCAACGTGATCACCGGTGTCTACGCTGCCACCAGCGGAACCATCAGCCTCGACGGCAAGTCCCTGGCGAAGCGCAAGCGCTACCAGATCACCAAGCTCGGCATCGCGCGCACCTTCCAGAACATCCGCCTGTTCCCGTCGATGAGCGCGTTGGACAACGTGCTGGTCGGCGCCGATGTGCACAGCAAGGTCGGACTGCTGCGGGCGCTGTTCCGCACGCCGTACTTCCGTCGCGTCGAGCCGGAGAACAAGCGCCGCGCGGTCGAGCTGCTCGAGCTGGTCGGTGTCGGTGCGCAGCCGGATGAGATCTCGGTCAACCTCTCGTACGGCGACCAGCGCCGCCTGGAGATCGCCCGTGCCCTCGCCACCAACCCCAAGCTCATCTGCCTCGACGAGCCGGCTGCCGGCTTCAACCCGGCAGAGAAGCTGCGGCTGATGGACCTCATCCGCCAGATCCGTGATCTCGGGTTCACCGTGCTCGTCGTCGAGCACGACATGAAGCTGGTCATGGGCGTCTGCGACCGTATCGTCGTTCTCGAGTTCGGTCGCAAGATCGCCGAGGGAACCCCCTCGGAGATTCAAAAGAACCCTGCCGTGATCGCGGCCTACCTTGGAACTGAGGAGGCGGACGATGACGCTGCTTGAGATTCGTGACCTGAACGTCAACTACGGCCACATCGAGGCAATCCGCGGCATTTCGTTCTCCGTCGAGGAGGGCACGATCACCACCCTGATCGGCGCCAACGGAGCCGGCAAGACGACGACCCTCAAGACGATCTCCGGGCTGCGCAAGGTGCACTCGGGCTCGGTCTTCTTCGACGGCAAGGACATCACCAACGCCAAGCCCTACGAGCGGGTGAAGATGGGCCTGACCCAGTCGCCCGAGGGTCGCCGCTGTTTTCCCGGCATGACCGTCATGGAGAACCTCGAGATGGGCGCGCTGCTGCGCAAGGACCGCCGCAGCGCTGCGTACCGCGAGGACCTCGAGCGCGTCTTCGGTCTGTTCCCGCGCCTGCAGGAGCGCGTCAAGCAGGCTGCCGGCACGATGTCGGGCGGTGAGCAGCAGATGCTGGCCATGGGCCGAGCCCTCATGGCGCGACCGCGACTGGTGCTGCTCGACGAGCCATCGATGGGTCTCGCCCCGAAGCTGATCCGCCAGATCTTCTCGATCGTCGACGAGATCAAGGCGCAGGGAACCACGGTGCTACTGGTCGAGCAGAACGCCAACCAGGCGCTCAAGCGCTCGGACGTCGCGCACGTTCTCGAGACCGGCAAGATCGTTCGCAGCGGCCCGGGCGAGAAGCTCGCTGCCGACCCGGCCGTCAAGGCGGCCTATCTCGGCGGCGACGTATAGCTTTTTTCGCCCTCGTGGCGGAATAGTTGGGCGCGAGTGCCGTTAATATTGGGTACCGGTATTCAGCGAGGCATCCCGGGTTCTTTCACAGCGCTTGACCCAAGGGGACTCATGGACCAGCCCGACCCGTTCGGCTTTATCGGACTCACCTACGACGACGTGATGCTGCTGCCCGGGCACACGGACGTGATCCCGAGCGAGGCTGACACGACCTCGCGCCTCACCCGGCGAATCACCGTGGCCAGCCCGCTGCTCTCGTCGGCCATGGACACCGTCACCGAGTCGCGCATGGCTATCGCCATGGCGCGCCAGGGCGGCATCGGCATTCTGCACCGCAACCTCTCCATCGAC